>CANCRX010000182.1 GCA_947380655.1 Alcaligenaceae bacterium | reverse complement strand
GCAGGGGTAGTTGTGGTGCTGTCTGTCGTATGGGCGGTAGTCGCTGCATGGACATCTGCTGCTGCAACAACGGTGTGATCCGTTGCGGTTGCGGTCGTGCCGGCTGCTGCCACGGCAACTGTTGCTTCAGTTGTTGTGGTAGCGGCTGCTGTCGTCACGGTATGCGCATCAGTTGTTGCAGCGGCTACAACTGGAGTTGTAGATGTTGCATCAGCAGGTGTGGCAGAGGCAGCAACTGTTATGGTTGGATCCACAAAGCTCATGTCATCCAGAATTCCAACCGTACCATCTGCTCTGGTGAAGGTCGAGTGACCATTTACCACCACACCACCAGAGGCCGCGACAGAGGCTACATTGTCAGAGACGGTAGAGATACTCACGATACCGGCAGCATCGAGTGACTTGAACTCACCTGCATCCACGACGCCGTTGCTGTTCGCATCCTGCCACACCCCCAGATTGCCAAACTGCGCATCCAGATTACTGATCATAGTGTCAAGGTTGGTGTCATAGACACGTGCTAGGCCCTGTAAGTCGGTTTCACCAGCCTGTGTTGCAAAGACGATCTGAACTTTGCTTAGATCATCTGTCTTGGCAGCCAGGAATCCGTCTGTTGCAGCAACCCAGCTGGTAGCGACTGGTGTGGCACCTGACAAGCTGAAGTCGTAGGTTACACCTGCAGACTGGTCTAAGTAGTTAACAGTTCCGTCTCCGTTAAGGTCTAGTGCGATCGGGTTAGTGGTAGCTGTTACCGCAGTCGTTGTTGCACTATTGCCCGCAGCATCAGTCACAATCGCATGGTACTGGTATGTACCTGCGGAATGCGTTGTACTTGTAGCACTTGTCGTGGACCAGGTACTACCACTGTTTATTGAGACTTCGTAGACCACTGAACCACCTATCTCGTTACCTGAAAGTGATAAGCCGAAGGTCCTGTCAGTGCCACCGACTGGGTTAAAGCCGCTAAGTGATAGTGTTCCGGCTGTCGCTGTCGTATCAACGGTGACAGTGATTGCTGTCGTGGTTACAACGTTACCAGCCGTATCGCTAACGAGGGCGTGGTATTGGTATGAGCCGTCAGTATGTGTCACTGAGTCAGCACTTGTGGCAGTCCAGCTTGTACCACCGTTGGTGGAAACCTCGTAGGTCACTGAGCTGCCTGTTTCGTTACCAGACAGCGACAAACCGAAGGTCTTGTCGTTACTGATCTTGTCCGTGGAGCTAGTGCCCGTGTCGGAGAAGCCAGTGAATGACAACGTGCCACCCGATGGGTTAGCTGTATCGACCGTGACAGTCAATGCAACAGTGGTTGCGGTGTTGCCTGCGGCATCACTGACCACTGCCTGATACTGATAAGAACCATCAGTATGTGTCGCGTCGGCTGCCGTAGTGCTCGAGAAGCTTGAGCCACTGTTGGTGGAGACTTGATAAGTCACCGATCCGCTTGTCTCGTTACCGGTCAGTGTCAGACCAAAGGTCTTGTCTGTGCTGATCAGGTCCGTTGAGCTTGTGCCTGTATCGGAGAAGTTCGACAGAGAGAGGGTGCCGGCGTTAGCTGTGGTGTCAACGGTGACGGTCACAGCTGTTGTGGTTGAAGTGTTACCCGCGGCATCTGTGACAACGACCTGATACTGATAAGCAGCATCAGTGTGTGTCGCATCAGCCGCAGTGGTCGTGTTCCAGGTTGAGCCACTGTCTGTGGAAACCTGATACGTCACCGAGCCACTTGTTTCGTTACCTGTCAGCGTCAGACCAAAGGTCTTGTCGTTGCTGAGCTTGTCTGTGGTGCTTGTGCCCGTATCGGAGAAGTTCGACAGAGATAGTGAGCCAGCCGTGGCCGAGGTGTCTACCGTGACGGTGACTGCAGCCGAAGTGGCGGTGTTACCGGCTACGTCACTGACGACTGCCTGATACTGATAAGAAGCATCAGAGTGTGATGCGGAAGCAGCACTTGTATTGGACCAGCTTGTACCGCCGTTGGTGGATACTTGATACACAACTGTGCTGCCTGAATCTTGGCCTGAGAGCGACAAACCAAAGGTCTTGTCGTTAGAGATCGAGTCCGTCGAGCTCGAACCTGTGTCAGAGAAGCCTGTCAGTGCAAGTGCACCAGCGTTAGCCGTAGTGTCAACTGTGACGGTGACTGCTGTGGTGGTTGACGTGTTACCCGCTGTATCTGTGACAACTGCCTGATACTGATAAGCCGCATCAGAGTGTGTCGAATCAGCCGCAGTGGTGGGGTTCCAGGTTGAGCCACTGTCTGTAGAAACCTGATACGTCACCGATCCACCGGTCTCGTTGCCTGCTAGCGTCAGACCAAAGGTCTTGTCGGTACTGATCTTGTCCGTGGAGTAAGTGCCCGTATCGGAGAAGTTAGACAGCGACAGTGAGCCAGCCGTGGCCGAGGTGTCTACCGTGACGGTGACTGCAGCCGTGGTCACGTTATTACCAGCAGCATCGCTGACAACCGCCTGATACTGATAAGAAGCATCAGAGTGTGACACAGAAGCAGCACTTGTACCAGACCAGCTTGTACCGCCGTTGGTTGATACTTGATACAAAACTGAGCTGCCTGACTCATTACCTGAGAGCGACAAACCAAATGTCTTGTCGTTACTGATCAGGTCGGTTGAGTTGCTACCGCTATCTGTGAAATCAGTTAGCGACAGGCTGCCACCTGATGGTGCGGTGGTGTCGACTGTGACAGTTACCGCAGTCGTGGTTGAAGTATTACCGGCAGCATCACTCACAACAGCCTGATACTGATAAGAAGCATCAGAGTGTGTCGCATCGGCCGCAGTGGTAGTGTTCCAGGTTGAACCGCTATCTGTAGAAACCTGATAAGTCACCAAACCACTTGTCTCGTTACCGGCCAAAGTCAGGCCGAAGGTCTTGTCGGTACTGAGCTTGTCCGTGGAGCTTAAACCCGTATCAGAGAAGTTCGACAGCGAGAGTGAGCCAGCGTTAGCTGTGGTATCAACTGTGACGGTAACGGCAGCCGTGGTAACACTGTTACCCGCTGTGTCACTGACAATAGCGTGGAATTGATATGCAGCGTCTGTATGTGATACGGAAGCATCACTTGTTGCAGACCAGCTAGTGCCTGCGTTAGTGGATACCTCGTATACAACTGAACTGCCTGTCTCATTACCTGCGAGTGTCAGACCGAAGGTCTTGTCGTTACTGATCTTGTCCGTAGAATTACCCGAGTCAGAGAAGTCAGTCAGTGACAGTGTGCCACCTGTTGGAGCAACGGTGTCGATCGTGACCGTTACCGCTGTGGTCGTCGAAGTGTTACCGGCTACATCGCTCACAACTGCCTGATACTGATACGAGGCATCAGAATGAGATACAGAAGTAGCACTTGTCGTCGACCAGGATGAGCCTGCATTGGTCGATACCTGGTAAGTGACTTGGCCGCTTGACTCGTTACCAGCCAGAGAAAGACCGAAGGTCTTATCGTTGCCGATAAAGTCTGTCGAGCTCGCACCTGTGTCAGTGAAGCCAGCCAGTGAAAGTGTGCCAGCATTAGCGGTGGTATCAACAGTGACGGTCACTGCTGAAGTAGTCACACTATTACCAGCCGTATCGCTGACGATAGCGTGGTACTGATAGGCTGCGTCAGTATGAGTCACTGAATCAGCGCTTGTTGTAACCCAAGTTGAACCACTGTTGGTGGACACTTCGTAGGTCACTGAGCTGCCGGATTGGTTTCCTGACAGGGACAAACCAAAGGTCTTGTCGTTACTGATCTTATCCGTGGAGTTTGAACCCGAGTCGGAGAAACCAGTAAGCGACAGCGTACCACCTGTTGGGGTGGCAGTGTCGATCGTGACAGTCACAGCAGCCGAAGTCGAAGTGTTACCAGCCGCGTCGCTGACCACTGTCCGATATTGATAGGAAGCATCGGAATGCGACACAGAGGCAGCACTTGTTGTCGACCAGGATGAGCCAGCATTGGTCGATACCTGATAAGTGACTTGGCCGCTTGATTCGTTGCCTGTCAGTGTCAGACCAAAGGTCTTATCGTTGCCGATAAAGTCAGTTGAGCTTGCGCCGGTGTCAGAGAAACCAGACAGTGAGAGCGTGCCAGCATTAGCCGTAGTGTCAACGGTGACGGTCACTGCGTTGGTGGTAACGCTGTTACCAGCTGTATCGCTGACGATGGCGTGGTACTGATAGGCGGCGTCAGTATGTGAGACCGAAGTCGATGTTGCAGAGCTCCAGCTTGTGCCAGCATCGGTCGAAACTTCATAAGTAACCAAGCTGCCTGCTTCGTTACCTGACAAGGACAAACCGAAGGTTTTGTCGTTAGTCAGTTTGTCCGTTGAGCTGGTACCTGTATCAGAGAACCCATTGAGTGACAGTGTGCCAGCCGATGGATTGGCTGTGTCAATGGTGACGCTGACTTGTGAAGTAGTAGAGGTGTTGCCCGCAGCATCGCTCACAACCGCACGGTACTGATACGAGCCGTCGCTATGTGTAACTGAGTTAGCACTGGTACTGACCCAGCTTGAGCTACCACCACCTTCATTACCTGAGTTTGCGTTGGTGTAGGTTTCGTAGGTGATTGAAGCACCTGATTCGTTACCAGAGAGACTCAGGCCGAAGGTCTTGTCGTTACTGATGAAGTCTGAAGAGCTATTGCCCGTATCCTCGAAGCTCGAGAGCATGATCGCGCCAGCGTTTGCGGTTGTGTCCACAGTAACAGTGACGGTGTTAGTGGTTACGCTGTTGCCGGCTGTATCGCTGACAACGGCGCGATACTGGTAAGAAGCGTCAGTGTGGTCCACAGAGGCCGCGCTAGTATTGTTCCAGGTTGAGCCTTGGTCTGTTGAAACTTGGTAATTAACCGAGCTGCCTGACTCACTACTCGACAAGGACAAACCAAAGGTTTTGTCGTTACTGATCTTATCTGTAGAGCTCGTACCTGAGTCTGAGAAGCCGGTCAGCGAAAGTGTGCCAACCGATGGGTTGGTTGCATCGATCGTGACAGTCACTGCAGCTGTGGTTGAGGTGTTACCTGCGGCATCGCTAACAATTGCTTTGTACTGGTAAGAACCATCGCTGTGCGATGTTTCCGTTGCACTTGTCGTGCTCCAGTTTGCGCCACCGTTGGTCGACACTTGATAGGTGACTGAGCCGCTCGTTTCATTGCCAGCGAGAGTCAGACCAAAGGTCTTGTCGTTACTGATCAAATCTGT
>CANCRX010000181.1 GCA_947380655.1 Alcaligenaceae bacterium | reverse complement strand
CTGCCCAACCGCCTGTTACTGGCAGATAGGACAAGACAAGCGTTAGCCTTTGCCAAACGGAATAATAAAAAATTTGCATTAATCTATATTGATCTTGATCACTTTAAAGTGATCAACGATACGTTGGGGCACGATGTAGGCGATGCGATCTTGAGTGAGTCAGCAAAAAGGATGCTCGCTTCAGTACGTAGCACGGATACGGTCAGCAGAGTCGGCGGAGATGAATTTGTAATTATTTTGTATGACGTCGAGAGCAGCGATGCGGCATTACGCGTGGCGGAAAATATCCATTTAGCGATCGGTAAGGAAATCAATTTTCAAGATAAAAAATTAAATATCAGCGCGAGTATCGGCATTTCAATCTTCCCTGAACACGGAGAGGAAGTGACCACATTACAAAAACACGCTGATATCGCAATGTATATGTCCAAGAAAAAAGGACGCAATAAAATTCAGCTGTACAACGCGGTATAACTTATTATTTTCACTTATCAGCCACACAATCTATCCAGTAATAGGACGAGGAAAAAATGGGTAGCGTTAAAGAAGATGTCTACGAACAAGCTAAAGCCATTTACGAAACCGTTGTTGAAGAAATTAAAAACTGGATTAATTTCGTAAAAGAAACGTGGCCGTTGATCACACTGCTCATCATCCTGACTGTGATTGGTTTGTGGTACGCAAAACCCGCACCGCCAGATCGGGTTTTGATGGCCACGGGATCTCAGGGCGGTTCCTATGAAGTCATTGCAGAGAAATATGTTAAATTTTTTGCCGAAAATGGCGTCAAACTTGAGCTCACGCGAACACTGGGCGCAGAAAACAATATTGCTCGACTGTCAGATCCCCATGATCCATTGCAAGCAGCCTTTGTTCAAGGAGGGCTAGTTAACGATCAAAATAGCAAGAACTTACTTTCGCTAGGGAGTATAGGTTTTGAACCCGTTTGGTTCTTTTATCGCAGTGACGCATTCACTGGAGAAAACCTGCTGACATTAGATTTTATAAAACAGCCTATGGCTATTGGCGAGGTTGGTAGCGGTACACACCGCCAAGTCTTGAACCTTCTGGAACTCAATGGACTCACCATCAATGAGAACATGAAAGAAATATCAAGCAAACAAGGTGTCCAGGCCTATATCAACGGCGAAGTCAGTTCTATTTTTCTGATAGATGGCATTGAATCAGAAAACGTGCAACTCATGCTTAAGCAACCCAACACAACTCTTGCTAATGTAACCCGAGCAGCGGCTTATACACGCCTCATGCCTTTTCTCCATGAGATATTAATTCCTGAGGGCGCGCTGAATCTTAAAGAGAATTTCCCAAATCAAGACACAAAGCTGATTGCTCCAACGACTCACTTGCTCATTGATAAGAATATGCACCCGGCGATTCAACTGCTTTTTTTGCAGGCTGCTGAAAAAATCAATGGTGGTCGTACATTCCTTTCCAAGTACGGTCAGTTTCCCGCCTTTATGGAGTCAACCGTTCCAGAAAGTCCGGTTGCCAAGCATCACTATGAAAAAGGCTCCCCCTTTCTCATGCACTATTTGCCCTTCTGGTTAGCCGAATTTATTGATCGTTTATTAATATTAATGCTGCCGTTAATGGCCTTTGCCTATCCCATTATTCAGACAATGCCTGGGTATCGACTCAGCCGTGCGCGCAGTCGAATATTTGAGGTCTATGGCGCTTTGAAATTTTTGGAACAGGATTTATCAGCAAACTACGATCCGTCACTACATCAAACCTACCTCGATAAAGTATTCGAAATTGAAAAAAATGCAAAAGCACTGAGAATCCCTAAAGTATTGAGTGGCGACTACTACAGCTTGAGAACAAATATTGATTTTGTTCGTACTTTGATCAGTCGCCTTGAGTCAGGAAGACAAGGTATGTAGTATCCATATGCATAAATGATGACTGAAAAAAAATTTGATATCACGGCGCTCGGTGAAGCGATGGTCGAGTTCAACCAGACCGATCCGGGTCAACCACAGTATCTACAAGGCTTTGGTGGAGATACCAGTAATGCGGTCATTGCGGCAGCTCGTGCCGGTGCCAGTAGCGCCTACCTGAGTCGACTCGGCGACGACACCTTTGCCGAGTCTTTGCGTGCCTTATGGAAAAATGAGCGTGTGCATATCGACGATATTGATACAGACCTGGACTCACCAACCGGCATCTATTTTGTCACCCACACACAACATGGACACGCTTTTACGTATCGCCGCGCAGGCTCTGCAGCGAGCAGAATGACGCCAGACTGGTTAATGGGCAAGCCCCAACAGCTCATTGAACAATCCAAATGGCTGCATCTCTCGGGGATTTCTCTGGCAATATCAGAATCAGCCTGTGAAACCGCATTCGCTGCGATGGAAATTGCCCGCTCAGCCAGCACGCGGATTTCATTTGATTCGAATCTGCGGCTTAAACTTTGGCCACTTCAGCGTGCTCAACAAAAAATAACTGCAGCCATTAAAGAATGTGATTTATTTTTACCCAGTATG
Organism: Alcaligenaceae bacterium; assembly: GCA_947380655.1. Classification (GTDB taxonomy): domain Bacteria; phylum Pseudomonadota; class Gammaproteobacteria; order Burkholderiales; family Burkholderiaceae_B; genus Zwartia. Next base: position 1,133 of record CANCRX010000181.1, on the reverse strand, counting down.
GATGACATGACAGTCCTAACCGGTCTGTCTAATCCAGACGCCGTGATTGACTGGTCCCATGCTCAGGGTGCAAAGAGCGTTGTTCTAAAGCTTGGCGCCGAGGGCGCGCTCATTAGCGAACCAAAAACGGGATTACGTAAATTGGTAAAAGGCCATCAGGTTATGGCTGTGGATGCAACGGGTGCGGGAGACTGTTTTTGTGGAAATCTTTTGGCCAGACTCGCTGCCAATGATGAGCTACTGACCGCGGTTCACTACGCGAACGCTGCGGCCTCGATTGCTGTGCAAGGCTGGGGGGCAGTGTCCTGCCTTCCCTCACCCGATGCAGTCAGGAAAAGACTACAGAGCACTTCGATTTAAAACCTTGGCTTCCTGTGCCAACTCAGTAATACGCACGAAATCTCCCCTGAGCAGTAATTCATTAGGGGCTAGCCATGAGCCCCCCACACAACCCACATTATTTAATGCCAAAAACTCTCCTGCGTTCTGGGGGGTGATCCCCCCCGTCGGACAAAAGCTTATTTTTCCGAAGGGGCCTCCCAAAGCTTTAAGCATCGCCACCCCTCCAGACTGAACCGCCGGGAAAAATTTCAACTCAGTGTATCCATCCTCCATGGCCCGCATGATTTCACTCGCTGTACTCACCCCAGGTAGTAAAGCCAGTCCAGCATTACGGCAATACTGCCCCAAAGAAGTGGTGTAGCCTGGGCTGACTGCAAAGCTCGCGCCTGCCTGCGTGGCTAATGCTGCATCCACTTGGTTGCATACGGTTCCAGCACCTACGATAGCCTCAGGAACTTCGTTTGCAATACGCTCAATTGCCTCCAATGCTACAGGTGTTCTTAACGTGACCTCCAACATACGAATCCCGCCTGCCACGAGTGCTCGTGCAAGAGGAACCGCATGTGCCAGATCATGTATGACAATGACAGGAATGACAGGCGAATCCTGCATAATCTGGAGTGATGTGAGAGATTTCAAATTTGTCTCCTGGCGAATCATTGATTGATGCAATGTATAACGAATTTTTGCTCAAGGTATTAACTATCTGCACGTCAACAGGCCTGATGCCCGGGTTATTTCATAACGTACTCGTCATACGGGCTCAATGTTGTCTATCATTCAAGCATGGA
>CANCRX010000180.1 GCA_947380655.1 Alcaligenaceae bacterium | reverse complement strand
CAAGGCTGCGGCTTGTTGATAAGACTCTGCAAGCGCGTAGTCATCACCTCCGTGTTGCCTAACCTGTCCCGGATTGAAACCAAGCTCTTTAATGAGCGCTTGCTCGGACTGCGTTAGAGGTCCACCGCCAAAGGCCATTAAATCAAAAGTATCTTTCAATCTTGTAGATGTAGCTATCGCATGAAGCAAGGCCGTAAAATTTTTATACCCACTCCTTAAGCCTACATAAAGTAGATAAGGACGTTGATCTTTTTGTGTGTCCGATACGCTCTTCTGATTTTGGGGTAAGCCATCACACCCCAGGTAAGCGACCGAAACTTTGTTTTCAGGCGTACCAAAGAGTGCGATCAAATCTTTTCGCGTGTGCTCCGAGATACAAATGACATGATCTGCCCTTTCAACGGCGGCGTATTTATCCGATAAACGCATTTCCGCCAAAGTTTGAATGGAGGGATTTCGCTCGCTAGGCTTTCCACCATGCTCACTAATCATGTCGAACACGGTCAACACAACTGGCGTCTTTTGAGGCGCGCTACGCGTCTTTGAAAAGTAAGTCTCGTGCACAAGATCAGGATGCCATTGCGATATCTTGTTACGACCGAGCCACCCATTGAGACCGACCATCAAACCAGCTGTTTTAGGCAAGTAATCTTTTACCTGCTTACCATGCACAATGCTGGGTGGAAGATGACTCAGGTATTGATTGCGGTAGAACGGTGCGAATATGCCAACCTCCACGTTTTTTGTCATTCCAACCGATTGATGAGTCTGATTCAGTTGCTCAGCTAACCGGCAAAAATAGCGCGCGATTCCACCCGTCTTTTGCAGACTAAAGATCTGATAGTCATAGGCGATACGCATTTATTTCAATCGCAAAATGCGTTTAGTACGCCGCCACTGCCTTCTTAAGAATGAAGGTGCAATCTGATCGTTGGAAATATACCTATCCGCCTCTGCATTTGCCAGAATGAAATCCGGATGCTTCAAAGGAAACAGTATCGGACGTGTTGGCATATCAGCATGGATACCCACGACATGCGTATGTGTTGCCTCAGGACCGAATCCGATATTTGAAATCAGATTCATATTAGGAACAACTTGTAATAGGCCGTGCGTCAGCGTTGCAAATGTCCAGGAACAATCCCACGTATCGAGCTTGCCTTCGTGCACTAGCTGAAAAGAGGCCGCCCAGTAATCACGCTCGCCTTGTTTTTCAAAGAGCTGATTCAACCAGCCTTGATCTCTAAAGGCGGGCCACTGTGGGATTTCACGTTGATACAACTGCCAGGATCTGCGCCAGGTCGCCCAGCCCCATATGTGTGAGTAACGCGAAAAATAGTAGCTCGCCTCACCTCGTTGCTGACCAAACTGGAGATTGCCGCCTGTGACCATTCCGATACGAGGGTGATCTCTATAACGCTCAAGCATTTCCTGACAAAACCTAAAAAAACTTGGCTCAGGTAAACAATCATCCTCAAGAATGATTGCTTCTTCGACCTGCTCAAATACCCAATCGATTCCGGTGGCCACACGCATTTTGCAGCCCATATTGCTGTCTGCAAAATTGGTCAGCACTTCACACTCCCAATCGACTCGCTCAATCACAGCACGTGCTTGCGCACAACGTTCTGCCTCACCTGCGCGATTGGCTCTTGGGCCATCGGCGATTACGAGGAGTTTGGTTGGCCTAGCCTGTGCAATCGCGTTAAAAACACGCTCTGTCGTGTCAGGTCGATTGAAAATCAGAAACGCAACAGGAGTTTGAAGTGAAAATTCTGACATGGTCCGTGCGGTTCAGTTAGAGATACTTTGCTGAAGAAAATTGTCGAGCTTTTGCTGCATGATCTCTTCACTGAAATCATTTCGATATGACTGAAAATGCGCCTTTAAGTCCTCAATTTTGCTTAGATTACATAAGGCCTGATACATCGCAAGTGTATCGCCTTGGGGGACCGAGTAGCCGATACGGTATTTCTCGACAATATCACCCATCAGGCACTGATTGGCCACAAGAATGGGTTTTTCAAAATAGGCAGCTTTGGACAGCATATTGCTGCTCCGTCCAAAATCTCGATACACAGCAAAAATAACATCCGAAATCGAGATGATTTCGCTGAATGTCCTCTCGTCTGCCAGATAAGTGGGCTGGATATAGAGATTTTCTGGTGGTCTGGATAGCACTTGTTGAAGGGATTCTGCATCCTCTGGCGTGAGATTGTTTTTATTGATTCTGCCTATCTGAACAAAAAACCATTGCTCAGGGTCAGCTAAAGCGATTAATTCTAACCAGCGGGACAGATTTTTCTGCTTACCAATGGAGCCACCCATAAAAACAATTTTTCGCGATCCCGCTAAAAAACGGAGCTCTTGGGCGAGCCTCCCGCTCTGAGTTGGGAGAGCGGTGTCTGCCACATCGGGTAAATATTCGAAAATAAATTGAGGTGATTCTTTGCGATAGCGTTCGGCAACCTTTTCATCCAATAGCAACGTGCCTTTGTAATCCGGTGCCTGGTAATAGCCTTGCTCTGGTCGCTCGGTTGGTGTGATGCACAGCGCACCCCACGGGGTACTTTCCTTAAAGCGGAAAGATTTCCACACGTCAGCAGTCGGCGGATATGCATCGATATACATATTCAGTACAGCTTGGATTTGACCTGGTTGCCTGGTCAACTCAGCGTTCACCTGCTCGAGATAATCCTCAGGATTTAAACTTTGTGTGGCAGCCGCGACTGAGGAAGGTTGATGTTGCTTTGTTTTTTTATACAACCCGTGCAAAAACTGCGTCAGTTGAGCGAGTCGTTTCAAAACGCTGAACTGAAGCCGCAAGCCTAAATATGCAAGGGGTTGTTTTTTTACCTGGAGCAGGTGCCAGTGTTGCTGGTATTGTGCTTCGTCGCAATAAGCATTCCATTTGAGCCAAGCCTGGCGTAATTTTTCAGTCAGTCGAGATTTATCACTGGTCTCAGGCTTGGCCGACTCCTGTCCTTGCATGCCCACGATTCGCAAGGTCTCGTTTGAAACATAGCCTTTGCTAGTCAGTTTGTCTCGAAGCCCCTCAGGATCACTAGTGATTGCTACGACTCCATAACCTGCCTTCAAAAGTAAAGTCGTAAACAGGACATGCCAGGAGTCGAGATGCCCTTCATTTGAAATCGGGTTATACAAGACAATGAAGTTTTTCTCTTTCATCTGGACTCAATCACGAACGTGCGCGTGACGAATGTGCACGAGCCGATTCATACACGGCTAAATACTGCGAAGAGATAACCTCTGCAGAATACTTGTCCAATGCCGACTGCCTTGCGGCTTGAGCCAGTTGATTTTTACGTTGAGCATCCGCAAGGATCCACTGCACGCCTTGTGCTAAGTCTTGCGTATCAAAGGGTTGGGCCAGCCAGCCGGTTTCCTGATGCGTCACGATATCTGGAAGTCCCCCAATCCTGAAGGCTACGACAGGAGTTCCGCAGGCGTGTGCCTCAATGGCAGTATTGGGCAAATTATCCTGCCTTGAGGGAACCATCATGACATCCGCAGCCGAATAAAGCGTTGCGAGTACTTGGTCATCTCGTACGGGTCCGAGCCAGTGGACAGGGCAAGGCCAATCTGGCGCCCCTGCAGGTTGATACTGCCCGAACATCAGTAGCTCGACCTTACCCGGAGTCGTCCCCTCGATATGACCCATGCACTCACGCAATAAGTCCTCGCCTTTTAGATGCGGCATCCCACCGGCCGAACCTGCCAAGACATATTGTTTCGCAGGATCAAGCCCTAAAGATAAACGAGCAAAATGCTGAGGGATCGGGCGCCAGACATGCTGCATCTCGATGGGATTAGGTATCACATGTACAAGCGCATCCTTAAAGAGTAAGCTTTCGCGAACACAACCTGCCATCCAGCGCCCTGGGGTTACGATAGTAAAGTGCTGATTCGCCCAAGCGCGCCGCTTCGCCTCCCAGCTGAGCCTGTTTAGATCCGGTCCTCGTTCTCCAGCGGGACGGTTGTGTGTTAAATATCCCTGGCGGAATCTGGACTGAGCGTCATCAGGTGCTACATGCTCACCACCGCAAAACGCCCACATATCATGGAAGGTCCATACGAGTGGTTTCGTTAAACGGCCGATATCTTCGATAGACAAAAATTTAGCGATCCAGTGAAGATTCAACACGTCCGCATCGCAGCCGTTCAACTCGTCCACTAGTTCTGCGCTTTCATAGCCAAAAGAATGCAGAATTGGGTTGTCAGTTTTGAATTTTTTCTGCTCACGATCCTTTAGCTCCCGCTGGATTCTGCCTTTTATTCGCTGACCAAGGGATCTGGGAGCGCGTCCGGCAATCACGCGGTCATTGGCTGTTTCGCGGTTCAGCACGCGCATATGACTATCTACGCCACAAAGCGTCATCGCCACATGTAAGCGATAAGCCGCGCGCGAGGCGCCGCCGGTATTATCGTCACGTGATATTTGCCAGACTTTCATACGGGTACTCTCTCGTGCGCTACCGGGTTGCAACGCTCAATCATTTTGAACAACTGTTCTCGTAAGGCTTGCCGACTGAAATCACGACAATAAGCATTAAACCCATCTAGATCAAGATCGTGAGCCGCAAGAGCGCTTAAGGCCGTATACATCTGCGCAACATTATCCTGCGATACTGCTAAACCAAGACCATAGCGCCTGACTCGCTCACCCATTAAATATTGATCCGCAACAAGAATTAGCTTGTTAAAAGAAGCCGCCTTACCAAGCATATTGCTACTAATTTTAAAATCACGATACACAGCAAAAAGAATATCCGCACAGACGATCATCTCATTAAAAGCGCGCTCATCAGGCAGATAGTTTGATTCTACATATAAGTGCTCAGGCAGAGCCATCATGATTTTTTTATAGGCCTGCAGATCATCATTGTTTAACGCATCCTGGTGAATCTCGCCGATTTGGACAAAAAACCATTTTGCTGGGTCCGCGCACTCGACCACAGACAACCATTTACTCAAATTTTTAGTCGCGCTAATCGTTCCTCCCATAAAAACAATTTTGCGCCCGCGGGCAAGCTGCTTGATTTTGATCGCGCGTGCGCTTTCCGTATCTGGTAAGTCTGTATTGGTGATATCCGGCAAATAGCAAAATTGCTTTTGAGGTAATGCATGACTGTACGACTGAACAACAGTCTCATCTAAAAAACACATACCGCTCAAGGACGATGTTTTGTAATAGCCTTCAACTGGATTCGTGGCAGGAATAAAACGCAAACCAATCCAGGGTGCAACAGCATACTGCGTGAGGTAGGTTTGAGCCTCATTCCAGCGCGCTTGATCTGTACGATACAAATCCATGTACATATTGATGATCAGCGAAGGCTTGGCATTAGTGTGGCTAAGCGATCGATTAACACGCGTTACAAATTCCAGCGGTTCTAAATAATTAAATTCTGGATCGTGTTCGAACGGCGCAGGTTCAGTCTGAGTAAACGTTTCTTTCAGTTTGGCAGAAATCCGTTTAATTTTATAGATAATTCGCTGAGTTACCGTAGGGCTTAAAACGCCCCAGTCCAAAATTTCAAGGTTTGATACAAGCGCTTGCTCACCCAACTGTAATCGTTGTTTCAAAGCAGGTACGTCTGGCGTTAAAGCCAGTACGCGATAACCACCTGCTAGCAATAACGATATGAACATCGCATTCCAGGAATCCAGATGCCCATGCCCTGACAAAGGGTTATAGACAAGGACGCAAGCTTGAGGTGTATTCACTTCGGCCGTGCTCATGCGGCGACAACTTTTTGATACCACATCTCAAGCAAGACTAGCTTGTAGGTAAAGTACATGCCGATCCAGTCACGCTGTGGAATTGTGTGACAAATTTCATCGAGGTTCTCTCGCGCGAGAATACCCTCTTTTACCAGCTGGCCATCGCGCAGAATATCGACGTAGCGATTCACGACACCAGAAAGCCATTCGCGAACGGGGGGTTGGAATCCTGCCTTGGGTCGCGCAAGCACTTCGTCAGGTACGATGCCTTTGAGCGCTGCACGTAACCAGGATTTTTGACCTAACGAATGATCGGGATTATTTGCCCGCCAAGCCATCACCAGCTCAATCAGTTTGACATCCAAAAACGGCGTGCGCGTCTCGACACTGACGCCCATACTGACACGATCACCAAGCGATAGGCAGTTTGATACAAGCCACGTTTCAAAAAGCATCCTGATTACCGCGGCAGGTATTTGCTCATGTGTACGTTCACCAATCGCTGTCGGCTGATAAGGATTTGCCGCAGACAGCTGCTTCATGGCAGGGCCATAGACGCGGTGTTTGACCTCAAAAGCATCGCCAAAATCGTAGGCAAGCGTGTAAAACAATAATTGCCCTGCCGCTTGATGCGTATCACTGACTTGTCTCAACACACCTGCCCAGTGCTTAACAAACGTAGGGCTATGAGGATTTGTTTCGAGCTTGTACAACACGGTTTGCGCAGCGGCAGAATCAAGCCAATTCGCAAAAGACCCAAACAAAGGGTACTTTGCGAGATGCTGATTCAATTGCACAGAACGGGTCACCCAATGGTAGCCCCAAAATATTTCGTCCCCACCGATTCCGGAAAGTAATACTTTAATTCCGTGATCAGCAGCCGCTTTGGGCACCGAATAATGACCAAAGGCGGCGGGGTCAGCAATCGGCTCATCCATGATCCGTACGAGCTCAGGGAAAAAATCCACGAAGTCATCGACTGGTAATTCCACTTCGTGCACAATCATCCCCAGTGACTCTGCAAGACTGCGCGCCTGGTGACGTTCGTCGTACTTGGGACGCCCTGGATATCCTACGCAAAAGGCATGCATGGGTTCGGGGTAATTTTTTTGTGCAAGCACGGCAATTGCACCCGAGTCGATTCCACCTGACAAAGCGATCCCAATCGGTACATCCGCTCGGAGTGTGAGTTTGACGGCATCTTCGACACCGTCCCTGATTTCACTCAGAATGCGAGTCGTATCGTTTGTATGAGGCTTGGGTTCTCGGACATTTTCAACAGACCAATAGCAGTGAGGTTTTGCCATCCAGTCATCAAGCGATATAAGCAATGTATGTCCTGCAGCAAGCTTATCAACACCGTTCAAAAGCGTATACGGCTCAGGGACGTATTGATAGTGCAGATACATATCTACCGCTTTAACATTTAACCCAGGCTTACTCTCCAACAGCGGGATCAGTCCCTTTAGTTCGGACGCGAAAGCGAGATACTTTTCAGTCCGCTGATAAAAGAGTGGCTTCTCACCACAGGGGTCTCGACCGAGGAAAGCTGTTTTAGCCTGTTGATCCCAGATGACAAAGGCAAATTGACCTCTAAACTTTTTAACGCAATCCCGCCCCCAGACAATATAGGAGGCGAGCAATACTTCTGTATCAGAGTGGCTGACAAAGCGTTGCCCCAAAACCTCCAGTTCTGCCTTGAGTTCAAGGTAGTTGAAAATTTCACCATTGAAGGTCACAACATACCGATTATCTTGACTGACCATCGGCTGGCTCGCCGCATCGCTCAAATCAATAATCGAGAGCCTTGTATGTCCAAGCTGAACATGTTCGTCTGTAAATACACCTGTTGCGTCAGGCCCACGATGAACGAGCGTTGCCAGCACGCTAGCCGGTAAAGGCTTGCGCACTGAAGGTTCTCGGTGAATCAAACCTAAAATGCCGCACATATGAATCTCATCGTGACGAGTTGACGAATACGATAAAAAAACGACCTTGCATCACACTCAATGACCGAATACTTTTTTAATTTTTCTGAGAAACCAGAAGGGTGACCTAAGCAATTGTCCGATACGTTTTTTATAACGGTTATTCAAACGATCAGGGTGTTCTTTACCACCAAAATTTCGATCAAATACATACCTATCCGCTACGTGATCCTGCTTCACGCTGGCAGGATGCGTCAACAACCCAAGCGCGCTGGCAGGCATTCCATCCAGATTATCGTCTGCGACGGTGTGCGTTGCATCGGGTCCGAAACCAATATTTGTCACCAAATTCACATTGGGCGTCGCAGTCAAGCCGCCGTGATACCAGACACAGGCAGTCCACTGATAATCCCAAGTATCGATTTCGCCACGACTGACTCGATCAAACAAACCTGTAAAAATTTGTCTCTCAACGAGATCTTTGGTTTTATTACGCCAGTCCGCAGTGTGTTTCCACTCTGCCCAATAGGGCATGTCGACTTGATACTTTTGCCAGGCACGACGCCATGTCGCCCAACCCCAGCAATGATTGAATTTTGAAAAATAATACGACGCATCTCCGCGCTTTTTTCCATCCTGAAAATTATTGCCTGTTATGACCCAGACGCGCTCGTCATTTTTATAGCGGTCTAATAAATCTTCGCAATAACTAAAAAAATCGGAATGCGGCAAGCAATCGTCTTCCAGCACGATGGCAGAATCGACTTGGCTGAATACCCAGTCTAAACCGCTGCTCACGCGACGTTTACAGCCGAGGTTTTCATCAGAGAAGTTATAGAACACATTACAAGGCCAATCTATATTTAAGACAACTTCACGCGCATCACGACAGAGTTTTTTATCGTTAGGGTGTTCACGTCTAGGCCCATCAGCGATAACGTACAAAGAAGTGGGGCGTTGAGATCGAATAATTTCAAATGATTGAATGGTACATTTAGGGCGATTAAATATAAAGAATGCGACTACTAAATTATTAGCCATTTAAGTAATTGATTTAGGGTGAATTTTTTCACAGAAGTGATATTTGTGTATATTTATAAAATTATAATATTTACTTTTTAGAGAATATTATAATTAATAATAATTTTTATATTCAATATAAGCCCGAAATAATATAATCATCTTTTTTTTGACCAAGCTGACCAAGCGCCAAACTCATAATATTTATTTGTAGGTGGCTCATCAAAATCTACCATGCCATATTGCCTAGACCAATTTGAATTAACTATCACGCCTAAATATTCTCTAGATAAATCTGATATCCTAATACCAGCATCATGCAACATAATATGCTCACCTTGATGGTGAATTATTTTTACTAAATCGTGTTTCTCAACAATATCAATAATTTTTGTTTTTTGTATCCAGGCAGCATACCAAAAAAACTCATAGTTTTCACAAATCATAGCATCGACATACGACCACTCTTTAGTTTTTAAAAAATTACTCTTAAAATCGGCCAATACTACAGATGACATTACCTGTGAACAACATGTTGTTTTATCTAAATTTATACTTAAACCAACAATTTTTTTTACATTTTTATATGAATTTTCTCTTTTCTTCCAATATCTATCATAATAAAAAGGATCAATTAGCAGTTCGGGATAGGTAGAAATTATAGTATAAGGCGTAAATTCAGCATTAAAAAAATCCCTTTTATAAAATGGGCGAATAAAAACCATATCTGAGTCAATAGCAAAATAATTTTCACAAAGACTCGTTTCCCAGAACGCCAACTTAGTTACGCCAGCATTAATAATACCTCTCCCTTCCTTTATATAATCGTGATGCCCACTTTTTAAATATTCATTTGTTATATCTTCATCACATAATAGCTGGATATTTCCTTTCGCGAATTGCTCAAATTCAGTAATATCAGATTTGGGTACTACAATGTACAATTGAATATTCTCAACGTTATAAATGATATAAGATCGAATCAATCGTTCAACATAATCTATATCTCCAGTGTATGTTTTCAACATCACACCAAATTCGTGCTGAAAACTTAGTTTTTTAGTATTTTTCATTTTATTTATCGAAAAAGTATTTATATATTTGAGGCGGTTTCAAGTACGAAGTGCAACTTTGATTAACTGAGTTGAGCGGCTGAGAATGTTCTAGTATTCAAAGCTTCTTGACCGGCCAGTCGAAGATTGCCATGACCTATAAACATCTCAGCCAAACTGAACGTTATCAGATTTCCGCCCTTATGAAAGCAGGACAGAACCTTCAAGCGATTGCCCGGATACTGGG
>CANCRX010000179.1 GCA_947380655.1 Alcaligenaceae bacterium | reverse complement strand
GTTGAGGGCGGCATCACGGTCATTCGTGTCAAAACCCTGCCGCACCATAACGTTAACTATATCGTTCGCGGATTAGCTCAGCTAATCATGCCCTTGCAGTTTTTACTAAAATTACGTAAGTACAACATTCAGTCAGAGGCTGTTGTTGTATACAGCCCACCTTTGCCGTTAGCACTAGTGGGTAGTTGGCTCAAGCGTCGCGGTGTACGCAACCTATTAAATGTGCAAGATTTATTTCCACAAAATGCGATTGATTTGGGTATTTTGCGTAATCCTACGCAAATTCGATTTTTTCAGGCATTGGAGCGTTATGTTTACCGCACCGCCGATATTGTTACCGTGCATTCAGAGGGCAACAAGAAAATGTTGCTGGGACAAAACACTGACATCGCATCTAAATTAAAAATATTACATAACTGGGTCGATATTGATCATCACGCGGTTGAGTCAGCTATTAACGATGGCACCCAACACACACGAACACAGGTAGACTTTCGCCAGAAATGGCATATCAAGCAAAAATACATTGCTGTGTTTGCTGGTGTCATGGGTCCTTCGCAATATCTCGAGCTCATCCTTGATATTGCAGACCGCATGAAAAACCAGACTGAGCTATTGTTTCTAATTGTGGGTGACGGTAAAGAAAAAGAAAAGCTCACTCAGTTAGCTAAAGATAAAAATCTAACTAATGTTCAATTCGAAGGATTTATTTCCAGAGATGTTTATCCAGACCTGCTAAATGCCTGCAATATTGGTCTGGTTTGTTTAAGTCCTCAAAACCAAACGCCAGTCGTTCCAGGGAAAATTCTTGGGCACATGGCGGCAGGCCTACCTGTCGCCGCATTTTTACATACAGCGAGCGATGGCCACGCTTTGATTGCAGAGGCACATTGTGGCGTATCCGCTAACTCCGCTGATTTAGACGCTTGTGTGGCTGTGTTGACTGATTTGATCTCGAAAGCAGATAGTTTTGAGAAAATTGGTGAAGCAGGAAGACAATACGCGACAGAGAACTTTTCAAAGCAAGTCTGTGTCTCGCAGCTTGAAGCGATGCTTGCACCACCATTAAGTCAAGATCATTACAACTAAACTTTGACGACCATAGCCATCAGTATGACCACGACTGCGCCCTCGACATCTAATCTGCAGTCGATACAACTTCTCAGAGGGGTTGCTGCGTTAAGTGTTGTTTATGTCCATACGCTTGCAACACCAAATTTCGGACTCTTTGGCGTTGATATATTTTTTGTCATTAGTGGCTTTGTCATGGCGCTGGTTACGGCAAAAAATACGAATCCGAAATCATTTTTATTACATAGGCTTATCCGGATCGTTCCTCTTTACTGGATTTTGACGACTTGTTTAGTGGTTGTCATCGTTGTAGCGCCAAATCTATTGAGCTCAACCACGCTGAACTTTTCCAACTATCTCAAATCGCTATTTTTTATTCCCTACTTTAAAGAAAGTCATCTGATTCAGCCTTTCTTATTTGTTGGATGGACATTGAATTATGAGATGTTGTTTTATCTCTGTATCACGCTTGGCTTAGTTATTTCATCTCGGCATTACTTAACAATTGCCATAAGCGCGCTCGTATTGATTTACCTAAGCTTAGGCATAAGCTCAGACAGCCCATTACTAAAAGGCTTTTTTGGAAGTTCAAAAATATTTGAATTCGTGCTTGGAATTCTTGCCTACAAAATATATAGCGGTGGGTATTTAAAGAAAATCCCGTATCAGTTTGCAATAATGATTAGCGCTCTATGCCTGGCAATAATGATCTACTCAGAAGTACAGCAACTCAAAATAGATAGCTTTATCACTTTTGGAATCCCTTCGTTTTTTTTATTGTTGAGCACGATAAGCCTTGAACCTTTGATGCACGGCGTTTTCGTCAAAACAATTGCCAGTTTTGTCGGTGACACAAGTTATGCGATTTATCTCAGCCATGCCTTTGTTGTGGAGTTTTTAAGAAAGGTGGTGATGAAACACTTCGACTTTCTACAAAATCATGTAGGCGTAATGGTGTTAGCTGCCCTAGCGGCCTCGATCTTTGTGGGTTATTTGTTGCATCGCTTTCTTGATCAACCGATACAAAGTTATCTTAAGTGTTTGTTACTTCAGCGAATATCATCACCACGATAGATCACAAAAAAAGTATCCTTTTCCGAAAGTCTGATCACAGGATACAGAACAAGAACGCCCATATAAAAAATAATATTTTTTATTAAGCCGGTAACGGATCGATCTAGCTGTAGTCGAGACCAAAAACCTCCCACCTCAATTGTGGGGATTTCAATTTTGCCTGTCACGGGTTTAAACCCATGTTTCTGGCTTAATTTGTTAAGCGACCGATGATTAAAGTAATGTAAATGTGGTGTTTTAAACATCACCTGCCACAGCCTGTTCCAGGGCCCAAGTACTTTAAATGCAGTCAGCACTCTGGCAATCCTGAAGATCAACCCATCTGAGTTGGGTAAGTTGAGGATCAGTAACCCATCATCTTTCAGGTTAGCTTTACAGCTTTCTAGAATCGAATTGATGTCTGGGATATGTTCAAACACATCATTAAAAATGATGACATCAAATTTGCTTGGAAACGGATCCGCTGGCGGGAAGTAATCCCCAATTACATGCAAACCTCTTTTCCTGGCAAAGGTACACAGTTTTTTATTTGGCTCTACGCCTGTCACCTTATGTCCCCGGGCTCTAGCCAGACTCATAAAAGAACCCGAGGCACAACCCACATCCAGGATGGATAGTTTTACGCCCTCAGTCTGTCTTGCTAATTCATCCAGGATAATTTGAAAGTTTTTTGCACGCAGGCCATCTAGTGCCGTAATGTAACTCTGATCATCTATCGCATCAACGGATTCATCATCCGTGCTGTCGATCGCAACCGTTAAATTGCCGTGCCAATAATCACAACTCTTGCAATAGCTCGTAAACGAAGTCGCTTTGTTGACTAAAGTACCTCGGCAGATTGGGCAATGTAGCTGCACGGATTTTTCTAGACTCAAGGAAATGCCTATCAGAGAGTGGACACGTAGACGCCAAGCATAATGATGCTGGCACCTGCAAATGACGTCCAACGTAAGGGCTCACCTAAAAATGCGTATGCAAGTAAGGGAACGATAAAAAATCCTAAGGCAGTAAAAGGATAGGCCACGTTTAAGGGCATACTTTTTAAAACAAAGAGCCAAAGCACCGTAGCAACAGCATAAATCGCGACCGCTAATATCAAGGTAGGATTCAGCAAAAGCCCTGTGATTAGGCCTTTGTATGACAGATCAAGTTTGACCGAGGCAACCTTGAACAATATCTGGCCAGCAGCCAGAATGAAAATTGTAAACAGCACGAATAGTAGTTGCTTAACGCCAGTCATATCAATACTTATAAAAAAGATTGCGAGTATTACGATTGCCGCGGTATACGAGGCACGGAACTAATATCGTAGGAAAGAAAAGCAAGAATTAGTTGTAATCCCATCAGCGTTGGCAATGCACTCAACATTACCGTGCCCGCAGGTGTCGCCACGCCATCCATCACTGCATGGGTCCATTGATAGATACCAAACCCTGTTCCGAATAAAAACAATATCAATCCCAGCGGCAACTCGATCGAGGCTAGTGCAAGATCACGCAGATAATAGTTATAAAAGACACGCTTAAAGAAGTTTCTAATGTGTTTAACAAAGAACTCCCCAATGACCTTAGTGACTTTAAGGTTGCTGACCTCATCACCATATTTTGCGTCCATGGGGATATCTCGTACGACCGCTCTCAACAGATTCAATCTGAATAACATGTCAGACTCGAAAAAATATCGCGCGCTGATTTTTTCGTAAGGTAATTGCTTTGCGATTGAGGTATGAATCGCGGTGTATCCATTCGTCGGATCGAAAATGTCCCAGTAACCCGACGACAGCTTATTCAAAAATGAGAGAACTGCGTTACCAAATAACCTTAGAGCGGGCATTTCACGCAGTTGGTTCAAGTTGAAAAAACGGTTCCCTTTCGTATAGTCAGCCTGCCCCTCAACAATCGGCTTGATAAACTGACTAATCAGGCTTGGATCCATCTGGCCATCGCCATCGATTTTGACCACAATATCCGCTTTGTCCTCAATTGCAGCGCGATATCCGGCCATCACTGCCCCGCCTACGCCCCGATTGCTTTCATTACGCAGCACAACGACACGTGGATCGGTGGACTTTTCACTTACAAAGTCACCTGAGTGATCTGGACAACAGTCGTCGACCACAAATACGCGGTAGACCTCGGGTCCAATAGCTGCGAGTACGCTCAGGATATGTTTTGTGACCCTATAGCAGGGTATTACGACAGCAACACGGCAGTCGGCTTGAATGGTCATAGGTTTTTACTCGGGCTAAAACCCGAGGTTTTTTGAACTGAATTAGCTTACACTGAAATTTCTTTATATGCCGCACTAATGTTGCTGTAAAACAGGACTCAGATATGTCGCTGCAAAATCAAAACCTGCAACGAACGCATGCCAAAATCGAAGATATCGCTCGCTTTTTACCCTCATCTACGCTGAGTAACGATGAATTGGCAGCACTTTATCCTGATTGGCCTGCTGACAAAATTTATTCAAAAACCGGTATTCGTAACAGACACATTGCTGCCAAAGATCAAACTGCAGCGGATCTGGCTTTCGAGGCCGCGTTAAATTTATTCAAACAAGGCAAAATTGAGCCGCACGACATCGATTTTGTTATTTTGTGCACGCAGGCGCCTGACTATATCTTGCCGACATCTGCATGTATTTTGCAAGAAAAGTTAGGTATTTCACGACAATCTGGTGCTTTGGACATTAACCTTGGCTGCTCAGGGTATGTATACGGTCTGTCGCTCGCTAAAGGTCTGATTGAAACTGGCTCTGCAAAATGCGTCCTTTTTCTCACTGCTGATACCTATTCAAAATACATACATCCTCTCGATAAGAGTGTCAGAACTCTTTTTGGAGATGGCGCTACCGCAACAGCGATTGTCGCCAGTGATCTAGAAAATCCGCAAATTAGTGCGTTCCAATTTGGTACGGATGGTCGCGGTGCGGATAAATTAATTGTGCCTGCGGGCCTTTTTAGAACGCCAAACTCAGAGTTGACACAAAGAGAGTCGACTGATCAGTCTGGCAACATACGGTCGCAAGAGAACCTTTATATGGATGGCGCGGCGGTCATGACGTTTTCGTTAACCGAGGTTCCTCGGGCCTTTGAGAATGTTCTACTCAAAGCGGGATGCGCCATAAACGACATCGATTTTTTCGTTTTTCATCAAGCCAATAAGTTCATGCTTGAGGCACTGCGTAAAAAATTAAGTATTCCCGCAGAAAAAATGCCAATCCTGGTCGAGGAATGCGGTAATACCGTGTCATCCTCAATCCCGATGGCACTGGCTCAAATGAAAGAGCAAGGTCAGTTAAAGTCAGGAGCCAAGTTATTATTGATGGGTTTCGGCGTTGGCTATTCCTGGGCTGGATGCGTCGTAGATTTGTAAAGGTAAAAATACATGAAGAAGTTTTTTGATGGATTGGCTGAAATTTTTGAAATTGAGCCAAATGAGGTGTCAGAATCACTCGCGCTTGCCTCTGTGGCGTGGGACTCTCTCGCTATTGTTTCAACCATCGCCCTCATCGACGAGCAATTTGACGTGATGGTTGATGGCCAGGCGTTAGCTAGTTGCGAAACAGTTGGCGACATCCAGAAACTGATTACCTCTGCTCAAAACAGTTGATTTGTAATTTCCAGGCGACCAGATGGACGATAAGACACACAAAATAGGCAAAGAAATTCGCGTGCAAGGTGCCCGCATCGCTGGGGTTGTCTCGTGTGTACCTTCCACCACTATTAATAACGTCCATTTTGAAAAGACCTTTGAACCTACGGAAATTGCCAACGTAGTCAAAATGATCGGTGTCGAGACACGTCGCTGGGTAGATGCGGAAACAACCACAAGCGATCTGTGTACCACTGCGGCGAAACATTTGCTCGAAAAGCTTCAATGGTCGCCCGATTCGATTGATGCTGTTTTGTTCATCAGCCAGACTCCAGACCACGTATTGCCAGCAAGCGCCTGTGTCATCCAAAAGGCGCTGGGCTTGCCAGCGCAGACCATCGCCTTTGACGTCAATCTTGGCTGCTCAGGTTACGTGTATGCCCTGTGGCTAGGGATGACCATGATTCAGTCTGGCGCAGCCAAACGCGTCATCCTCGCTGTTGGTGACACGATTAGCAAAATCGTGAACCCCGAGGATCGTTCCACAGCTTTGTTGTTCGGTGATGCTGGGACTGCAACCGCGTTAGAGGCGAGTTCCTCAGATAGCGCTGCGCATTTTATTTTGGGAAGTGATGGTGCGGGTGCTAAAGACCTGATTGTTCCGAATAGCGGATTCAGAAATTCTGCAGTCACTCATTCTGCAACCAATCCTTCTTCAACCGCCAGCGATAGTTATCTGTATATGAATGGTGGTGAGATATTTAATTTCACACTCAGGACAATCCCGGCTCTCGTATCTGAATTAATGAGTAGTGCTCATACAAGCCTCGAGCAACAGGATTACTTTTTATTTCATCAAGCTAATTTATTCATGCTAAATCATTTGGTTAAAAAAACTAAAATCCCAAAAGAAAAAGCACCTATTAATATTCAAGATTATGGCAACACAAGTTCCGCCTCGATCCCCTTATTAATGACTAGTTCCTTATCGACTGAATTGAGCACAAAAGAGTGCCAAATCAGTATGTTTGGTTTTGGAGTCGGATTTTCCTGGGCTGCCGCTAACCTGAAAGTGGGTCCTTTGGCCTGCGTTGAAACGATCGAGCGATGAATACATTTTCAGATACTTGCCTGGTAGGTAGAACCTATCTTGTTACCGGCGCATCATCCGGAATCGGTCTCGCCGCGGCCCAGTTATTATCTGCCTGCGGAGCACGCGTAATCCTTTCTGGACGTGATGTTTCAAAGCTTGAATATGCATTAACCACGCTTGATGCACGCGCTAGTCACATTAGCGAGGCGCATGCTCTTGTTGATGCAGACGATACTGCTGACTGGATCAAAACTCTCTCTCAAACATATGGCTCACTGAACGGTATTTTCCATAGTGCCGGCAGCGAACTGATTCGCCCAGTCAGGCTGACTAAGCAAGAGCAACTCAATGAAGTATTCAGTACTAGTGTGTTTGCTTCATTTGGAGTTGCACGTGCTGCAGGTCAAAAAGGCGTACTGGTAGACGGAGCTTCCGTTGTCTTTATGTCATCCGTTGCAGGCTCAACTGGCCAGTCAGGTATGACCGCTTACTCAGCAGCCAAAGCCAGTGTCGACGGGATGGTTAGGTCTCTGGCGTGCGAGCTCGCTCCACGACGTGTCCGAGCAAACTCGATTGCTGCAGGTGCAGTGAAGACTGCCATGCATGAGCGGCTTGCTAAGAACAGCGGAGAGGCTGCGATGCAAAGCTACGAAAGTACGCATCTACTTGGCTTTGGTGAGCCGTCGGATATTGCCAATGCTGTGGTGTTTCTGTTGAGCGATGCCTCCGTCTGGGTGACAGGAACAACCATGTTTGTTGATGGCGGCTACGTCGTTCGCTAAGGATCTCGTCTATGTCGCTGGATATCGGGTTGTTTGAAAGTTACTGGCACTTAATTAGCCATCGGCTTGAGCTGCCCGAAACAGGGGATTATGTTCGTTTTGACACGCCGATTGGTGAAGTAGTTGTCTTTAACGATCAAGGCAACCTGCTCGCCTTTGATAATCTATGTCCACACAGAGGCGCGCGCATATTTTCTGAAGACGCAGGTACTCAAGGATTTTCTTGTCGATACCATGGCTGGTCGTTCAGATCGGGACAAATTCACGTCCCCGACCCACATAACTACCAGAGCTGCGACCTTGCCTCAGCAAAGCTAAACACTTATTTATTAGACTGGTGTGGCGATTTTGTATTTGTCGCAATCAAACCACTCAGCACGTTAAACGACCAATTGGGCACGTTAAGTGAAACCCTTGAAAACATTTCATTCAATATCAATGCACGCGTGGATTTGAATCGTTACGAATTTGAGTGTTACTGGCCAATCGCAGTTGAAAATGCACTTGAGCCTTACCATATCCCTTTAATTCACTCCGAAACGTTAGCCACATTACAGCTTGAAAATGGCTTAAACGTCTTTGATGGCTGTAACTCAGTCTGGCATGCACCGATCGGTAACAAACGGATTCACAAACAGCTGACTGGATTTAAAAAATTATTCAATATAGATTTCCAACAAGAAGAATATTTGAGTATTTTCTTATTCCCTTTTGGAATGCTGTCCTCTACTTTCGGTTATTCGTATTCTCTGCAAAATTTCTTTCCTTCTGAAACCGCTGAGAAGACAAACTTTACAAGCAGGCTTTACTCTGTGAACTCAGCCTCTGAGAACGCAACTAAAATCATTGACCCTTTTATAAGGTCTACGCAAGCAGTTAATCGTCGCGTATTCGATGAAGATCATGAAATATGTAAACTCGTACCGGCACGCAGTTGGTCGCCATCACCACTTAAGTTTGCCTCACAACAAGAAGAAAAAATCGCACACTTCAGAAATGAATGCAGCCAATTTCTAGCCAAAGGGTCTCGCAGTGACAATTCGTGACGCACTTGATGCGGATTTGAGCAACATCGCTGAATTAGCTGACAACAATGATTTGCTGATTCCTCCTCTCGATCAAGCGGCTTTTGCCAGAATGCTTTCGTGGTTACATGCAGGCCCCCCTAAAGGTCAGCGACTTGAGTTTGTATGTGAAGAAGATGGCAAACTTATTGCGCATTACGGAGCTGTTCCGTTTCAATACAAAGTAAACGCGCAATATCTCATTGCAGGCTTTGCTGCCAATATTGTGATTGATAAAGAGGCAAGAAAAAAAGCCCTTTTCTTTCCTCTACAAAAACATTTTGCTAATCTTTATCCTGCATTAGGCTATGGCTTTACCTATGGTGTTATGACACGTGCTGGCGTGCTTAAACCACACCTGGCCGTAGGTTGGAAAGAGGTGGGTGATCTGAATGTTTATGTAAAGCCGGTATCTGCGGGCAGTATTTTTAGCAAACTATTTCCCCAGCTTGGATTTAGCAAGACGATCAAATTTTTTGCATCGCCCTTTCAATACCTGTTTGATTGCGTAACTTCTTTCGGAAGAAGTTCAGTTCAGATTGAGAAAATACAAAGATTTGATCAAACACATGAGGATTTTTTACGAGGCTGGACTTGCAGTCAAGCAATCACAGCAGTGCGTAGCTCTGAAATTCTGAACTGGCGATTTGTAGAATTTTCTGAACGTAATTATAAAATTAGTATTGCAAGAAAAAACGATGCTTTTACGGGTTATGTTGTCACGCGTGTGATGCCAATGAAGCAGTTTTCCTGTTTAGCGATTGTTGATCTGATCGCGATGGATGATGATCCATCAACTATCGCAGGATTGATCAAGCATTGTGATCAAATTGCCAAAGCTGAGGGAGTCGATTTCATCAGTACAGCCTTTACTCCACATTACAGCTTTAAAAAACTTTTGATGAGAAAAGGCTTTGTCAGGACAAAAGAGAAATTCACCTTAGTAACCCGTACACCTAAAGATAGCGATCTCTCATTAAGGGCAGATATTTTTAGCCAATGGTTTATCAATTGGTTTGATCACGACTTTGTTTGATACTGCCGCTAGTCGCTAATCCTGTAATTTCATAAAGTGTTAAAACTCCGGCCGAAATAACCTTCTCTAACTTAAAGACATCTAAGTCAGGGTAGCTTTTGGGCGTAAGCAAAAATACTTTCGAATGTCTTGTCAGTTGCTCAGGTAACTCATCTAACTTAAATGATCCAATACCTGGTGCAATCATTTCCTGTACGAGGAAGTTGTACTCGTAGAAATTACGCAATATTGCTATAACTACTGGTCTTGATGCTAAGCCCGGAGCATAAAGCAAGGCCATAGATACTGCGTATTGAAAAGTGGTACACCTAAATGCACAAATCACGAGCGCATCTGGAGTTTTCTGGATTTCATTATTGATTAATAATAAAGCGTTGTTTTGCTCAACGCGCTGCTGTTTCATCACTCCAATTTGTTTGAGCGTAGGGATTACTCCATACAGCGCAAATATTGTCGCAACACAAATACATACATAACGAATAATATTTTTTATATTTTTTTCTTTATCTACTGTTAATAGTTCCAATTGCACTAGTAGCCATGCGAATCCAACAAACGCTAAAGGCAAAACAGGAACCAAATAATGTGCGCCAGGATGCTTAAGTACTAGCAGAGACTGGGCGATAACAACCAATATAATAACAAGTGGTGTACGGATAGATTTGTTTGGGAATCGCCGTCCAAACGTTATCAAAAGATATACAAATAATAAAAATACAGTCGCGTATAACGGTGCAAACCAACTTAAAACTGACTTAATATTTTGTATTAACTGAGTCCAATCAATCAAAATTGATTGGCCAGACCCATGAATACCGGAGTGGCTGGCTACATTCCATAACCATCCAAACATCCTCCCTAAATTTGTGTAAACAGGGATAAGCAATATCAATAGAGTAACAACTGCGATGGTGATTATTTTTAGTATTTTTTTCCAACTTGGTAATAACAGTAATAATCCCAGCATTGGAATAAATGTCACTTTAACGGCAAGGCCGACACCACAAAAAAAACCAAGCCACGTGGTCGAGCAGTCGCTGGATGGTGTTTGAACGAATGACGATTTGAAAATGACCGGCGCAAGTAATCCGATCAAACAGAAGGTAGTAAAAATTAATAAAGATTCCGGAGCGACATACGCTGCTCTTGGTGACAACATGGAAAACGCTAAACCGCTTAGCTGACAAAAAATAGCCAACCAAAATTGGGAACTAACTTTGTTTATTCTGTAACCGAGATAATAAATAGCACCAGCATTCATTGAGAGCAGAACGCAGGACGTTGCAAATAGATAGGGTTCTGGATTGGATATGACGCTATCAATTAAATCGATATTTTGGATTGATCCTGAGAGATTGATAAAAAAATGAACAACAAAAATTACACAAGCACATAATATTTGAAGGGGTGTACCGGGATGGTCTACATGCCACGGTGCCTGGCCATCTAATAGCAATAATCCATTAAATAAATATGCATACGCAGGGTCTTGATCGTAGCCTGGCGGTCCAGAATATAAGGGAAATATTACGGATAAATAAATCAGATTTACAACAATAAAAATAAAAGGAACAACACCAATAAAAATTTTATTTTTCGTGATCATAGGCTTAATTTAGATGGAATTTTTATTAGCTCAGTTTGATTCGTTATTTTTACTAATAAATGTACGTATCTTTTGATGTACGTTCTCATAAACAGCGAATCTCCGACGCTCATAGTAAAGACTTCCGCTATGTGGCCGATTCATAATTCTTTTAAACGAGACAGGCTGCAAATTTTGTGTCCCCCAGAAAATATAATGGATAAGCATCATGGGAAACAATCCAATCCAAGTCTTCGCTTGTGATGGATATTGCAAACAATTTTTTAAAAATGTAATCCTGTTGGGCCAGGATATTTTTTCTTTCTCGACAAGGCCATTTTGTTGTAGTGGTAAAAATGTCCTAAAAAGTGGTCCTTTACAGTGATACCCGTTGTAGAGCGAATATTGACGCATAGCATCTAAAAAAGAATGTTTTTTTCCAATCGAGACACCAATTGCATGCAATGCGTCGTGATCGGGATGACCGCCTTCCCAAGCGGGTAAAAAAATGCGATTAACAGGGCGGTTACTAAGAAAAAAACTCTCTAACCATTGAGCAGCTTGATCTAACCTATTAACTAAATCACCATCTGTTATGCCAACAATATCACCTGCGAAGTAAATATGGTCGGAAGTAACACCTAGACTTGTTAAAACTAAAGTGGACTCATTATTTCTTCTTGATGAATCGAGCCCTTTTGTCATGCCACTGGTTACAAATACGCAGAGTACTCGGCGCCCCTCTTGTAAAGCATCAACTATTTTTTGATAGACTGCCGACTCATCATCTTGATGTGCAAAAACAAATATTTCTGACAGTTGCTCGTGCTTTAGCATAAAGTTATTGCTCTACTAGTTTCAGTCGAAGATTTCCGTCTTTATTGGTATAGATTCTATACACACCTCTCGCATTGTTTCGACCTACATCATCAAACAAAACAAAGTTATCTTGCCAAAAACGTTCATCTGCATTGTAAATGGCCAGGTATGCATAGTCTTTAATTAAAAGTCCTAATGGCTGATCGCAAGTCCAAACATCACCTTCATTATATTTTTTACCTATAGACCAGCAACCATTGGGCGGAAATGGGAGCATTGCATAATCAAACAAATGCCTTTCATAACCATTAGTATTTTGCGCAAGAAAATATACTTTTTCACCTGGCTTAATATACTTTCGAACGCTATCTGATAACGTTTGTGTTGCTTTACGCTTTTCAAAGCTAACCTGATCAACAGGCAATTTTTGAATATCCGTGTAAAACTTAGTCGGCACAAAACAGTAGATAAGTATTGCAAATAAAATGGGTATCACTATTGCATATGGTTTTTGATATCTAGTGAAAATTGCTGACATCAGCCAGGCATATGTCGCGAGCAACCAGGCAAGCATGTATGTCATAGCGTACCTATCAAAGGACGCTAACCTTGTCCCCTCGTACTCGGTAAAGTAAGTCAAATAGAGAAAAAGTAAAAATAGTAAGTAACCAATCGCACCACCAGCAAAAGATAATGCAATTAAAAATGTATTGAACCGATATTCTTTATTGTTAAATAAAATGGTTAACCCATTCATTAAAACGATAATTAAAAAAATCGTAGCTAAAGAAATGTTCAACGTGACATGTTTGAACATGCCAGCAAAGAAGTCTGGCTTCAATAGCGCATGGATAAATGCGGTTAAGGTTAAGCCCGCACGCTGACGATATGGTTCTTGGATAAAGCTATCAAGTGTCAAGCTTACAATTTCAGCCTTAGATGTCCCAATTACGCTGACATACCATTTCCAGGACATTACAACTATTGTTACTCCCAAGACCGGAATGATTAAGCTCTTGAATAAGTCAAAGGCTCGATTTTTGATGGTGGAATTTTGAACTGAGTTTGTATTAAGTATTGTTAAACCATAAACAAATATTATTAACGCCGTGAAGACTAATGCGATATCTTTTAGTAATACAAACCCGCAAAGGCAAATGGCTAATAACCAAGGATCGGCAGACTTTGAATGACCTTTCAAGGCAAGTGCTAAGCCAGCTGCAAATACTGTAGCGATGAGAGGGTCGCAATAGATGGTGTTGTAGTCAAATTTAAAATAATAAATAAAGGGTACTAAGCTTAAGTAAACGATATAAGCCCAAAGTTGTCGCTTAAGCAGCGATCCAGCAACTGCAAGTAAAGCAGAAAAAATAAAAATATTTTGAGCGAGTAATAGATTTTTTTCAGACCAGAAAGTTGTTTTTGTAATGAAGTACTGGAATATTTGCTGACCAGGGGGGTAAGACCTGAGACTGAAAGGGGAGTTTGCATTGAGTAATGCGTTGGTGTCGTGTATAAGTTTTTGGCTTCTTGCCCAGCCACCGACTTCATCCCACAATAAAAACATGAAGTCATCTGGAATAGAGTAGTAAGAGATTGCGATGGGTATCAAAAAGATTGCAATAAATACTAGTTCCTTAGTATTTTTTACTAAAGAAGATCTTTCATAAAAAATAGTGCTAACGCCGGCAAAAACTCCTAGATATAAGGTGAAATTCACTCCCCACGACAACTTGCCAGCTATTGCAAAAAAATAAGTAACAACCACTACGAAACAAGCCCATGCAAAAGGTGTGACTAAGGGTTTTACCTTCAGCTTGTGTATAAAAAACAAGAGGTAGCCAAGTATGGATATAACTAGTATCAACGACTTAAATGTCATTGCTTAACCTTTGGGAGCTAGTAGAAACCCTCGCCTTTTAGAGCAAGTAAAAGCAGGATTTATGTGAGAATTTAATAGCAATACACGTTTTTCTATTAAACAGTACAGGCCAATCATCGTGTAACGGATAATTATATTGCTTCAGCGAATTATACGAATAGCCCCACACAACGATTAAGCGCTAATTGTTTGAAACCTTGGCATAAATCGTAATCAGGTGCAATCACACCAGTACAAGCAGCATTGTGAGTCTAGGGATACTTCGATTGTAGATCCATAGGGAATTTTTAATCTTTAAATGAATAATATTTACTATGCGTCCATTGTGCTGCTTGTTTCTATTATGGTTGCAGTTTTACTAAATACAGAAGTTCAGAGAAAAGAATTTTGCTAATTTAAATTTCCAACATCATGAAAGTTATAAAAACTAATTTTTTGCTCTTTATTATTCCAGTGCTGTTCATAAGCGTCGCAATAGTATTTGCCACGCAGATGTATCCAATTTATGCAAATACTCCATTTTATGGACAGGATCCGGCTTATCAGTACTTGTTTGCAGGTGTTGATATTTTGCTTGGTAAAGCACCGGCGCATAATGATCACCCAGGGACACCACTTCAATTACTTATTGCAATCACTATTGCCGTTGTCTGGTTTGTACGTCACACGCTAGGCGTAATTGGGCAAGAGATGTTCGTCGATGTTCTGGCTCAACCTGAGCTTTATTTGATGAGCGTTTCAGCCTTAGTGGTTCTTTTGAATTCAATAGCAATATTTTTTATCGGATTAAGAGTTTTTAAAGTTACAGAAAGGTATCTGTCTGCAGCTATGTGCCAGTTAGCCCCAATGGTTTTTGTATTGAGTTTACCTAACGTTATCTATCCTTCACCGGAAAGTTTGCTGTGGTGTATCTCGCTTTGTCTTTTAGGTGTTCTGGTTCCGGCTTTGCTGGGTGACTCTTCCAAACAAAATATTGTTAATAAAAAAATGGCGGTGTTTGCCGGAGTGTTTTGCGGTATTGGACTGGCAGTTAAAGTTACATTTCTGCCCTTAGCCGGATTAGTGTTAATTTTACGATCGTCGCGGCTGGTCTTGATTTCAATTGCCGTCATGAGCGCATCGTGGTTTATAGGTGTTTTGCCTATTTATAGTCGCTTAGGTTCAATGTTTGGGTGGTTACATAAAGTTATCAACCATTCCGGACTACATGGGGCAGGTCAAAATGCAGTTTTTAACGTAGGCGAATTTATTGGTAACTTTTCGTACGTAAGAAGTATGTACCCGTTACTTGAAACTGCGGTATGGATTATGGTGATAGTTAGTCTTTGGGGTTTCATTAAATATCAAATATTGGCTAAAAAAATAAAATTTGATACCGAGATTCAGGGTCAAACAATAGCTAAAAAGATCAATAATTATTCATGGCTTACTGCATTTGTTTTATCTTTGGTTGTTATTGGTCAAGCGATTATGGTTGCCAAACATCCCGGACCTACTTACATGATTCCTGTATTGCCAATTACGGTTATCGCGTTTGCTTGGCTTTTAGATACTCAAAAGTTTTTACAAGCCCCTAGGCTGGTAAAACAATTGCTTCATTTATCTGTTTTTGTGTTTTTTGCGTATCAAGCGGTGACATCTTCTGTATCTGCTTACCAAGTGATAAAAAAATATCATGCTAAAGGTGCGCAGGACAATTTAATTATTCAAGACGCTATCCATCAATATAAGAATCCTATTTTGATAGGGACATTTAACTGCACGCTCCCCCAATGTGCACTTTGGTTTGGTCAATTAATGACTCCGGAAGTCCAATTGAAAATGGATCACGTAACAACCGACTTTTATCATTTTGATATTTTTTCAAAAAATTTACATGTTCCTGGTCAAGGTGCTCTCTATCAGGACGACACTTCTAAAGTAATTAATGGATACATTGCTACGGGTCGAACCGTACTATTAATTAGTCCACCGTATGACCAACTAGTGAATTTTGATGTTGAAAAATTAGTGAGTACTCCAGTTCAAGTACTTTATCTGGTGAAAGGATATAAGAATCCTCAATAGTAAATTACAGGGTGATTTTTCATGCACTCTTAGGGTGTGTGCTTATCGTTTTGTTGGCGTTGATATTTTTTTTATCACGATATTTTTTAATAGTCTCATAAAATGCTTACTGACAAAATCATGCAGCTAGTTTCTTCTAGAACGTTTACGATTTTTGCTGCGCTACTTTTGTCGATAGTTTGTGTCAATTGGGCTGTGCCAACAAACTATGAAGCAGACACGATTCTGCAATCTTTGATGTCTACTCACAAAGTAACCCTTTTTTATTGGGGTCAAGATAGATACCTTAATTTTTTACCTTTTTTATATTCCTGGATTCAATCACCAACTGCAAATTTACTATTAATAATTTTAACTTCAGGAGCCTCGTACTTTCTTTTGCTCGAGTTGCTCAGTGACACTTTTGCAAAGTTAGATGGTAAAAATATTGGAATATACAGACTCATTTTTTTCATTACTTTAGTTTTAGTAAGCGTCTTAGTTTTGAATAAAAAAGGCGTTTATGTCTTTGCATACTCGGCACAACCCTACAGCATTTCTTTTTTATTTTTAGGTTGGGCATGGTCAGTTCTAATAAAAAGAAAATTAGAGTTATTTTCTTTTTGTGCTGTATTTTTTCTCATGTTCGTAGCTACCGGTATGAACCCGAGCATCTTGCTTGTGAGCTGTGCTTCTTTCGTGATGTTTTTTACATTTGTACCTAAATGGAAGATTTTTATTATTCCAGTGTTGGCAGGTGGTTTTTTCTTTTTCTGGTTATTTTTAAGTAAACATTCAAATGTTCCTCATGAAAATTATGTCCAATTCAATAATATTGGAATGTTGTCTGAAGGGCTGAGGTCTTCGCTTCTAAGTTTTGAGCAAGGTACTGAGCGATTAAATATTTTGGTCGCGATGGTTAGTGCAGGAGTATTGGTAAAACTATTAGCGTTTAAAAATATCCTTAAATCCAGAGTTAACTTATTAATGTTGATGGCTCTAGTATTTGCCTTATTTTGGTGGATGATATTTGCGTTGAGCTCGTGGGCTTCTCGCAATGATTTTCACTTTCGTTATTTTTATCCAACTTTGTTAACAGTGATAGTTTTCATATCATTACAAATAACAGAAATATTTTTTTCTTTGAAAAATAAATTTTTATTTTCTATTTTAGGGTTTCTGTTAGCAGCAATTTCTCTGATCATAGTGAGGCCATACATACCGATGCCGTACTGGCACAGTTCAAATGGCTATGATGGAGTTGGACAATACATGTCCGCAACAAATTCCAGAATTTTAACGGGCGGTTATTGGCAAGTTTGGCCCGCTTTATTCCGAATTCAAAGCACGGATAGACGGAAGGATGTTGATGGTACTCCGTGGTTTTATGGGGCGTCCTACCGAGGCAAAGTTAATCAGGCAGAGATGGATAGTTTAATTGTCCGTGAAATGCACCAAGGTAAAAAAACCTCTGCGGTATGTATTGGTGCAGATCCTGATCAATGCTTGATTGAATTAAGCACGAATACTAGCTTTAGTTGGAAATTTGTCAAAGTCGGTAATTGTTTGATTCCAAAATGTTATTTGTTGGAAGTTCAAAATTGATATTTTTGTATGAATAGTATGAGGGGTAATGCCAGTTGATTGCTCGCTCAACAAACATCCACCCACTCACCTTCCGTGATTTCCGCAAGCAACTCAATCCTGATTCTTACCGCACTATTCACAGACCCTGCAGCCGGCAGTACCTCGTCATAAGCCTTAAGCGAAGCATCCAGATAAACAGGCAGCGGCTCAGCCAATCCAAACGGACAGACTCCACCCACAGGATGCCCTGTTAATGCAACCACATCCTCGGCATTCAGCATTTTCCCTTTGCCAAACACCGCTTTAAATTTGCCGTGACTCACACGAACATCGCCAGCAGCGACAACCAGAACAACACGGCCATCGCCAAGTCTGAACGCTAACGTTTTTGCTATCCGACCAGGTTCAACACCATGAGCTTGCGCTGCAAGAGCGACGGTGGCGGTATTTTCCTCAAGCTCGATGAGTGGGAGATCAAGGTTACGGATAGCAAAAAATTCACGGACAGCTTCGATCGTCACGACTGGAATACCTCAACAATACGTTCGGACGCTTTGCCGTCACCATAGGGGTTATGCGCCTTAGACATTTCCTCGTAGCTGAGTTGGTTGCTCAATAACTCTGAAACGTTACTGACAATCTTTGCGGTATCTGCACCCACTAGTCTCACCGTACCCGCCTCCACCGCTTCAGGACGCTCTGTGACATCGCGCATGACCAATACAGGCTTACCAAGCGATGGCGCCTCCTCTTGAATGCCACCGCTATCGGTGAGTACTAAATACGCGTGCTTGAGTAGATAAACAAAGGGTTCGTATTCGAGCGGGTCAATTAAATGGATATTGTCATAACCGTTGATTAATTCGAATACGGGTTTTTGTACGTTGGGATTTAGGTGCACGGGATAAACAAAGTGCACTACTGGGTGAGCGGTCGCGAGTTGTTTGATCGCCTCGCAGATCGACAGGAATCCTGCACCAAAATTCTCACGACGATGGCCGGTAATGAGAACGAATTTTTCCGCAGTCGCTGTCTTATCTGAATTCCAGACAAAGGATAATTTTGAATTTAAAAATTTCTCGATGTTTGCAAGGCGATCAGGTTGGGACTCGATACGCTCAAGCACCCAGAATAAGGCGTCGATCACAGTATTGCCGGTGACGGTAATGTCTGCTGCTTTGATTTTTTCATCGAGCAGGTTTTGTTGACTCGATGGGGTCGGTGCGAAATGCCAGGTAGCGATTTTGGTGACGACTTGCCGATTGAATTCTTCAGGGAAAGGCGAGTGGATATCGTGGGTCCTGAGACCCGCCTCCACGTGACCGACGGGAATCCCTGCATAAAAAGCAGCTGTCGCAGTAGCGTAGGCGGTCGTGGTATCGCCGTGCACGAGCACGGCATCAGGTTTTTGTTGTTTAAGCACCTCGCGCATACCGAGCAGTACCGAGCTCGTCACGTCAAACAAATCTTGCCCTGAACGCATCAAATCAAGGTCAATATCAGGCTGAATCTCAAAAATATTGAGAACCTGATCGAGCATCTGGCGATGCTGGGCGGTGACGCAAACGACGGTTTCGAATTCAGTATGGGCTTTAAAGGCATGCACCAGTGGAGCCATTTTGATGGCTTCAGGGCGTGTACCGAAAACGATAAGGATTTTCATTGAAGTCCGTTGGCTTTACTTTCTGACGCAGCTCAAAATTTCATTGAGCAAAATTTATGGTGAGCAAAATTCTTTAATTACTATTTTAAGGGCTATTTCAGGCTATGGATTCGCAGCTATTTTTGCCAACGAGGGATTCCTGTCATAAGCTATGGAAAATATACAAAATATAAAAGCGCTTAAAAATAAGTGTAATAAACGGAGACTACAAGAATCATGCAACCCTCAACCGCCGCACGGATTTGAGGGCTTTAACGATGTACCGCCTGCAGAATGGACGGGTGACGACATTGCGACTGGGGGTTAAACATCCGCGAGCAGCTGCTTGCCTGGTGGGCAAGTGAACAAGATCGTTCGCTGAGCTACCTGGTGCCAACTTATTATGGCCGAAGGACTATGCACGATGTGCTTGAGCGGACTGCATGGCATTCTGCACAGCACACCAGACAGTTGATCCTGATGTTGCAAACCTATGGCATTGAGCCCGACCGTGCGCTCACTTCAGAAGATTTGGCCGGATTACCCGTGCCGGATGAAGTTTGGGATAGGTAAATCAAAATGAAAAAAATATTGAAATCTTGGGGTGGGCAACTTTTACTCCTAGCATTTGCTTTTTGGCAAACTTCGGTTGCACTTGCACAAAATGCTGTTGCAGACTATCCCAACAAACCAGTTCGCATCATCGTCCCCTATGCACCCGGTGGCGGAGGGGATGCAGTGGTGCGCTACATGAGTGACAAGCTCGCAGAGCGTCTCAAGCAACCCATTATTGTAGAAAACAAGCCCGGTGCCTCTGGGTTTATCGGCGCGCAGATGGCCGCGACCGCTGCGCCCGATGGTTATACCCTAGTCATGGTGTTTGATGGCACGGTGGTGGTTGCGCCGCACCTGCTCAAAGCACCCTTCAATACCCTGACCGATTTTGAACCAATCACCAAACTCAACGATGCAACGATCGTATTGGCCGTGAATAACAAAGTGCCAGCCAAAAATTTCAAAGAGCTGGTGACGTATGCAAAGTCCTTGCCTAATCCCATGGAGTTCGGTTCGACGGGCCAGGGATCGAGCACACACCTTGCAGGTGAATTGTTAGCCTTACGTACAGGAATGAAGCTGCAGCATATTCCTTACAAAGGCGGCGGTCAGGCGGTGACCGATGTGGCTGCAGGGCAGATACCAATGATTGTGACGGTGGTGCCAACCGTCATGGCGCACATCACGGCAGGCAGGTTAGTGCCTATCGCGGTATCGGGGAATACGAGGTCTTTAAGCTTGCCCGATGTGCAGACGTTTACCGAGGCGGGTGTCAAAGATTTTGCTGTGACGTCCTGGTATGGACTGCTCGCGCCTGCAAAGACACCGAAACCTATCATTGATAAGTTACAGCGCGAGATTGCTGCGGTGATGCAGATCCCTGAGGTTCGGGAGCGCTATCTGAAAAGCTCTTTTGAGCCAGTCGCGAATAAACCTGAAGAGTTTGCTGCACAGTTAAAAGCTGATTATGAGCGCTGGGGGCAGGTTGTAAAGGACGCGAATGTGAAACTGGATTGATATGTTGGGCTAAGGCGCTTGACTGACCTGAGCCTCAGCCTGGTATAAACATCCAGATCGCAGCAAACCCCATTACCCCTGTAGTGATCCACCCCATGATCTGTAAGGATCGTGGGGCGACATATTTCCCCATCACGGACTCTTTGGAGGCAAGTAACAGAATCACAACCAATAGCGGTACAGCTACAACTCCATTAATCACCGCACTCCAGAACAAGGCTTTCATCGGACTGATCGGGGAGTATTGAATCGCAAGTGCAGCCAGCACGCTGATGGCGATGATTCCGTAGAAACCTTTTGCTTGTTTTACTGTGCGCTCCAGGCCCCACTCCCATCCCATTGTTTCGGCTAGTGCATAGGCTGCTGATCCAGCTAGCACCGGGACGCCGATCAAACCAACACCTAGAATACCGACGGCAAACAGGATAAAGGCAAAATCGCCAGCTAACGGTCTCAGTGCACTCGCGGCCTGAGCAGCGGTGGTGATATCGGTGATGCCTGCAGTGTGGAGCGTCACAGCAGTTGCCAGGATGATGAAATATGAAGTGAGGTTGGAGTAGAGCATCCCGCTCCAGGTATCCCAGCTGATTCTGCGTAGTTCAGGCACTGCATCGCGATCGTTGATGACCAGAGGTGCAGCCCCTACGGTGTCGTATCCTGCCTTGGCATTCATGTCTTCGACTTCTTCGGAGGCCTGCCAGAAAAACAAATAGGGACTAATCGTTGTCCCAAATATTCCGACGACTACTGCGGCTGTACTGGCATCGAATACGATTTGCGGCCAGAATGTTCTGAGGAAAACCTCACCCCAGGGAACCTGAACGGTGAACAACACTGCGGCATAGGCTAATAACGATAACGTCAGCCATTTAAGAAAAAATACGTACCGGTGATAGGGAACAAATATTTGTAATGCGAGCGATGCAAAGACAAATACTGCCGTCATCAGGTGGCGATCAAGTCCTGTGACCAGTTCTGCGACCTCACCCATCGCGGCGACGTCTGCGGCAATATTTAAAGTATTTGCGATCAGCAGTAAAAACACCACACCAAACAATACTGCAGGGTGGAAGCTGCGTTTGATATTGTCGGCGAGCCCTCTGCCTGTGACGCGGCCGATTCGCGCGCAGATGGCTTGCACGGCTGACATGAGGGGATAGGCTAGTGGCATGGTCCAGAGCATATTCAGACCAAACTGTGCACCGGCTTGTGAATAAGTGACGATGCCGCTGGGGTCGTCGTCGGCTACGCCTGTAATGAGACCTGGCCCCACACGTGACATGGGGTGCTTTTTAATGCGACTCCAGATTTGATTGAGGCTGAGCATGCTTCAGTCTACTCGGTATGTAAGAGGATGCGCTGCAATAATCCCGCTGCCTGAAGATTACCGCTTGGTGGAACGGCTGGATAGTGACCTTTGCTGAGTAGCTCTGTCAGTTGCTGCGTGAATAATCCCTGTTGCAGTGTTTCTGAGGTGATTTCCGCGCAATGCGCAATAGATTGCAACCAGCCCGTGAGTGCTTCTGCTTCTGGCCAGCCAGGTCTCTCAACATAAAGTACCGGTACACCTGCTGCAGCGGCCTCGACAAACATGCCATATCCGGGCTTGGTAATGATCAGGTCAACCGATGCAACCAGCTCTGAGTAAGTCAGTCGCGTTTGTTCGATCGATATCGTATTGATGGTCTGCGCGTCTGTATCCCTGAATTGTTCTGGAGTGACTGCGACGGGTAGTGTGACCATTTCTTCAGGTACAAGGTAATGAAGCGCTTGACCATTGATTTCCGAGGGCCAGTTATCTAGTGTCACAGGATAGGCCATACCTCCCATGCCAACTAAAATTACAATTGCATTTGCGGATACTCCGATATTTTTTCTTAATTCCGTGCGTTTTTTTTCTCCTGGCGTGCAGACTGGGCCGATTGCTAATGTGTTTGTCAGGTCTTGCATGACCATGCTCGGCGCAGGTTGTAAAAAATATCTGGCAGATTGGTAGGCCGAGCGGATTGTGTCGATCAAGCTTGACTGCTCTCGATCTAATAGTCGGCGTTCAGAATCTGTTCCGATGAGCGGATATTTTTTCAAATAATGCTCAAGGATATCCGCCCAGTTGAGTGAGCAAAGCGCGACGCAGGGGATCCCTGCGTGTTTCGCTGCAGCAAGGGTGAGGTAGGGGATATCTGAGACGACGAGGTCGACTTCAATTTCTTTCAAGTGTATAGCAAGGTCTACTACTTTTTTTTGCCAGTCCTTGTGTGCATTGAAATATGCAGAGAGGCTCGCCTCAATATCAACACTCAGCGCATGATGCATGACCATGCCAAAGTCATCAGCGAATGACTCGATCGTGTCAGGATCGAAAATACGTCGTTTGATTTGCTCTGCAGGGAATGTACCGCGGACTGTGATGCGCAGCTCAGGCATGAGCAAACGTAGTTGATTGATGACAGGCGCTGCTTGGGAAAGATGTCCAAACCCATGTGAAGAGAGGGCGATCAGCAGGTGAGGCCTACGCGGTAGGTGCTCTGTAGTCATGAGTATTTAATACTAAAAATTAATCACTTACTAACAGCCACCCCAGGAAACGCCGGCTTACGCGCCATCAAAAACAAAACCGAACCCGTCGCGGCCGTCAACGCCAGCACAGTAAAACCAAGTTTATAGTTACCTGTCGCATCACCCAGCACCCCTGCAACCAGTGGCCCAGTAAATTGCCCAACCGCCACAATAATTCCCGAGATCCCGAGTATCTGACCGATCGATTGCCGACCAAAATAATCCGCCCGAATGGCTTGCATGAAAGGTCCTCGAATACCCCAGGCCAGGCCATGCAGCACAGCAAAAACAATCAAGGCGCCTCTGCCCGTCGCAAAAGTCAGGAATAGCAAACCAATTGCGTGCATGATCATGCACCCGGCGCAAAGTAATCTCTTTTGGTATTTATCACCGAGATATCCACCGATTAATACCCCAGCCAGCTGAAAAGCAGTCATGACGGTAATAATGATCGCGGCTTGTGAAATGCTGTAGTCGAGCGAAATGCGCATGTGGTTGATCGCATGCGCGTTCACTGCGGTGACGACTAACAGTGCAAAGGCATGGCCCGCGCTGAGTAGCCAGAATGAGCGTGTACGCAATGCCTGCATGGTGGAAAATGAAGGCTCTGCTTTAGTTTCAGCGCGAGCGAGCGCTGGTGTATTTTCTTTAGGTTTTGAGCTGGGATCAATGCCGTCTACGTATTCGCCATAATCCTCGGGGCGTTTGCGAAACACACTGGCCAGAGGAATGCCCAGCACAATGATAAGGACGCCTGAGCCAAAGGCAGTGGCTCTCCAGCCAAAGGTTTGCATGGTGATCGCAACCAGAGGGACACAAATCCCACCCAGTGCAAGTCCAACTCCGACAGTCGAGAGAGCGCGCGCGCGTTTTTTTTCAAACCACTGAATGATGCCGACGTTTAGTGGAAAATATCCCGCTAAAGAGGTCCCTACTGCGAGGATAATCACGGCGACATAAAA
>CANCRX010000178.1 GCA_947380655.1 Alcaligenaceae bacterium | reverse complement strand
ATGGGTTGAACAAGATATCTACGGTGACAGATTTTGACTGCCCAATCCTCTTCCGATCTACCCGTTGTCCGTGCGGACTCCTACCTCACCTTGCATTACCGTATCGTGATTGAAAGCGGTCCTGCCAAGGGCTCAGCTTTCATCGATACATTTGAAGGACGGCCTGCAACACTGCAACTCAATAGTGGGCAGTGGTCGCCAACCATGGAAAGCCCTCTGATCGGTCATCCCGAGGGAGACTGTTTCAGTTACACCCTCAGCCCTGCGCAGGCCTATGGGGATCGAAATCCCGACCTGATACAGCGTGTGACACGCAATATGCTTAACGAGTACACCGAACCCGATACAGTTTTTACGCCTGGAGACATGGTTGAGTTTTCCGCACCGAATGGCGGACGTTATTCGGGTGTGCTGAAAGAAATCAACGACGAGACTGCGTTGTTTGATTTCAATCATCCCCTGGCAGGATTGACGCTGCGTGTCGATATAGATTTGCTTGGGGTGTTGTGATGGTCGCGTCGGTTTCAGAGCAGACAGCTTCGGGCTCAGGTGCAGAAATTCTGCTGGCTCAGCCGCGTGGATTTTGTGCCGGCGTTGATCGCGCGATTGACATCGTGGAACGGGCGATTGAATTGCATGGTGCACCGATTTATGTCCGTCACGAAATCGTACATAACCGGTTTGTGGTGGAAGATCTGCGTAATAAAGGCGCGGTATTCATCGATGAACTGGATCAGGCGCCCAGCGGAAGTATCGTTATTTTCTCTGCACATGGTGTCTCCAAAGCCGTGCGTGAGGAAGCTCAAACGCGTGGTTTGCAGGTTTTTGATGCGACGTGCCCGTTGGTGACAAAAGTACACATTGAGGTCGCAAAGATGCGTGCAGCAGGTCGTGAAATCATCATGATCGGCCACAAAGGTCATCCAGAAGTCGAAGGCACTTTGGGTCAGACTCAAGACGGCATGTATCTGGTTGAGACCGTCGAAGATGTAATGGCTTTGCATGTCATCAATCCTGACAATCTGTCGTTCGTGACACAAACGACGCTTTCTGTTGACGATGCTGCAGCCGTGGCCGGTGCGCTTAAAAAACGTTTCCCAACGATTACCGAGCCCAAGAAAAGCGATATTTGTTACGCCACGCAAAATCGTCAGGATGCAGTGAAGATTATGGCGCCTGAGTGTGATCTGGTGCTGGTGGTTGGGAGTGCGAACAGCTCAAACTCTAATCGATTGCGTGAGGTGGCAGAGCGTAAGGGCATCGAGTCATATTTGATTGATGGACCTGAGTCCATTGATCCAGCCTGGTTGCAAGGCCGCTCACGCATTGGAATTTCAGCTGGCGCTTCTGCACCCGAGCGACTTGTGCAGCAGGTGATCAAACGCCTCAAAGAGCTGGGTGCAGTATCGGTGCGCAACATGGAAGGACTTGAGGAGCACGTTTCATTTCCTCTGCCTAAAGAGTTGTCCCGTAAGGTTTGATTAATCTCTTTGATTTATTTCAATTGATTTTTTGGGCGCGTAATCAGCAAAGAGAGTGCGATCACACAGAATACCGCACCGGCATAAAAAGTTGAGGAGGCGCCCAGGCTGTCCCAAAGTAAACCTGCTGTGATACTCGCTGTCAGCATAGCCAGGCCGCTGACCAGATTAAAAAAACCAAAGGCCGTGCCACGCAGGTCATCTGGGGCTGAGCTTGCCACCATGGTGGCAAGCAGGCCTTGTGTCATACCCATATGAACGCCCCAGAGTGCCACGCCAATGAGCACCATGCTCCAGTGCGAACTATTGGCCAGAACCAGATCTGCGACAAACAAAACAATCAGCCCAGTTGTTAAGAGGGTGCGATGACTCATTTTGTCTGACAACTTGCCAAAGGGAAAGGCTGTAGAGGCATAGACTAGATTCATCACTACCATCACAAGCGGAACCAGTGCCAGTGCCACACCGGTCTGCTCTGCACGCAGTACCAAAAAGGCTTCGCTGAACCGTGCCAGTGTAAATATCCCGCCAATCGCGGTCACCCACCAAAACGGCTGACCCATTCTTTTCAGATTCTTACGTGTAATGGGATTGAGTTTTTCCTTGCTGTTCTGCGCATTGCGTTCTGGCTCTTTAATTCCAATCGCAAAAAGTAGTGCTGCGAGTGCACCGGGAATCGCCGCCATCCAGAACACCGCCCTGAAATCATTGGCCCAGAGCAACATCAGGCCAACTGCCAGCAGAGGCCCCAGAATCGCGCCTACCGTATCGAGTGATTGACGTAACCCAAAGGCACTACCGAGTATCGCTTTAGGTGTCAGGTCTGCGATCAGTGCATCACGTGGTGCACTGCGAATACCTTTTGCGACACGGTCGATAATTTTTGCAGAGAAAATCATGCCTATTCCAGACGCGAGAGCGAAGACGGGCTTTGTCGCTGCGCCCATGGCATAACCAAACAACACAACATTTTTACGATTGCCCAGGTAGTCGCTGAGCACGCCAGAGAAAACCTTGATGATTAACGCAGTTGACTGACCGAGCCCTTCGATCGCTCCGACGGTCAACGCACTGGCCCCTAGTCCCGTTACTAGAAACAAGGGCAACAGGCTGTGAATCATTTCGGATGAGACATCCATCAGTAAACTGACAAAGCCTAACACCCAGATGCTTTTGGGGATAGGCGGGGTGACTGCGTCAGTTACCTTGGTTTTTGTGTCCATGCTTGAATGATAGACAACATTGAGCCCGTATGACGAGTACGTTATGAAATAACCCGGGCATCAGGCCTGTTGACGTGCAGATAGTTAATACCTTGAGCAAAAATTCGTTATACATTGCATCAATTAATGATTCGCCAGGAGAAAAATTTGAAATCTCTCACATCACTCCAGATTATGCAGGATTCGCCTGTCATTCCTGTCATTGTCATACATGATCTGGCACATGCGGTTCCTCTTGCGCGAGCACTGGTAGCGGGTGGGATTCGTATGCTGGAGGTCACGTTAAGAACGTCCGTAGCCGT
>CANCRX010000177.1 GCA_947380655.1 Alcaligenaceae bacterium | reverse complement strand
GCTGGACACAACTTATGAGCGGCTATGTGTGGAGCCAGGATAATCGTGCAGAGCTTGAGAAAGGCTGGATTCAGTCTGCTCCCACGATTCAAGCCCTTGCGCAAAAGCTCGGATTATCCCCTGACAATCTTCAGGCAAGTGTGAATCGCTGGAATCAGATGGCAGCGGCAGGGATAGACACCGACTTTGGCAGAAAATTGATGATGTCCGGTTTTGATTCGGGCCCGTATTATGCAGTTGAGTTGTCACCGTCCATGCTCAATACGCAAGGGGGGCCGCGTCGTAATACGCGGGCACAGATTGTCAGGCCCGATGACACCCCCGTTGCGCGTCTTTATAGTGCCGGTGAGCTCGGCTCGATTTACAGTTACTTATATCAGGGTACCGGAAACATCGGAGAATGCTTTGCTTTTGGGCGCATCGCTGCACGCAATGCGGTCGCTGAGATACCCTGGAAATAAAACGCGCACGCTGTTTTGCAGCA
This sequence comes from Alcaligenaceae bacterium, assembly GCA_947380655.1. Classification (GTDB taxonomy): domain Bacteria; phylum Pseudomonadota; class Gammaproteobacteria; order Burkholderiales; family Burkholderiaceae_B; genus Zwartia. The sequence goes on along the minus strand of CANCRX010000177.1, from coordinate 2,568 downwards.
TGCGCGTGCTACACGGGTCTGTCTTTTATTTAGCCGCGGGAGTGTATTTGCCAGTTAGTTGAGGAGTCGAAACACCGGGCAATTTACGCTCAGCATGCTCCAGACGTGTGACACGGGCCCAGGTTCGCTTGAGATCATCGCGAACGTTGATATGCAGTCGTCCAAGGCCTTCGACTTCAAGTTCGATTTTGTCACCATCCATGAATGGATTCAATCCACGGTGATTCGTGCCTGTTGCAACAACATCACCAGGTTCAAGTGTATGGATGGAACTCACCCATTCAATACAACGAGGTATTTTGTGCGCCATATCACTGGTATTGAAATTTTGCATCAACGTGCCGTTGTTCCATAATTTGATTTGCAAATTATGCGGATCAGCAATTTCATCTGCGGTCACGATAAAAGGACCGAGCGGAGCAAAGGTATCACGTGATTTCATCTGAAAAAACACATTGCCTTCCGGGCCGAGACCACGCGCTGATCCGTCAATGAAATTGGTGTAGCCAAAAATGTAGGGCATGGCGTCTTGAGCGCTCACATTGGAGCAACGTTTGCCGATAATGACCGCAACCTCAGCCTCACCTTCAAAAACTGTTGCGGCAACATCAGGCAGTACCATCGTATCGCCATCGCCAATGACTGTGCCGGGTGCCTTGTTAAAAGCGTTGATGGGCGCAGGCGATGTGCGGGTGCCATCTTCCATGTAGTTCACTGCCATGCAGTCAATATTGTTTGGTTTGGGCAGCGGCGGACGAATTTTGACTGAGCTCAAGGGTACGCCGGTTCCAGCTTTGACTGCAGCTTCCAGTTTTGGTTTGTACTGATCAAAGTGTTCGATTAAGCCGCTGATCAGATTGTGAGGGCCGGTATGTGGAATATCAGAAACGACATCGGTCACATCAACCACGAGATCGCCTTTTAGGATCCCAAGCCTGAAATCATTGAAATATAAAATTTTCATATTGTCTCTCCCGTTGACTGGTGCGGATCTCAGGTTGATTCCTGATGCCGTTTGCTTTGAATGGATACTAGGTGAAAAACACACAGGCGTCGAGTAGTTTCTCGTCGAGGGTCTGGCTAAACAAGCTGTTTCGTGCGCCTCTTTATGCTAGGATTAACTAAGCTTTTTATTAAGCAACGAAAAATAATAAAACGAGACGGATTAGGTGTGTGTCAGATGTTTTCTTGTCTGCTTTGACCTGATATCGAATGTAAAACGAGACAAAAGGATCTTGAAATGGATTTCGGTTTTTCACCCGAGCAGCAGCAATTAAGAAAAAATTTAATTGAGTTCATCCGTGGCAATGTCACCGAAGAGGTGATTGCCGAAATGGATGCTGCAGAAGACGCAATGGAAAGTAGCGGTCAGTCTCGCCACCTCGGTCAGCGAGGGCCTCACGTCAGCGCGTTATTTGAAAAAATAGCCGATCGTGGCTGGCTGGGTTACAGCTATCCTAAAGAGTACGGCGGACAGGGTGGCGATCGAATCAGTCAGAACATCATTGAAGAAGAGTTCCTCAGAGTCGGTATCAACATTAGTCTGGAAGGTAGTGGCGCGCCTGCGATCATGGCAGCGGGTACTGAAGAGCAAAAGCGATATTACTTGCCCAAGCTCATCAAGATGGAATACTACTTTGCGTTGGGATTTACTGAACCACATGCTGGCGCTGACTTGGCAGCGTTGCGATGCCGTGCGATCCGCGATGGTGATCACTTCGTCATTAATGGCCAGAAGATGTACACCACCTCTGCGCACTTCGCAACGCATATTTACCTGATGGCGCGTACCGATCCCGAAGCGAGTCGTCATGATGGGATTTCGATTTTTATTTTCCCGATGGATACGCCCGGTCTCACGGTCAGGCCGTTATGGACGATCCAGAATAATCCCCGTGCACCACGAGGCACTTGCTACGGCGATGCCCGCAGTAACGAGGTGTTTTTCGAAGATGTTCGGGTGCATGAGTCAACTTTACTGGGTAAGGAAAATCAGGGCTGGCGGGTCGGTTCAATGGGTCTAAACCTGGACCGCGTGGGTGCTTCGCGCTATTTACGCTCCGTCAGGCGCGATGAAGATATTGTTAACTTGCTCAAGACCACGGATTTTGGTGGGTATTCACCCGCTTCAAATACGGCAATTCGTGACAAGGTTGCCGAGCTGTGGATTGAGGCACAAGTCTGTCGTCTCATGACATTGCGTAGCATGTCGATTGTCGAGCGTGGCGGGCAGTTTTCATACGAAGGCTCAGCTGAAAAAGTCTGGTCACCTGAGCATGGTGTCCGTACGACTGAGGCGATTACGCAGATGTTAGGGCCTTACGCGCAGCTTTTGAATGGGTCGCCGCTTGCGGTTGAGAAAGGTGTGTTTGCGCACAACACCATGGGCGCGTTTCAGTCTGGTATTAATCATGGCAGTGTCCAGATCATGCGCGATCAGGTTGCTAAGCGAGGGCTTGAAATGCCCTCACTGCGTCGCGCACAAAAATCTAAATAGTTCCGGACAATTTTTTGAGTTTGATCTGGTTTAAATCATTGCGAGGGTAGGCTAGGTTTACCACCCTTAAA
>CANCRX010000176.1 GCA_947380655.1 Alcaligenaceae bacterium | reverse complement strand
ATCCATCGGCTGATTAGTCATCGCATCCTGTACGGCTTTAGGCACATGAGATGGCCCAGGAGAATGCAAAGAACGAACACCAGGGAAAAATGGAAAGTCGGCAGCAGAAGTCATTGTGATCCGGCAGTAAGGATTGAGGTCATGAAATTGTGTGACGAATATGCTCACCAGCAGGTCGCGAACATAGACTCAATAGAACCTTATTCTACCTCTTACACGTAACTCTGCGAATCGACAAAGACAGGGAGGCCGACCAGACTGCTCACATGAGAATAAAACATCCGAATCACAGCCAGCGCGGAGCGGCAATCGTTGAAACGTGTCTTGTTTTAATTCCACTGATGCTGACTGCTGCGCTGGCTCTGGAAATCAGTCATAGTCAACAAGTGAGGCATGTCGCACTACTCGCGCTTTATGAGGCAGCAAGAGCAGGAAGTGTTGCAGGGGCCAACCAGCAGATCGTCAATCAGACGTTTAAACAGGCAATTTTGCCAAGCTATGCCGCCCGAGGCATTCATCAGAGTCCTGCGGACAGACTGGAGTTTCGCGCAAAAAAAATCATGCGCGTAACAGGATTAAGACTCTGGGAAATTAAAGTGATGAATCCGAATAGCTCGGTATTCAAAGACTTTTCTCATCCGGAGTTATCGAAAAAGTTCGGTCGCGCGTCGCTGCGCAACGACTATCTCGATGAGCAGCATCAAAATAATATTCGAAAGGGATGGTCAGAGGGACGTGGACCGGTTTCGAAACAAACCGTTTTTGAAGCGAACACTCTGCGACTGACCCTCAGCTTGATCTATCAACCACTCGTTCCTGGTACAGGAATGATTCTAAAAATATTCAGTAGAACGCGAACAGACCGAACAGGCATTGCGTGGAGCAAAGGATATCTTGTTGCAAACCTGATGACTGAAGTCATGATGCAAAGTCATGCGTTACAAGGAGAAACTATTCAAGGCGAGCACAGCGCTGAACATCTGCCGCCCATCACACAACAATACAAACCGCCAATCAATCAAGCTCGGACTCCAAGCGTATCGAAATACACGGGGCCCTGGCAAACTGAAAAAAGGCAAACGCGCGAAAATTTACCAACAGCGCACACGACAAACAGCAACAGTCAGATTAACGCGAAGAATGATCAGTCAATATCCGAGGATATCCAAAGGAATGAAAATAATATTTGTGATGGATTGATTTGTTGCCGTTAGAAAATAGTACAACCAGCAAGCGTTGCGCTTAGGGTTGAGCTTAGCGTTGCGCTGGCTTTTGCGCGCTGGAGTTTGCGGGCGTAGCTGTTTTAGGGGGTGAAGTAGGTGTAACAGCAGGGGCAGCCGCAGGATTTGCCATAGCAGGCGCTTTAGCACCTGGTTTTGTACTCTGTTTGAGCTCCGGGGCCTTGACGTCAGGCGGCAGGATCTGCACAAATAATTCACCCTGACGCATCATCCCAAGCTCGGCCCGGGCACGTTCTTCAGCCGCTTCAGTCCCAGTGCGCAAATCTTCAACTTCAGCGTTCAAAGCCTGATTACGCGCCCTGAGGCCTTCGTTGATGGTGCGTTGAGAGGCGACCTGTTGCTGCATATCCCAAACCGACAGCCAGCCACCCCGCCCCACCCACAACGGGTACTGGATCAGGCCAACCAGCGTCAGCAAAAGCAACAGCAGTAAACGCATAGCGTCTCAATCAAATCGGTGTGACATCGTCACACCGTATTAGCACTTTAGCGCAGGTTAAAAAACGCATCGCGACCTGGGTAAGTCGCAACCTCAGCGAGTTCTTCTTCGATGCGCAGCAACTGGTTGTATTTAGCCATACGATCTGAACGTGACAAAGAACCCGTCTTGATCTGCATGGCGTTTGTTGCAACAGCGATATCAGCAATCGTCGAGTCTTCGGTTTCGCCCGAGCGGTGTGAGACGACCGAGGTGTAGCCTGCGCGTTTAGCCATCTCAATCGCAGCAAACGTCTCAGTCAACGTACCGATCTGATTGATTTTGATCAGAATTGAGTTGGCAATCCCTAGGTCAATCCCCTTTTTAAGGATTTTGGTGTTGGTCACAAACAGATCATCACCGACCAACTGAATTTTACGACCGAGCTGTTCGGTCAGCATTTTCCAGCCATCCCAATCGTTTTCAGCCATACCGTCTTCGATCGAAATGATGGGGTATTTATCGCACCAGGTTGCCAGCAGATTGGTGAATTCCTGTGAGGACAAGGCAATACCACCCTCGCCATCAAGCTTGTACTTACCGTCCTTATAAAACTCGGACGCTGCGCAATCCAGACCCAAAGCGATCTGCGTACCTGGCTCATAGCCTGCATTTTCAATGGCGCGCAAGATCAACTGGATCGCCGCTTCGTGGTTCGGCACGTTCGGAGCAAAACCGCCCTCGTCACCCACAGCGGTCGACATACCGGCGTCATTAATCAGTTTTTTAAGTGCATGAAATGTCTCCGCCCCCATACGCATGGCTTCGCGAAAGCTGGTTGCACCGATTGGCAAAATCATCAGTTCTTGCAAATCAAGGGTATTGTTGGCGTGAGCGCCACCGTTGATGACGTTCATCATCGGTACAGGCATGCTCATCGGGCCACTGCCACCAAAATAGCGATACAGTGACAAACCGGACTCATCGGCAGCCGCACGCGCCACGGCCATACTGGCCGCCAGGATCGCGTTCGCGCCCAGACGTGATTTGTCCTCGGTGCCATCGAGCTCAATCATGGTGCGATCGATAAAAGTCTGCTCTTGTGCGTCCAGGCCCATCAGACCTTCAGAAATTTCCGTGTTGAGATTTTCAACTGCGCGCAAGACACCCTTACCAAGATAGCGGGACTTATCGCCATCTCGCAATTCGATTGCCTCACGGCTACCCGTCGATGCGCCCGAAGGTACCGAGGCACGACCCATCGCACCTGACTCAAGCAATACGTCGCATTCGACGGTAGGATTGCCACGTGAGTCGAGAATTTCGCGACCGATAATATCTACGATTGAACTCATTTTTATAATTCCTGAAAGATAAAAGATTCGTTGAGATCGTTAAAA
>CANCRX010000175.1 GCA_947380655.1 Alcaligenaceae bacterium | reverse complement strand
CTTCGCTCCACGCTTCCTTCCCACATTCAGTCACCTTCATGCAGTTGCGCTTCGCTTCGTTCGCTGTGATCAACTTACGGCGGGACTTGCACCCGCAAGAGTGCGCCCATGCTGGGCGCACAACGAAAAAGCCCAACGGTAAAGTTGGGCTTGATCATTGATATTTTTGGCTCCCCGACCTGGACTCGAACCAGGGACCTGCGGATTAACAGTCCGTCGCTCTACCGACTGAGCTATCAGGGAATTGTCGTTGAAAATCAAACAGTTAAATCAGGGTGTTACACAGAAGCGCTTAAACTGATTTAATGCAGCTAATTCATCGATGACCAAGACTATAGCATAATTTGTTACCTGTAGCTTGTGACAGACTGTAGCTTGCTTGTGACAGACCTGGGCAATTTTAGATATCTATCAACCGTTGAGCGCTAAGCCAGCATGCATGGAAATTAAGAAATACCTACTGCCTGTTTGATGGTGCTGGCTGCCCAGTGATTCAAGCTTAATCCTTGTGCAGCCGCGGCGATTGCCGCCGCCTCATGCGTGACGGCATCAAGGCGCAGTGAAAAATTACCTGAGAATTTTTTATGCGGTGAAATTCCATTGCGCTTACATGCTGTAAGAAAAATATCTAGCGATATTTTTCCTTCGCGCTGAAGGCCCTCCACATCTTTTGCAAAAAAATCTGCACCTCCATTCAAACTCACAAATTCTCCCCTGAACATATCCAACTCTGGGGAGAAAGCTATCACAGCCTGATAACCATCAATCAGCATAACGTTCATGGGCAAACTCCGTTTTCTTCTAACCATTTTCGTATTGCAACTATTGCACCCCTATCTGTGTCCGGAGAAGGATGGGGCCGATGAAATACATATGCTTGATTAAACATATAAATTTCCACACGGGACCCCGATCGTTCAAAGATTTCTGCGCCAAGGTTTTTCATTAAAACCTCAATATCTTGCCAACGGATATTTGCTGGAACAGGCCTATTAAATATTTTTTGAAGCGTAGCTTTGTGCTTTCTATTCATTAGAATGGTATCAGAAAATGGTATCAAAATTTGCCAAGAACTAACACTCATGGCATCAAACTCAATAACCAGTCTGAACGAAAATGCAAGCTAATCCGTCATAATGGAGCCGTTTAGCCTAACTCGGAAAATACGACCTAAGGATTTACTTCCTTTAAAAACCGCTTGATTTCTTTATTCTGCAGAGCGTTCTCTGCTTCAGTCGCGCCTGCTGCAGAAAAATGTCCCATCGGTAATTTGTCATTGATTGCGACATACTCCGCGCCACGAATGATCTTGGCTGAATGCTGTGCATCAGATTCAGGGTTGAGCAAATCACCTGTTCCTGCGAGGATCAAGGTCCTCGCACGAATAGATTTCAAGGCAGCATCGGTATTGCCATTGAAACCTTTAGTCTGCCCCACATCATGCGCATCGTAGGCGCGGGACTGCCAGATCCAGTCATTGGCATCCATTCTTGTCCAACCGCCATCCTGGACTTTCTTGAGGGCAGCGATCGTCGATGCGGGTATTGACTCCTCTCTGTTCTGATAAGCGGGTGTTCGCACAATCACACCGCTCAACCAACCTGACCAAAGTTTCATCCCCTGTTCTACAGGTTTGGTGTATTTCCCGCCTGCATAGGCAGGATCTGTCATGATGCTTTGGCGCAGCATCTCCAGTATGCCTGTTGTCCAGGCAGGAGTTTTGGCGAGGGGCACAATCGGCACAATCGATGTGACCATCTCAGGATAAGACACAGCCCATTGCAAAGCCTGCATCCCTCCCATGGAGGCGCCCACAACCGACACTAGCTTTTTAATACCAAACAACTCATGTACTAGTTTGTACTGTGAATTAACCATGTCGCGCATGTTGAACTCAGGGAAACTGATATTGGGCTGCTGTTTACTGTTCGAGGGTGAGGTGGTTAATCCATTTCCGATCGCATCGGTACAAATAATAAAATATTTATCTGTATCTAGTGCCTTGCAGGGCCCAATCAGATAATCAATCCGATGGTGATTGCCACCGATCGCAGTCACCATCAAAATCGCATTACTTTTATCGCTATTTAGTTTGCCGTGTGTCACGTAAGACAAATTGAAATCACGAATAACCGATCCGTTTTCTAGTTGAAAATCACCCTCAGCATAGAGTTGGTGAGCGGGTTGAGTGGGCGTATGGGCGAGAGCAATATTTATTGCAGATAGCGATGCAAATCCGAGTAGTGAAGCAGTTAAAAATTTACGCATCATGACGTCTCCTGTTTAATTATTATTTACAACCGTTTTTTTGTTTCCTGAAGAGCCTGTTCCATTGTCATGAATTCTGCCCCTTCATTAATCAGACTGTCTATAAATCCTTCGAAGGCCAACATGCGATAACCACGACCAATCACGTAAGGATGCAGGGTATAAGTCAACACGCCCCACTCCACAGACTTCTTAAAGTATCGAAACTCATCGAGCCATCCTGCCATGACCGTTTGAGGTGACTGCAAACCAGGATTAACGGTATTGGGCATACGCCAGTACTCAAAATGCGGGTGATCATCGAGTGTCCAGCTGATGGGCATTTCGATCAGATTTGTTTCTGAACCAAATTTAACGGGTTGGCCAAGTTCAACCAAGTCCCCCTGCCTGGCGCGATAAGGCATGTAATCAGCGCCCATCATGCTGCTGTCGTATTCGAATCCATATTTAATTAACAAATCAATTGTGTTCGCGCTCAGGTCCCAGGCCGGCGACCGATAGCCCACGGCATAGCGTCCAGTCAGGCGTTTAATCGCTTCATTGGCCCGCACCAGATCGGCTTCTTCTTCCTCACGACTTTGGCTGGCGGGTGCAATATGTGCCCAGCTATGGTGCGCAACTTCATGACCGCCAAGCACGACTGCTTCACAGGCCTTGGGGTAGGTTTCTATCGTAAACCCAGGAATGAACCAGGTGCTAGGTATGCCATGCGAGCGATGCAAATCCAAGATGCGCGAGGAGGCGAAGGGACCAAACTCGCCTCTGGACAAAGGCGTCGGAGAAGTGAGCCCGCGCGAGATA
>CANCRX010000174.1 GCA_947380655.1 Alcaligenaceae bacterium | reverse complement strand
GCGATCTGACCAACCGCTTTAATACGCTCTTCAGTCGAGGTCGGTGCCAATAGAAAAATTGGCGCGATGTTGTGCTTTTCGAGCAGATTCAGAAAGTTACCGATTTCTTCGGGTGGATAGTCAACGGTCAAAATACCGTCAATACCAGCCAGAGCCGCCTGCTCCGTAAACTGTTGCTGACCCATTCTCTCGATCGGATTGGCATAGCCCATCAGCACGATGGGGGTTTGCGTGTCTGTCGTACGAAACTCAGCCACCATTTCCAGTACGTGGCGCAAACCTATGCCTTGGGCAATCGCGTGCTCGGCAGCTTTCTGGATGACCGGGCCATCGGCCATCGGATCTGAAAAAGGGATACCGAGCTCGATTACGTCCGCGCCCGCACTCACCAGCGCATGCATCAGCGGAACGGTGGTCGCAGGCAGAGGATTACCCGCCGCGATGTAAGGAATGAGGGCTGCACGTTTTTGCTGTGCAGCGCGCGCGAAGGCCGCGGCGATGCGGTCTGTATGTTGAGCCATGAGTCTTAAAACCTTTAAAGCACAAGGCCGGCGCGTGTCGCGACGGTGTTGATATCTTTGTCACCACGACCTGACAAATTCACCAGAATGATCTGGTCTTTTGAAAGAGTCGGTGCGAGCTTGGCGGCGTATGCCAACGCATGCGATGTTTCCAGCGCGGGGATGATGCCCTCGATGCGACAGCAATGATGAAAGGAAGCCAGGGCCTCCTCATCGGTCACACTGACATAGGATGCACGCGCACTGTCTTTGAGCCATGCATGCTCTGGACCGACTCCGGGATAATCCAGACCTGCAGAGACCGAGTGCGTCTCCATGACCTGGCCGTCTTCATTTTGCAAAACATAGGTGCGATTACCGTGCAGCACACCCACGCTACCCATCGTCAGCGATGCAGAGTGCTTGCCTGTTTCAACGCCCTCACCCGCAGCCTCAACGCCTACAAGCTTGACGTTCTCATAAGGAATATAGGGGTGGAAAATACCCATCGCGTTAGAGCCGCCCCCCACGCAAGCCAGCACGTAATCAGGCTGTCGGCCTGCGTACAACGGCATCTGCTCGATTGACTCTTTACCAATGACTGAGTGGAAATTGCGCACCATCATCGGATAAGGATGGGGGCCCGCAACCGTACCAATAATGTAAAAGGTGTCGTCGACGTTTGTGACCCAGTCACGCATGGCTTCGTTCAGCGCATCCTTGAGTGTTTTGGAACCTGACTCAACAGGGACCACTGTTGCACCGAGCAGTTTCATGCGAAAGACATTCGGCGACTGACGCTTGACGTCTTCGCTGCCCATGTACACCACGCATTCCATCCCGTAACGTGCGCAGACAGTCGCTGTGGCCACGCCATGCTGGCCGGCACCCGTCTCAGCAATAATGCGTTTTTTACCCATCCGGCGTGCCAGCAAAGCCTGACCCAGACTGTTGTTAATTTTGTGCGCGCCAGTGTGATTCAGATCTTCGCGTTTAAACCAGATTTGTGCGCCACCGAGCTCTTCGGACCAGCGGCGGGCATGATACACAGGCGTTGGGCGACCAACGAAATGTTTGAGTTCGTACTCAAATTCAGCGAGGAACTCAGGATCGTCGCGATATTGGTCATATGCCAGGCGCAGCTCTTCAATTGCCTGCATGAGGGTTTCAGCAGCAAATACGCCGCCGTACGGACCAAAATGCCCTTTAGCATCAGGAAAATCGTAGGGTTTCAAGACAATCTCTCCGAAATATGCCTTGCTGCACGACCCGCAGCATAGCTATTCGCACGATAGCGAAGCATTGATTTTACCTTAACGCCGCTGCGCTGAAACCACACCCGACACATCCATCAAAGCCGATAACGCACGCGCCAGTTCCGCTCCGTCATGCACCTCAACAGTAAAACCCATCTGGGCGATGGAGGCTTTACTTTGAGTATTCACCGCCACGACATTCAGGCGCAAACGGGCAAAGACTTCTGATAAATCCCGTAATAAGCCAGGCCGGTCCTGAGAACGGATGCTGAGGTCGACCGGATAGACGGTGCCTGTCGTCAGACTGCCCCAGGCAACCTCAATGACACGTTCAGGCTGTCGGGTAGCAAGTGCCCCGTAGCTCGGACAATCCTGGCGATGGATAGACACCCCTCGACCGCGCGTCACAAAGCCACTGATCACATCAGGAGGAGCCGGCCGGCAGCATCGTGCCAGCTGGGTCATCAATGATCCGACGCCCACCACCAGCACACCACTCTTACCGGTTTGCGTCGCACTATTGGCGCGCGCTTCATGCCTGACCAAGGCCTCAGGCGTGATTTCAGCCTCAGGAACAACTGGCTGCAAAATCGCATCAATCTGACGCAGACTAAATTCTTCTTTTGCAGCAGAAACATACAGATCATCAGCCTGAGCAAAACCGAGCTGCTGCGCCAGGTGCTCCAGATTGATGGCCGTTTTACCCAGACGCTGCAGTTCTTTTTCAACCAGCGCCTGACCCTGGACGATACGCTGTTGTAATTCGATCGCGTTAAACCATGCCCGTACCTTGGCGCGCGCACGCGGACTGGCTAAGAATCCAAGCTGGGGATTGAGCCAGTCACGGGAAGGTCCGCCAGACTTGGTCGTCACAATTTCAACCGTCTGACCCGTTTGCAGTTGCGTTTGCAACGGAACCATCTGACCATCAATACGTGCGCCACGGCACCGGTGCCCCAGATCAGTGTGCAAATGATAGGCAAAATCTACCGGCGTCGCACCGACAGGCAACTCCAGGACTCGCGCTTGCGGAGAGAGCACGTAAATACGGTCCTCAGCAGGTTTGTGCACCGTGCGCGAAACAATCTGATCGGGCTGTTCTGCCGCTTCGTTATTCCAGGCCAAAAGCTGACGCATCCACGCAAGCTGCTGATCATATTGCTGTTGGGCTGGCGGGTGGCCTGACGCTTGGCCACCGCGCGGCCCCGCCTCTTTGTAGCGCCAGTGCGCAGCCATCCCGTACTCAGCGAACTCGTGCATCGCTTGGGTGCGAATCTGCACTTCGAAGGGACGTCCCACCTCGTCTGCCACGACAGTATGTAAAGAGCGGTAGCCATTCGGTTTGGGCCGCGAGACGTAGTCATCGAACTCATCGGACACCGGCACCCA
>CANCRX010000173.1 GCA_947380655.1 Alcaligenaceae bacterium | reverse complement strand
TTGTTCTTACACATTTCATCAGCCCAGACAGCAACCATATCGGCGGCAACCGGATAAGGCCCACACATCGCATTCAGATAAGCCGTGGCACTCTCAGGTGTCGAAGTATTGAGATAACCTTGCGCTGCGACCCGGGTATTGCCACCCTCATGACCCAAAGGCGCCTTGTCGAGCAAAATAACTGTCGCACCTAGCTCGGCAGCTGTGATCGCGGCGGCTGCACCCGCTCCACCGAAACCCACTACGATCAGATCCGCCTGGTCATCCCATTGCATATCTTGAGTGGTGTGGCTCGTCATGGTTTGATCATTCCAATATCAGAGAAATATTTTTTATACCATTCGATTTCTGCGGGAAAACCTTTCTGTACATCTGGACCGCTCATATACGTATCTGGCAAATTGTATTTAACGAGCAGTGCTTTGAATTCTGCAGATTCGGCAACTTGTTTGAACGCAGCGCTGAGTTTTTCGGCGATCGGATCGGGCAGTCCGGCTGGCGACACAATAATCATTCCGTTCGGCGGATTAGTAGGTGGGCAATTAATATCTTTCATCACAGGGATGTCCATACGGGCAGGATCTCTCTCATCGCGATGAAAAATAATCAGTTCTTTAAATTGACCTTGCTCAACCAGTGGCAAATGTGATCCGGAACCGGCAATGAAATCCACATGACTGCCCATTAATGCCGTATTGGAATTTGCGCCGCCCTTGGTCGGCATATGCTTGAACGTCAAACCGTTGCAACGGGCAAATGACTCCACTCCGACTTGTTGTTGCGTATGCGGACCGCTCGAAGCGTAGGTCATTCCTGGATGCGCCTTCGCGTAAGCAATAAACTCATTAACTGTTTTAAATGGTGCATCGGCCCGCACGACAAGGCCCCCGATATAAGAGGTGTACTGGATCAAGACTCTAAAATCTTTCGGCGCATAAGCAAGCTTGACCAGCAAGGGACGAACAGTAATTGAACCCGTAGACGTCGCCAGCAAGTTGTAGCCATCTGGTTTTTTAGTTGCAAGTAAACCATTGGCAACCGTCGCACCGCCACCCCCTTTATTTTCAATGGTGATCGGCACGCCTAATATTTTTTCAGCACCCTGCGCCAGTGCCCGCGCTGTAATGTCTGTTGTACCACCCGCTGAAAATGCGACATACAGAGTGATCGGTTTGTCTGGATATGCCGCGAGGGCCTGACTCAAACCAACGGTCAAGATACCTGCTAGCAAGGTAGAGACGATCTGTTTACAACGCATATTCAACCTTGAAGAAAAATAAAAATTTTTACTTAGTTGTTTTCATCGGCATTTTCAACGAGCTTGCTTCTCTTTTTACGCACGCTCGGTAATACCGCACTAATCAACAGTAATGCTGCAAGCAGCAAAAAGCCCGCTGCAATGGGACGGGTGACAAATATTGACATGCTCCCGCCAGAGATAATCAGGGACTGGCGTAGCGAGTCCTCCAGAATCGGGCTCAATACAAAAGCGAGTACCAGCGGTGCAGGTTCATACTCAAATTTACGCATCAAATAGCCAAGCACACCGAACAACAACATCAGATACAAATCCATTTCGCTGCTGTTAATCACATAGGCCCCAATCAAGGCGATAAACAGGATCAGCGGGAATAACACGGCATATTGAACGCGCAGTAATTTCACCCACAAACCAATCAGGGGTAAGTTCAACACTAACAACATGATGTTGCCCAAATACATGCTGGTGACGGTACCCCAGAATAATTCAGGATTTTTCTCAATCATCATCGGACCAGGCGTAATGCCGTGGATCATCAGTGCACCCAATAAAATGCCCATCACTGCATTGGCGGGGACGCCCAGTGTTAATAAGGGAATAAACGCAGCCTGAGCGGCGGAATTATTCGCTGCCTCGGGCGCAGCCACCCCTTCTATCGCGCCATGTCCAAAACGCTCAGGTGTTTTGGATAAACGTTTTTCAGTACCGTAAGAAATAAATGAGGCAAGCACCGCACCGCCACCAGGCAAAATACCCAGCAAAAATCCAGATAATGATCCTCGCAAAATCGGTTTATATGAAGCTTTCCAGTCAGCCAGGTTAGGCAATAGATTTTTAACCCGATCAACCACGACCCCCTGTTTGATGGTTTGTTCAACATTGAGCAGAATTTCGGACACTCCGAATAAACCCATTGCCAAGGGTGCAATCCCCACCCCATCAAATAAGTCAGGGATACCAAAAGTAAAGCGCGGCAGTCCGGTCATGGTGTCGAGCCCCACCACCCCAACCAGCACGCCAACTCCTGCCATCATCAAGGATTTAACCATCGACTTCTGGGCCAGATACGTCAGGATAATCAAGCCCATGATCATTAACGCAAAGTATTCAGGCGGGCCAAATCTTAAAGCGAGTGAGGCGAGAGGCGGTGCCAACAGCATCAAGCCCAGTACACCGATGGTACCTGCGATGAATGACGCAAAAGCTGAAATACCCAACGCCGGACCCGCTCTGCCCTGCAGTGCCATTTGATGGCCATCAAGCGTTGTCACAACTGAAGCTGCTTCACCTGGGATACCCACCAGGATTGAGGTGGTTGATCCCCCGTATTGCGCACCGTAATAAATACCGGACAACATAATAATGGCCGTTACGGGAGAAATTCCGAACGTAATGGGCAACAAGATAGACATTGCACCTACAGGCCCTAGTCCGGGTAACACGCCAATCAGTGTGCCGATAAAGCAACCGACAAAACAAAACAGCAGGTTATGCCACTGAAAAGCGACTGAAAGTCCGGTGAGAAGATTGTCAAACAAATCCATGTTCTCTGCCCCCCTTCAGAAGCCGAAAATACCCGCTGGAAGCGAGATTTTCAGAACGGTTTTGAAAAGAAGATAGGTGCCACCGATCGTTACTGCCGGAACAAGCACTGAGGTTTTCCAGTCCAGCCCTTCGAGCCATTTCATGATGGAAAACAATAGGGCAAAACTGCAAATAAAAAAACCTAAAGTTTCAAACACCATAATAAAGACAGCGATCAGGATGGTGATCACGATCGCGCGCTGCCATTTCACTCCTTGCCAAAGCTCTGAAACGCGTTTTTGTGAGGCAGGATCAGCGCGATACGACTGAACGAATACGATCAGTGCCATCAGTGCAACAAACGAGCCAGCAACAAAAGTGAGAAAACCTGAG
>CANCRX010000172.1 GCA_947380655.1 Alcaligenaceae bacterium | reverse complement strand
AGATTCAGAAAAAGATTGCTGAAATGGCGATTGAAGTGACACCAGCAACCTTAGCAGATTCTGAAAAGTATTATGCAGATGCGCTGGCTTATTGGGCGAATGTCTATAAAGATAAGCCTAAAGTAGCGGCCGCTAAGTAAAAAACAATTTTGGTATTACACAACCCCATTGCAACGAAGATTGATTCGTTGCAATGGGGTGAATGTTTAGTCGAGTTTGACGCCTGCATCGTTGACAAGTTTTACCCAAAACTTCTCATCTTTATTTAAAAAATCTCCAAAGGCCGCAGGGGATTCCGATACAGAAACATCAGTCCCCTCTCGAGCAAGCGCTGTGCGTACTGCAGGGAGTGCCATGACTGACTGTGTAGCTTGAAAGAGTTTGTCAATAACAGGCTGGGGGGTTGCGACTGGAACAAAAATTCCGTACCAGAAATCCATGCTGTAGTCCGGCATGCCTGATTCCTTCATCCCGGGAACACCAGGTACCAGATCGGTACTGTTTTGCCAGCTCACTCCAATTGCTTTTAAACGACCCGCTTGAACCATTGGCAACACCGAAGGGGGCGTACCGAAGGTGAGTTGTGTATCGCCAGAGACGACAGACTGAATGGCCAGGCTCCCCCCTTTGAATGGAATATGCATCATCTCGACACCTGCCTGCTGGAGAAATAAAGAGGCGGCAAGGTGCGGCGCTGAGCCATTTCCGGATGTTGCGTAATTCAAGGCGCCTGGAGTGGCCTTGGCTTTTTTAATCAGCTCCTGTATTGAGCTAATGCCCGTGGTGGTATTAACAGCGATAACCAGAGGGGATGAGGTAACTTTTGATACGGGGGCCAGATCTTTAGCTGAGTAATTCAGTTTTGGATTGAGTGCGGGATTAACAGAAATACTGCTCGGACTCGCCAGCAAAATCGTATAACCATCAGGTGCCGCTTTAGCCGCCAGATCCGCAGCGATGCTTGAGCCCGCACCTGCACGATTCTCTACAATGACGGGTTGTCCAAGCGCTTTGGATAAGGGCTCGCTGATCACACGTGCCACATAGTCTGCGGCACCCGCTGGGGCAAAGCCCACTAAAAATCGGATGGGCTTACTTGGGTAGGTTTGAGCCTGCGCCGCGCCCTCGATTGGCAAAGAGGCTGCAAATAAAAGCAGGGCACCTGTGAGCACCGCGCTGAAACGCGGTTTGAGTTGAATAGGCATCATGTTTGTTTCATCGGCCTATCAAACGGGCATACGCAAAACAATTTTTCCAACGTGCTGATTGGCTTCCATCATCGCCTTGGCTTGCGCTAACTGGTCAAAAGCAAAGACATGATCTACCAACGGTTTGATTCGACCGTCGGCGATAGCAGGCAAGACCTCGGCTCTGAATTCGGGTAGAAATTCTGCACGTTGATCCGCTGTACGTTGCTTGTTAGAAACACCGAACAGTCTGAGTCGTTTGGCATGGAGAGCTTGTAAGTCAAGATCTGCATGTAATTCACCATCGACATAGCCGACCATCGCCAAGCGACCTTCAAAAGCCATGCAGCGGATATCCTCTGCAAACACCGTGCCACCCACGGTATTGACGACCAGATTGACGCCGACCCCATCGGTCAGTTCCATGACCTGTGAGGCAAAACCTGGTCCCCGCATACAAAGCGCTACATCCAGTCCGTGCTCTTTCAGTCGTGCGAGTTTTTCGGGTGATCCTGAGGTGCCGATCACTTTTGCGCCCATGGCTTTGGCCGTTTGTAATGCGGCGACGCCAACGCCCGAAGACACGCCATTGATCAGCAGCCATTCATCGGCTTTCAATTTCCCTTGTATCGACAACATATCGTGCACGACCAAAAAGGTCAGTGGAATGCTGGAGGCTTGTTCAAACGAAATTGAATCAGGTTTTTGCATAGCTTCGCGTACATCCATGCAAACATATTCTGCAAAGGCTGCGCGGCAGCGCCCCATCACGTTGTCTCCAATTTTGATGCCCGTTGCATTGGTACCGAGTTCAACGACTACACCCGCACCTTCCATTCCGATCGCATTCGCTACACCGCTTTTGTGTAAACCATGGCCAATCACGAATTCACCACGATTCAGGCTTGCGGCATGGAGTTGGACTAAAACCTGATTAGGACCTGGGGTGGGGCGTTGTGTATCGCGAAGTTCCAGTACGCTTTGATCCGCAACGGTTTGCATCCAGTATGACAACATGATTTGATTCCAGTTATTAAGGGTGTGCGATTAAGATTGAGCGAAAGAATACATCCAACTTCCGATTTATCAAATAAAATACGTTGGCGTTAAATTACTCTTAACGTCCGATCCATCACTCACGATGCTTATTCTCAATCCACTGTGCAGGTTTCTGTTTGTCTGCCTTAGCACCCTAACGCTTGCGCTGACTGGGTGTGCCCCTGTGGTTACCCCTCCAGAAAACAAGCCACTTTTTAATAATCAAACTGACTTTCATATTTCTGAATTAAGTCATGGGGTGCTTGTAAGCCAAGGCATCAATAGCGCAGGCACCTCCGCAGACGGGCTGTGGCAAGTGCTGCGAGACGGTTTCAAACTTCCAGATATCAATAGCACAGCAGTGACGCAGCAGGCACGACGTTTTTCTGCCGGTCGTAATCATATGCAGCAATCCTTAGAGCGCGCCTCTCTATATTTATATTATGTTGTGCAAGAACTAAAAACCAGAGGTATGCCGACTGAAATCGCGTTACTCCCTTTCATTGAGAGTAGCTACAGTCCCTTGCAAAAGGGTACCCTGCATCATGCGGGCATCTGGGGCATCATGCCTGCGGCAGGTAAGCATTTAGGATTGATACAGAATACGTTTAAGGATGAGCGCAGGGATATTTTGCGCTCAACGCAAGGCGCGCTGGATTATCTGCAAGAGTTGTATGGTTTGTACGACGACTGGCAATTGGCGATCGTTGCCTATAACTGGGGGCCAGGTAATGTGAGTCGCGCAGTCGCAAAAGCAAAAGCGCAGAAATTACCTCCAACCTATGCGAACCTGAGTCTTCCCAAAGCCGCACGAGACTATCTCGTCTGGGTGGCCGCCTACAAAGACATCATCATCCATCCCTCAACCTACGGGCTGGTATTGCCGCCACTCAATGATTATCCATATTTTGTCGTGATAGATGTCACACGTAACATTGATATCAGCGTCGTGCTGGAGCTCGCTGACATATCGAAAGAAGATTTTTTGAAACTTAACCCTTCATTTAATAAGCCAGTGATTTTGAGCGCTCCCGAGCAAAAAATATTGCTGCCTTATAAAAATGCGGAAAATTTTCAAAATAATTTACGCGAATATTCCAAACCACTCA
>CANCRX010000171.1 GCA_947380655.1 Alcaligenaceae bacterium | reverse complement strand
CGTCTCAGAGAGTGGATCCGTGAATCAGACTCTGCTGGAAGACTGGGGGGAGATGAGTTTTTCTTTATGACCGAGGACAGCCAATCACGTGAAGGGGCAGAAGCGTTAATACAACGACTGCGCGCAGCTTTTGTTAAACCTTTCAATGTGAAAGATAAATCGTACGTTCTGTCATTTAGTTTTGGGCTAGCCTTTTACCCTGAAGACGGTCAAGCAACGCTAGAACTCATTTCAAAGGCTGATGAGCGTATGTATGCAGAGAAAGCAAAAATTAAAAAATAATTAAAAAATATAACTTAAGTTATAAGTTATTGATAAAAAACAACTTTTTCGTTGTTCTTTTTCCACATCACACATCTAATTAAACATCTGTCCAAATATAAAGCTATTCAAAATAAATTAGACAGGTGTATAAATAACCTCCCGCCATTGCTTTTTTCAATTTTATTTAAATCAGCAAAAGGCTCACGAGATAGTTAGGTAAAGCTAGCTATATCGTGATGATTCAAAAAAAGTGAATCACTAGACAGGTGTACAAATGATTTCGAGTAAGGCCTTGTTAGATCAGACAGGCATGTCTCGCGCGACGCTGAACAATTACATCGCCCTTGGTATTTTGCCAAAGCCGGTCGTGATGTCTCAGACAGAAGATGCCAGTGCTGGCGCGAATCGCCTGCTCGGCTATTTCCCGCTGGATGCGATTGATCGCGTGCGTGCAGTACAAAGTTTGAAGTCCGAAGGCCTCTCGATCGCCGAAATAGCTGAATACATCAAAGAGAATGGTATCGAGCCAGAGGCAACGCTGGACCCTGAGCAAGAAACCTTAGTGCTGTCCAATCAAGAACATGAAAGATCTCAAGCCGAAGAGCTTGCGAAGAACCAGACCGTTAAGATTTTGCGTGAAACCTCTGCGATGAGCGCAAAAGTCAGCTCAGACATTCCGCAGATGCCCAAGATGCCTGCTATGAGTGGCCTGCCCTCTCTGTCTCTGGACAGCCACGGGCATCCTGCCTACATGCTGAATTACAACCTTGAGTTAACTTGGCTCAATGAGGCAGCCCGCGCGGAAATCTTTGGTTTTGCTAAACCGCCTGCGCATAGTGTTGAACGTAATTTATTTTTCCTGCTCGCTCGCCCCGAGGCAAAGGTCTCGCTGGCTGACCAACGCAGCCTGGCTTCCATGCATTTACAGATCGCAAGTGAGCGCATCGGAAGAGAGGCGTTGCTCTATCTGGTCAGTAAAAACGACCCAGCCATTCTGGAAATGGTTGACGAGATCGACTTTCCACAGAGATCTGACCAGAACGCTTCACCTAAAATTTTTGGTGAGTCAGATTTCTATAAAACAAGCTCTGATGGTAGACCCGTGGGTTATCGGGTGTTTTCAGTTTATTTCCGCGAGGGTATTCTCGTGGTCCATACACCGATGGCCGAGCGCGGAGACGAACTGATTGAATTCCTGTCTCGCCGGGATCAGGTCATTCAAAAACTGCTCAGCCAGCAATTGCCTGTGATGACACCACTGGCCGTACTGGTGGCAGATATTCAAAGTTCAGTACGGATCTGCTCAGAACTTCCTCCCGATGAGTATTTCGAGCTAATCAATCAGATCTGGCACACCATGAGTCAGGTGCTGCGTAAATACAAAGGTGCACACGGCAAACATGCCGGTGATGGTGCGGTGTATTACTTTTTCCCGCAGCCTGATGGGAATTACCTGTTCAATTCGCTCGCCTGTGCTGATGAATTGCGCGCAGCGATGATGAAAATCAACGTCGAATGGCAGATCCGTAAAAACTGGCTGACTGAGCTCAAGCTCAATATAGGTTTACACGAAGGTCAGGAGTGGCTGGGTACGTTCAGATCGGATCATCATGTGGAATTCATGGTGCTAGGCGACACCATCAATCACGCCGCGCGTTTAAGCGATTTCGCCACGCACGGGACGATTTGGGCCACCAAGAATCTGGTCAGCCGACTCACAGCTGACGAGCGTCGCAATGTTGAATTCGGTGTACTCAGACGCAGCCAGGAAAATGGCGATCGATTTGTTGAATCTTCCTATGCGCAGATAGATTCTCTGGTAGCATTGGATGACCATAAGTTCGATAAATTGCGTGATATTGCCAAACTCGCCGTGACAGAAATCAGACGGGTGCATACCAAGCGCGCATAAGGTATAGGCACAGCTTACACATTGGCGGCATCGATATGTTGTTTGCTTAACCTTACGGTCAAGTCGACTTCCGATCAATCTGACTTCATCAATGTCTGAGCTAGCGTGCCATGAACAAATTAAGCCTGTTTCTCAAACGACTGCCACGAGTTGCTGTGGGGCTATTGTTCGTTTTGCTGTTTGCTGCGCAAGCCGGACATTGGATTTCCCTGCCCTTCATTGATCGTCTTGATCACATCCTCTACGACTTACGCGTCAAACTCCATGCTCCTGGCGGTGTTGACCCACGCGTGGTGATTGTCGATATCGATGAAAAAAGCCTTCAAGAAAAAGAGTCTGGTGGTGAGGGGCGCTGGCCTTGGCCGCGCGACCGCCTGGCTTTACTCATGGATCGTTTATTTGATGACTATAACGTTGCGCTGACGGGTTTTGATGTGGTCTTTTCCGAGCGCGATGAGTCCTCAGGAATTAAAACCATCGAACAGCTTGCTCAAACGACATTCAAAGATAATGCCGAGTTTCAAGCCCAGTATTCTCGTATTAAGCCTACGCTGGATTTCGACGCACGTTTTGCAGAAAGCTTTAAAGATCGTGCAATTGTTTTAGGTTTTAGCTTTTTAAATCCCGGTGACAAGACAGCAAAAGGTGTGCTCCCTCCCCCTGGCATGACTTCAAAAGAATTACTGCCAGGTACGACTAATGCATTGATCAGACAGGGCTATACCGCCAATCTGGCTCAGCTACAAGAGGCCGCCTCCGATGCGGGCCATATCAACCCAACTGTCGATCTCGATGGCGTGATTCGACGCATACCCATGTTGATTGAACATCAGGGTAATTATTACGAGTCTTTAGGTCTGGCCACTGCACGGACCTTGCTTGGAGGTGAACCCCTCAAAGGCATATTTTCACCCGGCGCAGACATCAATACGATTGGCGGTCTGGAAGCGATCGATGTGGGTGGCGCATTGCTGCCCGTGGATTATCAGCTCTCGAGTTTCATTCCCTTTCGAGGTCCCTATGGCAGCTTTGCTTATATCTCTGCCAGTGATGTGCTGAACCAAAAAGTACCCAAAGAAAGTCTCGAGGGAAAAATAGTATTAATTGGAACCACAGCTCCTGGTTTGCTGGATCTGCGTGCAACCCCTGTGGGCAATGCTTATCCAGG
>CANCRX010000170.1 GCA_947380655.1 Alcaligenaceae bacterium | reverse complement strand
ACCCTGTCAGGCTGTGTGGCCCCAGGTACACCAAACAATCCATCTACAGCGATGGACGATGCCAACATGACCACTTTGGTCAAAGCGGCATTGATGAATGAAGCGGTATATAAGGTCAATCAGATTCGCGTCGAGACGATCGGTGGCGTCGTGACGTTGACGGGTGTTGTACAGACTCGCCTGGAGGCAGATCGTGTTGTCGAAATGACAAAGACGATTAAAGGCGTCAAAGAAATCAAAGACGGCTTGGAAGTTCGTCCTTAACTAAGGACACACCTCCTGAAGAATCAGGCATTATTTTGCTGGATTTTTTCAGGGGGCTTTCATATCCCTAATATGGCTAGCATCACAGACTATTGATTCGTTACTGAGTAGGTCACGCTTAATGTGTGCTGTTCGCCAGGCGCTACTGTAACGGCATCTGCCAATGCGTTTGCACTTTCCACGCAAACCATCGATCTCCATCCCTCTGGACCCAAATCGTCCATTGTGCTTGCCGTTTCCAGCCAAGGATTCCACACGACGGTGCTTTGACTACCGGTTTTGGTAATCCTGAGCGTTCTATGCAGAACGGGATCTTCTATCAAACAATCGGCAGTCGTATCCAGATAGACGCGACCTAATTCTTCGGAAAACTCGATTGCACCGGACTGAGTCTTAAGCGAATTGCCATCGACCAAATCAACGTAATCACACTCATTCAATCCGCTGATTTTAATATGGGCAATATCACCGATGCAAAAGTAAGCATGTAGCGCTTCGGTCATTGTAATTGCCTCATTACCAGTGTTGGTCGTTGTCAAAGCTATAGACAATTCCTCACCGATTGAAATCCTGATTGCTAACTTAGCTTTGATACCTAGATGGCTAATGCTGTATTCAGAGTCAAGCATCGTCATGCAAATTTCAGTCGAGCCTGATACTGTTGTAGATACGGACATAAGGTCCCACTCAGAGATACGTGCATAGCCATGCGATGGAGATTTAGTTTCAGTTGGATGCGCACCAAACCAAGGCCAACAGATGGGCACACCTGCCCGGATGGCTTTACCTGGTTTGTACTGCACAAGCTTGGAGCACCAGAGGACGGGGGCTGTTTGTGATTTAGGCTGCCACTCCACTACTTGACCACCATACAAACTAATCGTTGCCGTGGCATAAGCATTATCAATTTTTGCAAGGATAATCCCGTTATCCAATTGCTCGAAGGCAATGTGATTATCTTTGCTGAATTTTTTTCTTAAGTTGCTCAATACTTTCAAAGTAGACATCCAATAACCGTTAATTAAATTTTCTAATTTTTAATACGAAGCGATTTGATCAATAGTTAAACATTTGCTTTCACGCATTTCGCAATGAAACTCGCAAAGTCAGTTAAATCAGAGTCAACGCTCGCTCGCTCAAGCGCATCCATATAGATCCCTCGGTCTTCAACGTGAATAACCGTCCAAGGATAGCCACCTGACGCGAGCATCAGGTTCATGGTGAATCGAGCCAGTCGTCCATTACCATCCATATACGGATGAATAAAACCAATTAACCAGTGACCTAATACCGCCCTGACAAAGGCATCGGGCTCTTGCTCGAAACATTCACACAATGCTTGCATGCCATCCCTGACGTATTCGAAATGAGGGGGTGTATGGAGAGAACCTCTTAGAAAAACCATATTGCGACGATATCCAACTAAGTCACGTCGCTCAAGAATACCGGCATCCACTGATGTGCCAAAAAGTTTTTGAAACCAAGGCTGAAGGCGCTGACTGAATAATTTAGCAGCGCAACCAGGTTCTAACTCCCGTGCGTTAAACGCCTGACCCGCGTCTTCTTTTACTAATTGAAATGCGTCCAGATAACCGCGCGCAGCCATCGCCTCGATTTGGCGCTGATCTTGTGAGTTGCCAGTTGGATCCCATACTTGCTCAGCAACCCTATTAATGAGATCTAGGGTCACGCGATAGCGTTCAATAGATAAGCTGTGATATGCGTCCTCAACACGAATTGCTTCGATTCGTGCTAAGTAGGCTTCTGCAGACATTCCCACGATGGCCTGAATTGGTCGACTACTCAGAACAGTTTCTCTGTGCTGTGCCCAGAGAACTTTAATGCGATTGTAAAGCGGCGATTTTCCTGAAACTCCAAGTTGATATATGGGTTCGCCAGCAAAAGGGTCGTGATTATCGGCCAGCATCATTTGCAACCCACTCAGTTGCTGGAGAATCTGCTCTGCAAATTTATCCTGTCCGATACGACGGTAAGCTGAAATAAGCCGCCCGACTCCTGTCCTATTGATATCTACAAGAGCTGCTATATCGCTTGGATCATCAATCATCCCCATAACGATCTGTATTTCGTGCGAATATTCCTTAAAATATCTTGGATTTAACATCACAAGGCAATAGGCCGCAGACATACAGCGCACGCCTTGAAGAGTCACGAGGTCTTTCGGTGCAGGAAAACTTTTACCGCCGGGGTAAAGAACCACACTGTGGCCAAAGGCAAGCTCCTGAATTTGGCTTTGGTTGATTGCGAGCATAACGTTCACTTGCTTGGGCACAACATTATGTTGTGCTTGACGAAGTAAAGAGTGCTCTGCAGTCAAACAATAATGACTACCAAAACGCTCACTTAAATAGCTCGCGAGGTATTCCCAATAGTTTGCAAAAAATGGAGTGGTATCACCATGTTCAGCGAGTGGATCAGATACGAAATACCAGCCTTTAAGAATCTCTCTAAGATATCCTCGTTCGATCAACAGTACCCGAGTTTGATTCGTTATTTGTTTGCCACGAACAACACCTCGCTGAGACCCAATTGTTTGATGGAGCTCAGCGAGTGCTTTTGCTAATTTTTGTTGATCGGTCGTTCTAGGACGTGCCATGAATCATTTTTCCACAAACACATGTTTAACTAAAAATAATTAACATGTTTTGCTTATTTTAATTCAAATGTTTTGATTGTAAATATGAGATTTTTAGCAGCTGTGTGATCAATCTAATTGATCAAACTCAGTTAGACCAACACATATTTTGATTATTGAAGGTGACGACGTCCTCTGTCGATATAAAAGGCCCAGCTGAATCAATGATTCAATTGGGCCGGATATGAAATTATAAAAAAACCATATAAAACATAAGGTTATAAAAACAACTTAATGCTTTACCATCACTCCCACTCGATCGTCGCAGGTGGTTTTGACGACACATCATAGACAACTCTATTAATACCGCGCACTTCATTAATAATCCGCGAAGACACTTTAGCAAGTAACGGATACGGTAATGGCGCCCAGTCAGCGGTCATAAAGTCGGAGGTCTGCACCGCACGTAAAGCGACCACATAGTCATAAGTCCGCCCGTCTCCCATCACCCC
>CANCRX010000169.1 GCA_947380655.1 Alcaligenaceae bacterium | reverse complement strand
CCAATAACCGGTTGTCTTTGATATAGCCAGAGGTCGAGCCAACACTACCTATTGCGATATCAATACGTCCTGCCGCAACGTCAATCATCGCAGCCGCAATACCTTTAAAGGGAACATGCACCATCTGGATGTTGTTTTGGAGCAGGAATGCCTCCATCGCCAGATGTGCTGAAGAACCTTGACCGCCCGAACCATAAGTCAGCTTGCCTGGATTGGCGCGTGCAAATTCAATCGTGTCTTTCAGTGTTTTGGTGGGTAGCTCTGGACGGCCAACCAGGACGGCGGGTGCGTCAGCGAGTAAAGAGACCTGTATGATTTCTTTGGGCTGGTAGGGCAGCTTCTCATAGAGTGCTGCGGAAACCGCAAATGAGTTATCGGTTACCAGAAAGGTATAGCCATCGGGCGCTGCTTTGGCAACAATATCGGTGCCGAGCGTGCTGCCTGCGCCACCTTTGTTTTCAACCACAACGGTTTGACCAAAGAGCGTGGTGAGCTCTGCGCCCACGGTGCGTGCGGCGGTATCTGTGAACGATCCGGGAGCAAAAGGCACAACGACACGGATGGGCTTGTTTGGCCAGGGGGCAGGCTGGGCATATGTAACCGTTGCCGCAGCGAGCAATGAGCAAACAAGTGTTGCGCACGCCAGTAACGTACGTGTGAGTGGTTGAGTAAGCATTCTGGGGGTCTCCGGTTCTTGTTCAGACACGTAGATCATGGCTGATTTTGGTTGTATTTTAGCTAATGAGGTTATTTTGTCTATAAATATGAGAAAAATTAATCATTTCTCGATCGATATCCCCAAGGCTATGATGGTGAATATATTTAAGACAGGTTGTACACAATGAGCAGTTTAGAAAAAATGCTGGGTTTGCTGGATGTTTTTACAACCGAGCAACCCATCTGGTCTTCAGAAGATCTGATTCAGCACTTGGGCGCGCCTGCCTCGACGTGTTACCGCTACCTCAAGGTTCTACATACGTCGGGGTATCTCGCGCGTGTCGCGAATGGCTCCTACGTGCTAGGCCCACGCATCATGGAGCTCGACCGGGTTTCACGAGAAAGCGACCCGGTTTATATTGCTGGATCACCTGTCGGGCAAAGATTGACAATCGATACGGGTCACAGTTCGCTATTGTGTATTTTGTTTAGTGACTCGGTGATGTGTGTGCAGCAGGCACGGGGACGTGATGTACCTGTGGGTCTATTTAGCCGTGGCCAGCGTCGCCCTTTGGTCGCAGGCGCTTCTGCTAAAAGTATTCTTGCACATTTACCCATGCATCAATTACGTATCCTTTATGCCAGACATGCGGAAGCGATTGCGGGTGTGGGGATGGGAGCCGATTGGGATGCGTTCAAATCCGCACTGAAACAAATCCGCCAGCAAGGCTAGTCCATGACTGTTGGTGATTACAACGCAGGAATTATTTCTATCGCTGCACCCTTATTTAATCGTGAGGGTGAGGTATTGGGCAGTCTGGCCTTGGTCGCTTCAAATTCAAATGCGCGTGCAGATGCTTTTAGAGACTATGCCCCCTTAGTCACTGAAGCGGCTAAAGAGGCCAGCGCCAGAATCGCATCAAACGAAGATATCGTGGCGCTCCCTGCCCGCGCGCTAGGATAAGCGTTTGGAATAGTAGCGCCTGGAATATGCAGCGCTGGACTATGCAGCGCTGCGTTTATTTCAAGCTGCGTCGACAGCCTGCATAGCGAGCTTTGCCGTCACCTGAATCGAGGACAGCACAGGCTTACCCCAGGAGATGCTCAGTGGGTCAACAACATTTAAGGTCGGTAGTTGCGAGCAGGCGATAAACATTGCGTCCACATCGTTCTCGCATAGAGGCTTGGCGCGGTTGGCAACCTGATCTTCCGTGATTTGACCCAGAGCAACCACATCGGCTGCATAAAAACTGTCAAAGTGACTCACTTTGATGTCCTCTGATCCCAAGAAGTCTTTCAACCGGTTATTGACATCATCCTGATAAGGCGTAAGCAAAGAGATGTTGGTGGCTCCGAGTTCCTGCAGGGCTAGCATCATGGAACGTGCCGTGGTGACCACGGGTAATCCGGTTGTTTCAGCCAGACTTTTAGCAATATCTGCATCACCCTTCGGTCCGAGAATAAAACCTGCAGCAGTACAGCCATAAGCAATTACGTCCAGAGGGGTTTCATTGAATTGCTTGGCGAGCTCGATCGCCGCATCACGATAAGCAGGCAAGGTTTCTTCGGTCAGCAAGCCTTTGCCGCGCGGGATACGCAAGGTTTTGCAGGTTGATCCCTCTGGCAGCCAGCCCAGCATTTCGCCTTCCATGGTGGTGTTGTTGATCGGCACCATCAAGCCGATATGTAAAGGTTTACCTGCTGCGTGCCGGGGGGTGTGATCGAGCGTCATAGTGTGCGATTATTTTTGTACCGGTTTGAGAGGAGGCTCTGTGCCATCGGGCAAAGGGATCTGCGAGGTGTTGAGCACCATTGCGATCATCGTGTAGTAACCAATGATGGCGATGATGTCGAGAATGCCTGCACGACCGAAATGCTTGAAAGCAGCTTCATAGGTTGCATCGCTTGCCTGACCGTTTGCAATTTGCTCTTTACAAAAAGTGAACAGAGCAGATTGTTCTTCGGTCAGATTCGCCGGAGTCTGACCGACTTGCAAGGCGCTAATGATGGCTTCGGGTAAGTCGGTTGTGGAGCGAGCGATACGCGCATGGGCAAACCATTCATACTGGCAATTCATGTGACGGGCGACGATCAATATGACGAATTCAATATTCGCGGGTGAGATCATTGCGCCATAACGCAGGTGCTCGCCAAGACTTTGCACGCGATCAGCCAGATCAGGATGATGAATCAACGCTAAAAATGGACCACGAATCCCGCCTCGTGGACCGCCTGCAATGGCTGCGGCGACTTCACTTTGACGCTCCGTCATCTGCTCGGGCGGGATAATCGGGAATCTGGGTTCGTGCGAGGTAGGGTTGCTCTGGCTCAAAGGGTGCTCCGGTTAGGAAATTAATAAGATTGCAGCAATGTACCGTAACCGCTGATTTTGTCGAGAATCCTGCACTTGCGCAAAGCATGCCACAGCATGGCTTGGTTGCTCGTGATGACTGGAGCCTCCAGCACGTGCTCGAGTGCTGCAATCACAGAGATACATTTAATATTGGTGCAACTGAGGAAATAAGCATCAGCCTCAGGATTTTTCATGGCGACAGCACGATCAAACCATTCCTGTTCAGAGACGCTCGCAGTGGACACCTCTGCTGGAAGTTGCAGACCGATTTCATGCAGCACCTCTACGCCGTAATGTGCAC
Organism: Alcaligenaceae bacterium; assembly: GCA_947380655.1. Lineage (GTDB taxonomy): Bacteria > Pseudomonadota > Gammaproteobacteria > Burkholderiales > Burkholderiaceae_B > Zwartia. The sequence continues at coordinate 85 of CANCRX010000169.1, read as the reverse complement.
AGAAACGTACCTCTGCATCGTTGACGGATTGTTCGTAGGGCGTGAGCATCACGATGCGTTTGGCGTGGAGTGTTTCAAACGCAGC
>CANCRX010000168.1 GCA_947380655.1 Alcaligenaceae bacterium | reverse complement strand
TGCAACTCAGAGCCCCGAATCTTGAGAATGGATGCTTTAGGTCCCGGATCAGAAGAATCAGCCGCTACACGCAACACCATCATTTCCAGTGCCATGACCTGTGCTTCGATGCGATTGATACTGTCTCGGACACGAGAGTCCAGACTCAGCGACTCTCCACTTGCCGTCGTGCGCTCAGCGAGCGATTTAAGGATCGCCAACTCCCGATGGCAGTGACCGATACCCGCAATACCGCTGCGCTCATGGCCCAACAAGTATTTCGCATAGGTCCAGCCATTGTTTTCTTCACCGACAAGATTTTCCAGAGGAGCTTCAACGTTTTCGAGCCATACCTCATTCACCTCAGCACCACCATCCAGGGTCTTGATCGGACGCACCGTCACGCCTGGCTGTTTCATGTCAATCAGCACCATCGAAATACCACGTTGCGCTTTGGCCGCAGGGTCGGTGCGAACGAGGCAAAACATCCAGTCTGCATAATGCGCAAGGGTCGTCCAGGTTTTCTGGCCATTAATGATGTACTTGTCGCCGACACGCTCGGCGCGTGTTTTGAGTGAAGCCAGATCTGAACCAGAGCCAGGTTCAGAATAGCCCTGGCACCACCAGTCATCCATATTGATGATACGCGGGAGGTAGTAGTCCTTCTGCTTCTGGTTACCGAATTTCATCAGCACGGGCCCGATCATGCTCAAACCAAACGGCAACAAACGCGGCGCCCCCGCTTTGAACGACTCGATTTCAAAAATCAGTCGCTGCAAAGGATTCCACCCCGTGCCACCAAATTCTTTGGGCCAGCTCGGTGCACCCCAGCCGTGATCTGCAAGAATGCGATGCCAGCGGATATAGTCCTCGCGCTTGACACGATGATGAGCAAATGACTTCGCACGCAAATCTGCGGGCAAGTTCGCTTGTACAAATGTTCGTACTTCCTCACGGAAAGCACGTTCTTCAGCTGACCAGGTCAAATCCATCGCTTTTCTCCTATTGCCGCAATCTTACCGCCCCTGCGCTACTTGTGTTTCTCGTATTTTGGAACTCTGCATTTCGCACAGACAAATCCCCTGTTCAGGCAATTGAAAGGGTAAACCCCAGAGATCAGAACAAGTCCTCCCCGTACAATCGGTGAAAATTATTCAAATGAATAGACGAGGAGCTATAGATGAACAAAATACTATCCAGTAGCCTGATGACAGTTGCTGCATTTGCCCTGAGCAGTGCCGCACTTGCAGCTTGGCCGGAAAAGCCCATCACAGTGGTGGTACCAGCAGCTCCAGGCGGCACTTCAGATATTGTTTCGCGGGTGTTAAGTGAAAAGCTTGGCGCCGAACTCGGCACAACGATTGTGATTGATAACAAGGCAGGCGCAGCAGGCATTATTGGCTCGCAAGCGGTTGCACGCGCAGCACCTGATGGTTACACCATCGCCATGGGCAATATCGGTGCCAACGCGATTAATTACAGCCTCTATAAAAAGCTTCCTTATAAGCCAACCGACTTCGTCCCCATCACGATGACAATTGCCAACCCAAACATTTTGGTTGTCAACGCAAACTCTCCATACAAGACCGTTAAAGACCTGGTCGATGCAATCAAAAAAGATCCAAATGGTAACTTCGCCTTCGGTTCTTCTGGGACAGGGCAGTCCCCTCACCTCTCCGGCGAAATGTTTTTACAGCGCGCAGGCATCAAGGCGCCGCATATTCCTTACAAAGGAGCTGGACCGGCCGTCACAGCCTTACTCGGCCAACAATTCACTTTCATGATCGACAATTTGCCAAGCTCGATGCCCTTCATCAAGTCCGGACAATTGAGAGCCCTGGCCATCACAGGCAGCACTCGCTCGGCTGAATTACCCGATGTACCAACTATGGCTGAAGCAGGCATCAAAGATATGGTCGTGACCGCCTGGTTCGGCTTCCTGGCACCAGCTGGCACCCCACCTGAAATCATCAAAAAAATTCAGCTTGCAACGAAAAAAGTCATGGAAACCCCCGAAATTCAGAAAAAATTTAAAGATATGGGAGGGTTTGCCGGTGGTGATACACCTGAAGCATTCAATGCCTATATCAATTCACAGATTGCCGACTGGAAAATTACCGTCGAAGCAGCAAAGCTTTCACTGGAGTAGTCATGCTTGACAAAGTACGTGCCTCACTAGAAGAGGCGGTTTCACCCATCGAAGATGGCGCAGTCGTCATGGTCAGTGGGTTTGGCGATGCGGGCATCCCTTTCGAACTGATGACCGCGTTGATGGATAAAGGCACACGAGAACTCACTATCGTCAGCAATAACGCGGGTACACACGTTTCTGGAATTGCGGGCTTAATCCATGCGGGTCGCGTCAGAAAGGTCGTTTGCTCACACCCTCGCCCCCCACACTCGGATACATTTGCAAACGCCTATCGTGCCGGACAAGTTGAGCTCGAATGTATGCCCCAAGGTACCCTCGCTGAGCGAATGCGCGCAGCCGGTGCTGGATTAGGTCCGTTTTTTACTCCGACTGGCTATGGCACGCTGATGGCAGAGGGTAAAGAGCAACGTGTCATTCAGGGTAAAGGTTACATACTTGAGCAGCCCTTACACGCTGATTTCGCGCTGGTACGGGCGCATCTGGGAGATCGCTGGGGGAACCTGACCTACCGTTGGGCTGCACGCAACTTTGGGCCCGTGATGTGCATGGCAGCCAAACATGCGATTGCTCAGGTGAATCGTATTGTTCCTTTGGGCGACCTGGAGCCAGAACACGTCATGTCCCCAGGTATTTTTGTGAAATCTGTCGTTGCCATCGGAGGTGAGAGATGAGTTACCAACCCCTGACACGCGCAGAGATCTCCTATCTGGTTGCGAATGATTTTCCAGATGGCTCAGTGGTCAATCTCGGCATTGGTATGCCAACCCAAGTCTCTGACTACTTACCCGCCGATCGCGAAATTTTGTTGCACAGCGAAAACGGAATTCTGGGGATGGGGCGCGAAGCTGTCGGCGATGAAATCGATCTGGATATCATCAACGCGAGTCGTAAGCCTGTCACTTTGATGAAAGGCGCCTCGATCAGCGAGCACACAGTTTCGTTCGCGATGATGCGTGGTGGCCACCTTGATTACTCGGTACTGGGCGGGTTTCAGGTCGCACCGAACGGTGACCTAGCCAACTGGATTACCTCTGGGCCTGATGCAATCGCAGCGATCGGTGGCGCAATGGATCTGGCGATCGGTGCGCGGTTTGTGATTGTCATGATGGAGCATGTGGCGAAAGATAAAACACCGAAACTGATGGCGGCCTGTACCTATCCATTAACCGGTGCGGGAGTTGTTGATCATGTCTACACTGATTTGGCGATTATCGACATTACACCTCAGGGTTTTCAAGTTCGCGCCATGCTTGAAGGACTTACATTAGAGGAGCTTCAAGCCAAAACCGGAGCACCGATTCATGCGTCCCCAACAAT
>CANCRX010000167.1 GCA_947380655.1 Alcaligenaceae bacterium | reverse complement strand
AATGACTCGGGTCCAGGACATTTCTCCTCCGTTACAAACTTACGGACCGTGGTGTTGTTTGGGCCCGAAACGCCGGCGCTCTATGGTTCTCTAGGAAAATCCATTCCAATTACTGCGCAATTGGCGTGTTCACCTTGTGTGAGTGCGGCGAATCACCGTAAAACGCCCTGCTCTGACAATGCGTGCATGCGCGCGATCACTGTAGATCAAGTGCTGGACAAAATGACAATCCAATATGCCGACGCCCTTATCCGTTCGTAATACCAACCTGCCTCGCAATCAGTTCCAGCAAAGCTCCACATTAGCGGGCTGGCACTGGCTGATCCCTGGCATACCGTTGATCATGTGGTTAGTGATTGAGCTGTTCACCACGCCAAACGCGCTTTTTCTTCAGATCAATCAACGGGCGCGTATTCTCCCGGACAACATCTGGATTTTTTTTGATTTGCTGGGTAATGGTTGGTATGACTTTGCTTTGGCCACACCGCTTCTTCTGCTTGCACCTCGCAATCTGATTGCGAGTCTTTACGCGGGTGCGATTGCGGGTCTGTTGGGCCGTATCCTCAAACTTACGTTCGAGCTGCCACGCCCTGCCTCAGTCATTGATCCCGCAAGCTTTCATATTCTGGGCAATCCACTGACTTCACTGGCGATGCCATCGGGCCATACGCTGACAGCTTTCGCATTGGCCACAGCTTTTTACTTCAGCAGCGCGCCAGAGAAAAGAAAACCTCTGATGGTGCTCTTTTTATTTGCGGCCTCGGCTGGCATCGCGAGAATAGCCGTTGGCGCACACTGGCCTGCCGATGTAATGGCCGGTGCAGCCTTAGGAATTTGTGGCGGCTTAGTGGGCGCTGTTCTCTCAGTCAAACTACCAGAACACTTATTAAGTGCCCAGTCATGGCTGATGCGAGGACTCGCTGCTGGTTCTATTTTATGTGTATATGTCTTGTTGACGTCAGAGATTGATTTCATCGCCGCCAAGCCATTTCAATGGTTTGCAGCCTCCGTGGGTATACTCGGTCTGATCGCCTTCGCGTATAAGACTGTTCGTCACCCAAGAAGTTACTAGTCGCAGCCGTTCATGGCCTGCGACGAATCATCACAGGCAATGATTACTGACCCGTTTCAGCTTTGTAGCGTGCCAAATTTTCTGCATTAGGCGGATACAAGCCGGGTAATGCGTGGCCGCTTTGCACTTGACCCATAATCCAGTTTTCGAGATTTTCCTGAGCCGGTGCTGCCGTCAGGATGTCATCAAGCAAGGCCGCAGGAATCAGCACGGCACCATCATCATCGACCACCACCACATCGCCAGGAAACACGGCAACTCCACCGCAACCAATCGGCTGTTGCCAATCCACAAAGGTGAGTCCCGCTACCGAAGGCGGCGCTGCAGCACCTGAGCACCATACCGGCAAACCCGTTCCAAGCACACCAGCCAGATCACGCACCACACCGTCCGTCACCAGCGCGGCGACTTTTTTGTGTGCCATGCGCGCGCACAAAATGTCACCAAAAATACCAGCGTCTGTGACGCCCATCGAGTCGACCACCGCGATACACCCCTCAGGCATAGCTTCAATCGCTGCGCGCGTTGACTTGGGTGAAGACCAGGATTCAGGTGTGGCAAGATCCTCTCGCGCCGGGACAAAACGCAACGTAAAGGCGCGTGCAACCAAACGGGGCTGACCTGTGCGGATCGGGCGCGTGCCACGCATCCAGACATTGCGCAGACCTTTTTTCAGCAAAATAGTGGTCAAAGTCGCTGTTGAAATTTTCGATAAGGTATCGATGACATGCTGTTCTAAATGCATAGTGATCATGGTAATTTCCAGATTAACGTTCAATGCAATATTAAAGAGCCGAACTCAGGTTTAGCGCGTTTACGTCAGGTCACGCAGTTTTTGTTCCTGGCGTCTGGTTAGTCTTTCAATATCGGCGATATCCAGCGCAGATAATTTTGGACCAGGCTTGCGGATTGCGGATGAAGCGATCACGCCGCGCTGCGCGAGGATATGTTTCCTCACAGCCAAACCGATACCTTGCTGCTGCTCATATTTGGCGAGAGGTAAATATGCATCAAAAATATCAAAAGCTCTCTCTACCTCTCCCGCAGCAAAGGCACGACATACATCGACCATCATTTCAGGGTAGGCAAACCCAGTCATCGCTCCGTTAGCACCTCGCACCAACTCCTCGGGAAGAAACAGCCCACCACCATTGCCCGTCAGGATCGAGGTCTTTTTCAACTCACCTTTAGCCATTGCCTGACAGATTGCGGTGAGCTTACCCAGCCCCGGCCAGTCTTCATGTTTAAGCATGACGCATCGCGGCGAATTTTTCAAAATTTTTAATACAACCGACGTAGACATCTGTACGGTTGTCGAGACAGGATGATCTTGCAAGACCCAAGGTACATCAGGACCAAGCGTTTCGTTAACCATATCGAAATAACCACAGATCTGATCATCGGTCCGAACGGTTGAGGGGGGTGCAACCATCACGCCATCGGCCCCCATATCCATCACACTTTTTGTGAGCTCAGACATCGGCGCAAAACCCGGAGCTGAGGCCCCGACCACCACAGGGACTTTACCCTGAACGCGACTCAGAACTTGTTTGACATAGAGGCGCGATTCCTCTGCGGTCAGTTTGGTCGCCTCACCCATAATGCCCAAAATTGTCAGACCCGTCACACCGCTCTCTAGGCAGAAGTCCACCATCTTGTCGGTACTCGCAAGATCCAGATCGCCATTATCTTTAAAGGGCGTGACGGTAATGAGGTAGACGCCAGTTGCCGAGGCATTGAATGTGCTCAATTTAAATTCCTGTATCTGAGGCGGTTGAAAATTAATTTTTTTACAGTCTAGCGGAAAAGCCGCAGTTCGGACATCCGCGCTGTAAACGGTGCAGCGCAGCATAAATCTCTTGCATACAGTCGGTATAAACAATAGTCTACTGTCATCAGAATACAAGATGTTTGAATTCAAATTCAAACCGATACGAGGCAAATATGAAACCCATAAAAAAGATCGTTACGACGGCGCTCACCACGACGTCAATGATAATGATGTGTACGATGCTCTTGAGTAGTTTTCAAGTATCTGCACAAGACTTTCCGAAGCAGCCAATCAAACTGATCGTGCCTTGGGCGCCTGGTGGGAACGTTGACATTACTGCACGGGCGGTCGCACCTGGGCTTTCCGAAATTCTGGGACAGCAAGTTGTCGTTGAAAACAAACCGGGTGCGGGGGGATTTATTGGCACAACAGGTGTCGTGCGTGCAGCACCAGACGGCTATACCCTCATGCTGGGTTCCAGTGGTTCGATTTCAGTTGGCCCAGCGCTCGCGCGTAAAGCCCCCTACGATCCGACGACAGATCTCGCCGCAATCGGCCCGATTCACTCCGTGCCCATGGTGCTTTCTGCTTCAGCGAAAGGAAGCATGAAAAGCTTTTCTGATTTTGCGGCGA
>CANCRX010000166.1 GCA_947380655.1 Alcaligenaceae bacterium | reverse complement strand
TCCACAAAATCCCGGCTACGAATCTGTGTCGTCACACTTTCGGAAACCCGTGCAATGGGGGGGATGAATACGATGGTCAGTGAGATCAGTGAATTGGTAATCCCTGCACCCAGCACACCAGACAGCGCGATCGCCAGCAGTACAGAGGGGAATGCGTAAAACACATCAATCGTGCGCATGATCATGGTGTTGACGATGCCCCCGGCATAGCCAGCTGTGATGCCAATGACCGAGCCAATCACAAACGCACACACAACGGGTGTGATGCCCATAAACAGCGAAAGCTTGGTGCCGACAATCAGTCGTGTCAGCATGTCGCGACCGAGTTCATCAGTGCCCAGAATATGACCTGGAAAGCCAATAGGCTTTAAGCGTTTCATGATCGAGCCGAGAAAGGGATCGTAGGGCGCGAGCAGGGGCCCAAACAATGCCATGGCAAACAGAATCAGAATGACCACAGCGGCAAACACTGCGACGCGATCACGCATGAAACGCTGGCCAACATTTTTCCAGTAGCCGGTGGATTTCTCTACGACCAAAGCGGGGACTTTGTCGGGATTGACGGCAATATTCATCATGGTTGTAATCCTTTAGCTGCGCGCGATACGCGGATCAAGTAGCGTTTGAATCACGTCTACGATCAGGTTGAGGACGACAAAAAACATAGCCAGCACTAGGATCGTGCCTTGTAGCAGGGGAAGGTCACGCTGAAAAATCGCCGCATTGAGCAAAAAGCCTGTGCCGGGCCAGGAGAATACCGTTTCAATCAGAATGGAGCCGCCTAGCAAATAACCCAGCTGCAAACCCATCACAGCCAGAGCAGTCGGCGCTGCGTTTTTAACCACATGCATAAAGATGCCAACGTTGGTCATGCCCTTTGCACGCAGACCAACGATAAATTCTTGAGCCAGGATATCTGCGACCAATGCGCGCACCGTACGCGCAATAATGCCCATTGGAATCACACTCATCGTGACCGCAGGCAGAATCAGGTGTTTCATGTGTTCCCAGTTCCAGTGCCAGTCGGCCGAGCCGCCAGGACCCGCACCGCTCGGTGGGAGCCACATTAGTGTCGAACTAAAAATAATAACCAGTACCATACCCAGCCAGTAGTGCGGTACGCTGACACCGAGTACAGAGGTAAGTGATGCCGCTTTGTCTATCCAGGAATTCTGAAAATATCCCGCTACAAAGCCAAACAGACACCCAAAAATAAAACCAATCATGGTTGCAAATATGGCGAGCCGCAGTGTATTGCTGACGGCTGTCATGACTTCTGTTGAGACGGGTCGCCCGGAGGCAATTGAGGTGCCAAGGTCTCCGTGCAACGCGCGCCATACCCACCTTGCAAACTGTTCAGGGTAAGGACGATTAAAGCCATAGATTTCCATGAGTTTGGCTTGCAACTCCTGCGAGGCATCCGGCGGCAAAATGGAAACAAGCGGGTCACCCGGTGCCAGGTGCACCAGAGCAAAACAAACAAGCGCCACCCCTAGCATGATGGGCAAGGTGTAAACGATACGGCGCAGCAAAAAACTAAGCATGCTTGGTCTATCTCGTCAAAAGTGAGCACGACAGGTTCAGTAAAAAGAACCGGTCGACGCAGATCGCAAAAAGAAAAAGGCAGATCACACGGCTAAGCGTGTGATCTGCCAGTCAAAACTTAGTCCATTGACATCGGAGCGATATCGATAAACCAGTTCTTAGGCTGCACAACGCCTTTGACTTTTTTGCTCATGGCGCGTGGACCCACGTCATGTGCGACCCAGATGAACGGTGCTTCTTCGACAATCCGTGTATGCAATTTGGCGAGCGCCTCGTCACGTGGCTTGTCCTCGAAAGTCGTACGCGCTGTCGCGATCAGCTTGTCAAACTCTTCGTTTCCAAACAGACCCCAGTTGTTCGAGACAGGAGGGAATGTTTTAGTACTAGTAAAGCGCACCATACCAAAGAAAGGATCCATCGCTGAGAAACTCACGTTGGTCGCGGTCGCGCCGTTGGCAGATGGATCTTTAGCACCTTTACGCCAGTTGTTAAACAAGGTGTTCCATTCAATCACGTCAAACTCGACGTCGATGAAACACTGCTTGAGCGACTGCTGCACGAATTCGTTCATCGGCAGAGGCATCATCTGACCCGAGCCAGAGGCAGAGATCTGCACTTTGGTTTTCAGCGGTTTAGCTGCGGAATAGCCGGCTTCAGTCATTAGCTTTTTACCGCCATCGACATCATATTTAATGTCAAAATTTGGCGTGCCGAACCATGGGTGGCCAGGTTCCATCGTACCTTTAGGAATACCCATCAGGCCGCCGAGCAAAGTCTTCAAACCTGCACGGTCCACACAGAGGTTAGCCGCGTGACGAACGCGCTTGTCGAGCCAGGGTGAGCCTTCAGCGAACGACAACTGCCAGGGCCAAACGTGAGGTTGAGCGTTACTGTAGAGTTCGAAACCGCGCTGTTTGATTTGTGGCAGCGCATCAGGTGCGGGAGCCTCGATCCAGTCAACCTGGCCAGAGAGCAGGGCGGCTGTTCGTGCGTTTGCCTCAGGGATCGGCAGCAACACGACGCGATCCAGTTTTGGCACACGCTTTGGATCCCAGTAGGATTTGTTCGCAACCATTTCGAGGCGCTCACGCGGCACGAATTTAGACATCTTAAATGGACCGCTACCCGATGCGTCGGCCGCAAAGGCTGTCCAGGCTTGCTTGGCGCGCTCAGCAGGATCTGTCACGGTTGCTGGCACAGCAGCAAGCTTGGCTTTCCACTGAGTTGGCGATGCGATGAACAAGTTGGTCAGGTTGATCGGTAGGAATGCATCGGGCTCGCTAGTGGTCAGCTCGACAGTCATATCATCGATCTTTTTGGCACTACGCAGCGTAGGCATACGCGATGCAGTCACACCCACCTGGGAGGCGTCAAACTGAGGTGCGTCTTTGTCTAAAACTTTCTGGACGTTCCAGACGATGGCGTCGGCATTGACGTCGGAGCCGTCATGGAATTTCACACCAGGACGAAGTTTGAATACCCATTTGGTTTTGTCATTGGCATCGACTGCCCAGGAGGTGGCCAGACCTGGAATCACAACCGAGGCGACATCAGCTTTGGACAAATCCCATTGTGTGAGTGCGTCGTACATTGGAATGCCGGTGAAGCGGTTTCCCTCAAAACCCTGGTCAGGCTGACCAAGCGTGCGGGGAATATCTGCTGCAGTCATACCGATGCGCAATACTTTCTCTTGTGCCGCTGCAGGAAATGCTGCGCCAAGGGCAATCGCGGCGTAGAGTACTGACAGACCGAGAGGCTTGGACACCAGGCGGGAAATCGACTTATGCTGTTTCATGTGTTCTCCAACGTATTGGGTTGAGGGTAGTATCAAACTAAAAATAGTTTTCTTTGCATCTGGAAACTAGGTAACAACAGATTCAAACAAGTTGTATAAGGTTAATCAAGCAAGTTGTATGCCATACCGGTGGGCTTAGTTTTTGCTTA
>CANCRX010000165.1 GCA_947380655.1 Alcaligenaceae bacterium | reverse complement strand
TTAAAAGTTTCTGTTTTACCGTTCTGATGAAGCTCACTGACTCTGAAATCTTTTGAGGTAATCGTTTTACCGTCAAAGAATATTTCTAACGCTTCACGTGAATAGGCTTTATCGCCTGAGGCAGAGTAAATCAACGTACCAACGGAGCCGTCGGTGAGTTTGAAACTGATTGCGATGTTGTCGTTATTTACTGAAGTCCGATTATCGCCAGAAACACGCTCAGCCGACACCCTTGCTACTAAAGCTCCCGCGAGTGATTGAATCAAATCAATAAAATGCGACATCTCACCGACTATACGACTACGTCCTTCGTCATCCGAATGGACCCAGTGGGAGCCAGGAACAAAACCTGTATTCACTCGCATTTGCATGACGCATGGTGACTGGCGACCTGCAAGCCACTTTTGCATCTGCACTGTGTGCGGAGAAAAACGACGGTTATGACCAACAAACAAAATCGGTAGGTTAGTTGCTTCAGACGCTATTGTTCGTAATTCTGTTAGTTCATCTTCCGTGGTGCATAACGGTTTTTCTAAGAAAAGCGCCTTGCCGCTCTGGATAGCCTCTTTAACCAGCCGAGCATGCTGACTGTGAGGAGTCAGCCCGATAACGGCATCGATTTCAGATTGTTGCCAAACAGCGTTGGCATCTGTTGCTTGATTTGAAAAGCCGAACTTACGCGCACTATGCTCAACGCTCGCACCTGATCCCGTCACAAGCGTATGTAGTATGACGTTTGACTGGGACTGAAGTGCAGGTAACAACAGTGCTTTACCGAAAAGCCCAGCACCAATGACACCAAGTCGAACAGATCCATCCTTCTGAAGGGAAGAACGCTTTGTAATAGGTAGTTCGAGTGTGCGCTCAATGGGAGCATTGTCTGCGTAAGCAAGCAGTACGCCGATAGGTTGTACAAGTTTGCCAGCGATAAACTGCGCGTAGGCATCCTCTGCCTGCGCAATATCAAAACGATGGGTGATCAGCGCCTGAACATCTACCTTTTTATCTGCTAACAATCTGAGAAATTCTTCCAGATTACGCTTTTGTGTCCAGCGCACATCACCGATAGGCAGGTCAATACCTTCCACCTCATACAAAGGATCGAGTGATCCTGGCCCTGCTGCCTTAGAGACTACAAGTTCGATCTCTTTGAGCCAAAGCTCATTTCGGTCGGGGTGAATATCTGCCGTCCCCACAACCACGATTCTGCCTTTCGTACGACATAACTGAATCGCCTGATCAACGGGACCTCGGTCTTTGCTTGCAGCTGTAATAATGACTGCGTCGGCACCGTTGCCGGAAGTTCGCGCGTCACATAAACGGGCTAGCTCGCTTGGCTCTGAAGTCGCATGAGTAAAACCGTATTGTTTAGCCAACGCGACTTTATCTGCCGAAGGATCCAGTGCAATGACTTCACAGCCATAGGCCCTGAGCATTTGTATCGTCAACAGTCCTAACAGCCCTAACCCCATTACGACAACACGGGAGCCAAATGTAAGATTTGCACTACGGATTCCGTGTAAAGCAATAATACCGAGCATGCCAAAGGCGGCTTCTTCATCTGATACAGCATCGGGTATTCGACAGGCTAAATTGACCGGGATCGATACAAACTCGGCGTGAGAGGCAAAACCTTGACCGACACATGCCACACGATCGCCAGGAGAAAACTCCGTCGCAGCAACACCACATTGTTCAACTATACCCGCTGTGCTATAGCCGAGGGGAGTTGGCGTATCAAGCCGACCCATGGCTTCTTGCCATGTTTTGAGTAAGCCTTCTTTTTTTGCTTTATCCCAGGCTCGCCTGACCAGATCAGGGCGTGATGCCGCTTTACCGAGCAAGGATTTACGACCAAGCTCAATCGTTGAGCGTTCAGTTCCTAAGCTAATCAGCGAATTACGATTTCTGACCAGGATGCGCTTGCTGCCGCACTGCGGCACTGGTACGTCACGTAACGTGACATCACCTGTTTTATAACTCTGAACAACCTGTTTCATTTCTTATCAGCGTCTTGATGCAGGACGTAATTTTTTACTGCAGAAGACATTCCGGGCGGAAACTCAGCATCACGCTTGATCGCATCCCAGTTTTGCTCAAACCACTTAATCGTGTTGCGAATGCCATCTTCGAAAGTGGTCTTAGGATCGTAGCCAAGCAGCTCCTTGGCTCGGTCAACACTCGCTAACAGTCGTGATTTGGTATCCCACTTGCGACGCTCAGTAATGAGCAGGCCAGCTTTATTACCCGTCAGTTCGTTAACAACGTTTGCCATTTCAACAATTTCGATTTCGCGGGCAGAAGCGATATTCATTTCTGCACCAATAGCTGCCTCGGACGTTCCGGCACGCAGCAGAGCATCGACGATGTCATCCACGTAGGTGAAATCGCGCGTCATTTTCCCATCACCTGTAATGGGCAGAGGCTGACCTTTCATAGCCCAATAAATAAAATTTGGAATGACGTTGCGATACTGTCCAGGAACTTCGCCTGGGCCGTAAGAATTGAAGAAGCGTGTTTTAACGACTGGCAAGCCATAGTGGTGCCAGTAGAAATTGCAATACAGCTCACCCGCCATCTTGGAAATTTGATAGGGCGTCGTAAGGTGCATCGACATGAATTCCTCTTTCAGAGGCAGCGGAGCCTGCGCGCCATAAATGGCGCAGCCTGAACCGGCATAAACGAAACGTTTCAGCCCGCTCTGAAGAACTGCATATTCAAGCATTTTGATTGTGCCAAGCTGGCTGACCAATAAATCTTTTTCTGGATAGTCGACTGAGTTCTGGTTTGCGAAAAAGGCAGCAAGATGAAAGATATAGTCGGGTTTTTCGTGAAAAACACGTTTTAGATCTATATCATTGGTAATGCTGCCTTTGACAAACAGCACATTGGATAAATTGGGGATATTCCACTCATAGGAGGCCGACAGATCATCCAAAATAATGACCTTGGCAGCGCCCGCGAGGGCCAGTGCTCGCGAGAGGTTGCTACCAATTGCACCAGCACCACCCGTAATTAAGATGGTTTTGTCTTTGTATGCTTGAGAAACTGTCACGCTGAATGTCCCATGAACTAGAAATATCAAGTTTGAATTGTAACGATGTTAAGTCCCTAGCTATTCCTTTTTAGGATGAATTAAACGATTGTCTAAGTCACAACGAACAGTATCTAGGGCTGTATTCGCATATACCAACCCATCGGTGTCAGCATAAATCTTAACGAATGAATTCAAATTTTCAATATGAATTATTAAATCAGCATCAGCATTGGCATTTTCTATTATGATTAATTCGGCATTAGTAATCAATTTTTGTATATCATTTATGTAATTATTATTAACTTTGCCGGTATTAAAGAGAATCTTTCTCGGCAACCATAATACCTTACTTTCGAATACCAAATCAAAATTCCATGGATTATCCGCATAAACTTTTGTAGTTATTAGGCAGCTTGAAATAAATTTATTAATATTTTTATTTTGTCTATTCTTATCACTCATTTCAATACCATTAAAATAACTTATTAATAGCCATGATCTTAAATTTGGATAAGCACTAAACATTATTAGCAGCAAAAAAATAAATACAGTTTTTTTTGTAA
>CANCRX010000164.1 GCA_947380655.1 Alcaligenaceae bacterium | reverse complement strand
TTTATCGAGACCGCATCATGTCTAGCCAAAGCACCGCAGCACCCTCCTCGACCCGCATGCCAACCATCTTTGTGCCGCACGGCGCAGGTCCCTGTTTCTTTATGGACTGGAGTCCGCGCGATGCATGGACAAAGATGGGAGCGTATCTGCAAGGTATTGCTGCAACCTTGCCCAGGCAGCCCAAAGCCATCCTGATGATTTCTGCTCACTGGCTAGAATCTGGATTTGTTGCCACGGGAGGCGCGCAGCCTGGGATGATTTTTGATTACAGTGGCTTTCCTCCTCATACCTATGATCTGAAATATCCAGCGCCTGGTGCACCAGCACTTGCTTCTGAAATTTCAGCCCTTATTGAAAAAGCAACATTGACAGGCAGCGTAAATATCCAGCGTGGCTTTGATCACGGGATGTTTATCCCTCTGATGATGATGTTCCCTAAGGCGAACATTCCAGTGGTGCAGTTATCACTTCGAAATGATCTGGATCCTCAAGCGCATCTTGATGCCGGGCGAGCGCTTGAATCACTTCGCGATCAGGATGTTTTGATTGTAGGCAGCGGTATGAGTTATCACAACATGCGTGGCTATGGGAATCCGGCCTCGAACGCACCAGCAACAGAATTTGATTCATGGCTGGCGCAGACTATTGCTCTACCCGCTGCGCAGCGCTACGAAGAGCTATCCGCCTGGGCACTCGCACCCTCTGCTCGCCTGGCACATCCTCCCCGTCAGGAAGAGCATTTACTGCCATTGATGGTAGTCGCAGGCGCGGCAGGCAATGATGCAGGCAAATGTGTATTTACCGACAAGGTTCTTGAGGTGCCTCTTTCTGGCTATCAGTTTGGTTAACTAGTGTTAAGAAGCAATGAGTAAAAATCATAAAAAAATATAAGTAATTCAGGAGTGAGACAAAATGAAACCTTTAAATATTACAAATACCTTTGTACAGAGCTTCCTTGTTTGCTTGCTAACACTTACTGGACAAAGCATTCAAGCTCAGGATCAATATCCAAACAAACCTATTTCACTGATTGTCCCGTATGGGCCTGGCGGTAGTACGGATCAACTGGCACGCGCACTCGGTGAAGGAATGAGTAAACAACTCAAACAACCTGTGATCATTGAGTTCAAGCCTGGCGCTGGCGGCACACTCGGCGCAGCACAAATGGCTCGCACAAAACCTGACGGCTACAGTCTGACAATGTTGCCAATCAGTGTGTTTAGACAGCCCTACCTACAAACGGTAACCTACGATCCACTAAAAGATTTAAGCTATATCGCTACGGTTTCCAACTACACCTATGCGATTGCCGTCATGGCTGAGGCAAAATGGAAAACCATTAATGAACTAGTCGAAGATGCCAAGGCCAATCCTGGTAAATTTTCTTACTCAGGTTCAGCGCAATACAGCAGCAACCATCTCTCTATGGTTGAAATAGGCCGTATCGCTGGTATTGAATGGACGTTTATTCCGTATAAAGGCGACGCTGAAGGCCTTACGGCATTATTTGGTGGCCATGTTCAGGTTGTCGCCTCGACAAGTACGGTGTTGCCTTTTGTGAAGTCTGGCAAGGTGCGTGTCCTCGCGACCGTTGGTGACAAGCGTCCTGCAGATTTTCAAGATGCTCCAACACTACAAGAGGCTGGATATCCGGTCGTCATGCATTCACCACTAGGTATCGCAGGGCCAGCAGGTTTGCCCTCCAGCATTATTGAAAAACTGGATAAGGCGATTGCGACCACTCTACAAGATCCAAAGTTTAAAGAGTCGATGGCGACACTCGGTATTGAATTAAGTTACCGTGACCACAAAGAGTATGCGGCTTATGCTGTTAAAACGTTTGCTCAAGAAAAAACAATCATCGAACGGCTTTCTAAAGAAACACAAAAATGATGAATACGACATTTCCAAATATTTCTAAGAATGAAACAGCCCAGACATTTACTCAACTCACGCTAGGCGGGAAAGCGTTTACCCCAGGCACGAGTCGTGTTGCTGTATTGGGCGGTGGTGTCATGGGGCCTGGCATTACTCAAGTGTTTGCAGAGGCTGGGTTTGACGTTGACTTATGCGAGCTCAACGCGCACGCTTTAAAGAAAGGTCTTGCTTCACTCAAAGAGAGTCTCCAGCTTAAAGTTGAGCTAGGTTTGATTACAAAAGAATTGGCGCTTGCCTCTCTCGCGCGTACCACTGGCAATATAGGTAGCGACGATGCCCTGAAACGTGCAAATCTAGTCATTGAAGCCGTTACTGAAAACAAAGCAATTAAAAAGGAAGTCTACCTACGCGTACAAAAACTCTGCAACCCGGACACTGTAGTCTGGAGTAACACCTCAACACTGGATGTGTTCTCTCTAGCCGAGTCAGGTATGCGCGAGCGTCTTGTCGTCGCGCATTGGTTTGCTCCCCCTCACATTGTTCCGCTAGTAGAAGTGGTGGGTGATCCTTGCACAAAGAACGGTCTGGTTGACGAGACAGTTAGTCTGCTCAAAGCGCTTGGCAAAACCCCAGTCAAACTCAATAAATTCGTGAATGGTTTTGTCATCAATCGTCTGCAACGCATCTTAGGTCGTGAGGTCTTTTATCTACTGGAAAGTGGCGTGATCAGCGCAGAGGATCTGGATCTCGCGGTACGCACGAGCCTGGCGCCACGCATGCAAGTGCTCGGTGTGGTGCAGCGTTGCGACTATACGGGTCTGAATTTGAGTTTGCGTAACCTGCAGGATACGGATTTTATCGATGCGCCCGTTGATCCTGAACCTAGTATTTTAAAAACACTCGTAGACGATGGGCATCTAGGTGTGACGACCGGCAAGGGATTTTATGATTACCAGGGGCGCTCCACCCTAACACTACAACGGGAGCGTGATATCAGGTTGTGGCAAGTCATGCAGGGCCTTGGTGATCTGGTTTCAGATCCCAAGCCGATTTGATCTTTTTTATTGCCGTGAAATAGAAGTGCCTTAGCGCCTTCACGCGTGCTGAATTTTTAGCTCTCAGATCGGTATTCGGGAATAAACAATCTCGCCATTCACAATAGTGCTGGCGACGGTTAGATCCTTGATCTTGTCTGGCGCGATTGCAAAGATATCGTCGGACAGCACAACCATATCTGCATATTTTCCGATCTCCAGTGAACCTTTGAGCTTTGATTCCCCAATCGATCGCGCGGCCCAGATCGTCCACATACTGAGTGCCTCGGTCACACTGACTGCTTGCTCGGGTTGAAAGACACCACGATCAGAATTGCGTGTCACGCTAGCGTACATCGCGGTAAAGGGATTGATATTGCCCATATAAATACCTGTCATATCGGTGCCTGCTGCAGGCTCGAGTCCAGCATCGATCATCTTGCGAAACTGAAAGCCGGTTTTGGCCACTGCGGCAGGCATGTTTTCAAAATCAGCTTTCACGAGCTCCAGCAACCAGGTCGGTTGGATTGAAATATGCAGCCCGCGGGGTTTTAATTTTCGAGCCCGCTCGAGTTGCGACGCTTTCATTTGAAACATACCAAAATGCTCGATCCTCGCAAGCGTATTTCCTTTGTTTGAATACATCAGCTTTTCAATCGCGGTCAAACCCATATCCATCGCACGATCGCCTGAGCAATGCAGCATCGAGAATTTTTTCTGTTTCGCAGCGATCCTGACCACCCGATCAATATCGGTCTGTGGAGTCACCAGCGTACCTTTATTGCCCGGTGGATCTGTTTCAGCATG
>CANCRX010000163.1 GCA_947380655.1 Alcaligenaceae bacterium | reverse complement strand
ATGGAGATCTATCCGGGCATGCAAGTCGAGCTGCTTAAGCTCAGTACCCGCGGTGATGAAATCCTTGATCGCAGTCTGTCCAAAGTCGGTGGCAAGGGCTTGTTTGTCAAAGAACTCGAAAACGCATTGCTCGATGGCCGCGCAGATCTGGCTGTGCATTCGTTGAAAGATGTGCCGGTTGACATGCAGGCACCGTTTGAGTTGTCGACCATTATGGAGCGTGCCGATTGTCGGGACGCCTTTGTATCAAATGATTTTGCAACGCTTGATGATTTGCCCGCGGGTGCCGTGGTGGGTACCTCTAGCTTGCGTCGCGAGGCGCAATTGCGTGCGCGCTTTCCACATTTAAAAATTGAACCCTTGCGCGGTAATCTTGATACGCGTCTGGGTAAATTAGATAGTGGTCAGTATGCTGCGATTATTCTCGCTGTGGCGGGGCTCGAACGTCTGGGACTGGAGCATCGGATTCGCTCGCATATTTCAGTAGAGGACTCATTGCCCGCTGCGGGGCAAGGCGCACTTGGCATTGAGATCTTGCAGAAGCGCTCAGATTTACTGGAGTTGCTCACTCCCTTGTCCTGTCATGCAACGACTGCCTGTGCCTTGGCTGAGCGCGCCGTGTCGCGTGCGCTGGGTGGGTCGTGCCAGGTGCCTCTGGCTGCGTTTGCAGAAGTGGATGTCTATAACATTCATATCCGGGCACTGGTGGCGAGTCCGGATGGTAAAACGATTTATCGTGCTCAGGCCTTTGGCTTGATTCCTGAGGCGCAGACGCTCGGGCTTCAGGTAGCCGAGCAGTTGATGGCGCAAGGTGCTGGCGTCATCCTCTCTGCTTTAGCCAGTCAGCCTTAATTTCTCATTCACAATGCCTACGCAGCCTATTGCCGTGTTGACGCGCCCCGATGGGCTCAATGGGCAACTTGAGCAGGCTTTAACCCAGGTGGGTTGGGCTGTTCGTACGGCACCTGCGTTGCAGATCACGCATCGTGCCTTAGAGAATGGGGAGCGCTTACCCAATCCTGCCGATTTTGATCTGGTGGTTTTTGTCAGTGGCAATGCGGTCGCAGGTTACGCGAACCAATGGGCGGGGAGTGGCCCCTGGCCTGTATCAACGATGGCAGCATGTGTCGGCCTGACAACGGCACAACATGTTCGCGAAGCCTTTGGCGCTTCCGTTCAGGTTTTACATCCTGCTGCCAATGACATTCAAGATTCAGAGTCTCTGTGGCGTGTCATCACTGCTCGTGGCCCCATGCCTGAGCGTGTTTTAGTACTGCGCGGGCAGGATGGCCGAGACTGGTTGGCTGATCAGTTTGTCTCTCAGGGTGTTTCGGTACAAATACATGTTGTGTATTGTCGTGAACTTGCAACATGGTCGCCCGCTCTGAATACTCAGTTTTTAAAATGGGCGAATGATCAGACGAGTGTTGTTTGGCTGTTGACAAGCCCCCATGGGATTGAGTCTGTGCTGCAGCAAATAGAGCAAGCTGGTCTGTCATCCTGGGCGCTTTCATGCCGCTATATCGTGACGCACCCCAGACTAGTGGACGTGTTGCGCAAAGACTTGGCACGATTCGTCAAGACTACAGCAGCTATCAAACCTGCTGAGAATCAAATTGAGGCACAGATAGAGGTGTCTCGCGGCGATCTGCCCTCTCTTGTGTCGAGTTTTGAAAAAATCAGACAAAATTCGCACCAGAATTAATCATAATTATTATCAGCACGCCCAGTTTGCACCGTTTTCAAAGGTCAACGACTACAATTGAGCTATGACTGAAAATCACATTCCTGCTTCGACTGCCGCATCGGCCGCGACTGACTTGCCCGTTAAAACCCGCAAAACTCGGGCGGGGCAATCCTGGTCGGTTACGCTTTCCATCGTGCTGCTTCTTGTGGTGGTTGTCCTGGCTGTCGGAGCCTGGTTCCAGCAAAAGCGATTTACAACGACCGGCCGCGAAGTCGCGACTCAGGTCCAGACCTTTACGACTGCGCTCGCACAAGTACAGCGCGAATCCAAACAAGCACTCGCGCTGGCAGAATCCCATGCGTCGCGTATCGCTCAGCTTGAACTGTCGTTGCGTGAATCGCAAAATCAATTTGCGGCGCTTGAGTCGGCCTGGGAAACTTTCAACAAAGGCATGGAAGACACCATGCTTGCCAATGATATTGAGCGTTTATTGACGCTGACCAGCCAGCAATTACGCCTGGCCGGTAATGTCAATAATGCCATCATGGCCCTGGAGACAGCACTTTCAACCCTGATCCGTGCCGATCGTCCAGCATTTTCTGGTGTCCAGCGTGCGATTAATACCGATCTGGATCGTCTGCGCGCGCAGCCGCTGATCGATGTGCCGGTGATCTCCGCTCGCCTGGATAACCTGATGAGCCTGGTTGCGCGAGCGCCTTTGCTTGTGCCTGATGCTGCCGCGCCGCGCATTGCGGATATTGTGGCGCCTGTTGGTTCTCAACCTACGTCTCAGAACGTTGTTGCGGCTCAACCCCAGTCTTCCTCAGCCACCTCGTCCGCTAGCACTACAGAAACCAGCCCTGTTTCGTCAATCACTCAGTTGCAGTGGTGGAGCCAGGCCTGGGATGGTAGTGTGGTGTGGCTCAAGCAGACATCAAAAAATGTTGCCTCAGCACTCGCGCGTGAGTTATCTGCAGTGGTCAGTATTCAACGCGTCAGTGATGCCAATGCTTTGCTCATGTCACCGGAGCAGGGTGCACAGTTACGCGCTAATTTACGTACGCGCTTGCTGACTGCGCAAATGGCTTTGCTGATGCATCAACCCAGTATCTGGCGCACAGAACTGACCGCTGTTGAGTCTTCCTTACTTGAGCGGTTTGATCCTAAATCAGTCGATACGATTGCGGCAACGCGTCTGGTCAAAGAACTCGCAGCGATTCCTGTGTCGTTGTCACTGCCTGATATCGTCGATAGTATTACGGCGCTTGAGGCGGTGCGCTTGTCAGAAACGACTTCCAATAAAAACGGGAACTGAGCATGCGCACCTGGTTCTGGACCCTGCTGCTTTTTACGCTGGCTGTCGTGCTCGCGGTGCTGTTGCGTGAAAATAGCGGCAACGTGCTGATTTTGATCAATACCTGGCGTATCCAGGTGTCGCTTGCCTTTGCGGTGCTCGTTCTAGTTTGCGGTTTTGTCGCACTCTATATTCTGATCAGATTTCTTGCCTGGTTTACAGGGATCCCGGAACGTATTCGCAACTGGAATCAGCGCCGTGTAGTTAAACGTGATCATGAGTTGCTGGAGCAGGGCTGGACCGAGTTACTCGAAGGTCGTTATTCGCATGCTGAAAAAGATTTAACCAAGTTACTCGACCGCTCGCAAGACTCGAATCGTCAGGTGCTCGCCGCGTTATCCGCTGCGCGCGCAGCCCATGCAATGGGTGAGTACGCACGGCGCGATCAGCTATTGTCCACGGCGCGTGAGAAAGCCGGTCAGGTGGATGTTCCTCTGAAAGAGGCCGTGGCTGCAGCGGCTGCGGATTTGTATCTCGAGCAGGGCCTATCCCAGCAAGCCTTGGATGAATTATTGCCATTGCAGCAGGCTGGCGCCCGTCACGTCCATACCCTACGGTTGTTATTGCGTGCCTATCGTCAGCTCAATCGTCACGATCAGGTCTTCGTCATTGCGCGCACGCTTAAGAGGCGTGGTGCGTTACATGACAATGAATCCCGCCAGATTATCGAAGTCGCCGCTGCAGCACGTTTGCGTGAAACACTC
>CANCRX010000162.1 GCA_947380655.1 Alcaligenaceae bacterium | reverse complement strand
CCTCAGCATCACGTAAACGTTGTTCCAGCACAGCGGTTGTGGTGTTGGGCGTAAAGGGCACAATCACCGCACCCACGCTATAGCAGGCAATGTGAGCCACTAAGGCCTCGGGTCGCTGCGCGGTAATCAGCGCCACCCGGTCGCCTGGTTTGATACCCATGCGGGTTAAACCATTTGCCAACTGATTTGCAGTATTTGCCAGACGCTCATAGGTCCAGATTTCACGCGCGCCTGACTGTGTTTCGTAAAAAAGAGCAATGCGTCTTGCATCGACTGAGCTATTTGCCCAGCGATGACAACACTCCTGACCGATATTGAAATGGGTCGGGACAAGCCAGCGAAACGAGTCGTACAGGGACGAATATTGGTCGACCATACCGGATGCAGTTGTTTTTAGCTTTTTTATAATCCACTAGCATCGCTCAGCCAGAGACTAAGTGCAATACACCCTTGTGTTTGTAAGCAACACTTAAGGGTTTTTACCGGTATTCACAAGTCGGGTCTTAGCAACTAGATCGTGCAAAAACTGCTGTTCAGGGGTAAACCAGGTTGGGATAAAAACAGTAAAAGGCGCCAGAACGATAAACATTAACGTCGAGGGCCAGTGAGTCAGCAATGACAGCCCCCAGACGAGCAAAGCGCCGCATACGGGCAGCATCCACATCGTGGTGTAGCGGATCAAGAGCTGGGATAAGCGTGGACGCGAGCCATCTGCGCTTTGCAGGCTGATATTCCAGGCTTTCATGGGAAGGGTTTGACCGCTTCGGGCCCAGCAGGCAATGAAATACAGACCCATGGCGATAAATAACCATATTTGTCTGGTGTGACGCAGCATTAAGGCGTGTTTGCTTTGCGTCAGAGTGTCAAACAGGTAATCAGCGAGGAAAACTACCCCAAACAGCAGGACGCCCTCGTACATCATTGAAGCAAAGCGACGTGCCCGCGGAGCAGCGGGCACGTGTGTAGGAGAAGGGCTCGTGGGCACAGAGGATGATTTCATGCGGGTATTATCCCGCACTTTACCTACCACTCGCCAGTCTCTTAGATTTAGATCATCTGACCCATTTTTGTCTTTGCGCGGGCAGCTGCGGTAAATGACACGAGGCCATTAAACAGTTTGCCCACTGCACGGATTGGATGGGGGCGGAACTGCTCTTCCATTGCATGGGCAAGGAGTTCGCGTTCAAGGGAGTCGGTCAAACGGCTGGTGTTGTTGATTTGCATGATAATTTCCTGTGCGGGTTAGGGATAACCCTATTATTAGGGAAAACCCGCAATCATGCAAATCGAATATAGGGATAACCCTATATTCGTTGAAAATATGCATCAAATCATAAGGATGTTGCGTTGCGGCAACGTTTTAGCTTCGATAACTATCCGCTACCAGCTCGAAATTAAATAATCGGCAATCAAGCGCTCCATTAAAGATCGGCGTGCGACGATTGGCTTTCAAGCGCAAGTGTTTTGGCAGATCCAGATCGGAAGTGATGATATTGACCTGCCAGCCAGCAAACTCCTTTTTCAAATTAGAAGACCACTCCCGCCAGAACTCCAGATCCTCTTCGTCTAGCCGTTCCCCATAGGGTGGGTTGGTGACCATCCAGCCTGTCGCTGCGGGTGCGACGGCATCACGTGCATCGCCAAGCTCAAAATGAATCGTATCTTCAGTCAGAAATGCCCGTTCAGCATTGCGTTGTGCTGCTTCGATCGCCATCGGATCAGCATCGATGCCAACCAGGGGGGCTTCAAGACCAGGCAGAATACGTGAGGTCGCCTCTTCTTTGAGGTCTTCCCAGCGGCGTGGCTGATGATCGCGCAGACGTTCAAAACCAAAGGGGCGCGTAATGCCAGGTGGCACACCTAAGGCGATCCACGCGGCTTCGATCAGGATCGTGCCGCTGCCGCAAAAGGGATCGATCAAGGCACCTGCAGGATCCCAGCCAGAAAGTGCCAGGATGCCGGCAGCGAGGTTTTCACGTAACGGTGCATCGCCTTTGTCGAAGCGCCAGCCGCGCTTAAACAGTGACTCGCCTGAGGTGTCCAGATATAGCGTTGCGGTATCGGCAGAAAGAAACAGATGCACACGGGCATCTGGACGTACCGTATCGATGGATGGGCGCGCGCCTTCGAGTTCACGCAGCCTGTCACAGATACCGTCCTTCGCGCGCAGATTGCAATACTGCAAACTTTGCATCGGACTGCGTACCGCAGAGGTGTCGACGCGCAGAGTGTGCTCAGGACCAAACCAGCGTTCCCAGGCGATCGACTGGGCGAGCTCAAGGATGTCATCCTCGCGCTGCACTGGAGCCTGTCCGAGACGGACCAGAATCCGTGTGGCGAGTCGTGAGTAAAGGTTGGCGCGCTGCACGCCCCACCAGTCCGCTTCGAAATGACAGCCCGCACGGGTTGGCTGGACATTGTCATAACCGAGGGCAGCGAGTTCGGCCGCGAGGGCTTCTTCGAGACCAACCGGACAGGGTGCAAAGATGGCAAAAATTTCTGCATCGTGAATGATGCGCGGTGCACCCGAAAAACTCGCGTGCGCGATACGCGGCGTCTCGTCATGTTGTGAGGAGGGCTCAGCAGACGTGCTTTGTGCGCCGTCATCTTCTTCAAACATGTCGTCCCAGCTTGCCGCAGGGATTTCATCGTCATACGAGGACATGCGTGGAGCAGAAGGCGGGGTGGGGCGCTCGTAACTAGAATCCTGACGGGGTGCGCGGTCTTCACGACGTTCATAATTTGATGGACGCGCACTCTTTGACTGAACCCCTTTAGACGAAGGGACGCGCGCACTAGGTTGACGCGTTGTCCGGCGCGGATCATCGCTGCCAGTCCGAGGTGTTGCAGGGCGGCCCTCGCGCCTGGGTCGGTCGTAGTGTTCTGAATCCTGAGCAGGGCTGGATTCAGGATTTGCAATTTCAGCCTTGCGAGCAACTTTTACTTTTTCATGTGTGATCTGCGCAACCTTGCGCGCCCGGGCGCCGATGCGCGTACGGGGTTTTTCTTGAGGCGATGGACTCGCAGCCGCTTTGGCGCGTGGTTTGATCGACAGGGTCTTGCGACCGGAATCCTGCTCAGACATATAAACCTATCAGAAAGGCTTGACGACAACCAGCACCGTCACAGCAACCAGCATCAACACGGGGACTTCGTTGAACCAGCGATAAAAAACATGAGAGCGCCGATTGGCGCCTTGTTCGAATTTGCGCAGCAGCACACCGCAGCCATGATGGTAGCCAAGGATTAGCAACACAAAAAATAATTTTGCATGCATCCAGCCACTACCTGGACCACGACCGATGCCGTACTGGATATACAGCCATAGCCCAAGCAGTAAAGCGGGTACAGCAAGGATGGTCATGAACCGGTATAGGCGCCTGGCCATACCGGCCAGTCTGGTCAGCACCGCAGGATCAGATTCCTGCGCCATATTCACATAAATGCGAGGCAGGTAAAAAAGTCCGGCAAACCAGGAAGCCACAAATACGATATGAAACGCTTTAATCCAGAGCATTTTTAAATACCTCAGCCTCTGATCTGGCCATTACCCTGCAAGACCCATTTCAAGGTGGTCAGTCCTTCGAGGCCAACTGGACCGCGGGCATGCAAACGATTGGTGGAAATTCCGATCTCCGCACCGAGTCCATATTCAAAGCCATCGGCAAAGCAGGTAGGCAGATTGACATAGACTGAACTGGAGTCGACTTCACGCTGAAACTGCTGAGCACTGGCTATGTCAGTGGTTACGATTGAGTCAGTATGGCCTGAGCCCCAACGCTCAAT
>CANCRX010000161.1 GCA_947380655.1 Alcaligenaceae bacterium | reverse complement strand
GCAACTGCCTGGTTATACGCCATGTAGCCAGCATTACTTTTGGCCGCAATCGACAGGTAAATCACCGCCTGCCCCAAGGCCAACTCCCCTTCAGGCGAGCCCAGGCGCTCATAGGTCAGTGCCGCATCATTGGCGATCTGCATCGCGCGAGGGTCAGCCAAACCAATATCCTCCCAAGCCATGCGTACGATGCGTCGTGAGAGATATTTCGGATCGGCGCCTCCATCAAGCATCCGAGTCAGCCAATACAGTGCCGCATCAGGGTTGGAGCCGCGCACAGATTTATGCAAGGCTGAAATCTGGTCATAAAAATTATCGCCGCCTTTATCAAACCTTCGGGCGTTCATGCTCAAGGCATTTTCAACTAAGGACGTATCGACCACCAGACTATTGGAAGCCTGCGCTGCGCTTGCAGCCTGCTCGAGCAAATTAAGAAAGCGGCGCGCATCCCCATCGGCATAGCCGACCAGCGTATCCACTGCGGCATCCTCAAACGTTAAATCGCGCAACACTTTACTTTGCGCTCGCGCGAGCAGCTCATGCATTTCCTCCTCATTGAGCGACTCCAGTACGTAGACCTGAGCGCGCGAGAGCAAAGCAGAGTTGACTTCAAAGGAGGGGTTTTCCGTCGTCGCACCGATAAAGGTCACCAGACCCGACTCAACAAAGGGCAACAAGGCATCCTGCTGGGCCTTATTAAACCGATGAATCTCATCCACAAACAGCAAGGTACGGCGACGATGTTGATTCAGCGTATGCTGGGCTTCCTCCATTGCAGCCCGGATTTCCTTGACGCCAGCAAAGACCGCAGAGATCGCGATAAATGCGCAATCAAAGGCGTTTGCTGTCAAGCGAGCCAACGTAGTTTTACCCACCCCGGGAGGTCCCCACAGCAACATCGAGTGAGGTCGGCCGGACTCAAAGGCCACACGCAACGGTTTGCCTGGTCCGAGCAAATGCCGCTGACCAATGACCTCGTCAAGCGTATTAGGCCTCAACGCCTCAGCAAGAGGCGGGATCGGTTTGGTTTTAAATAAGTCAGTCATGCATTTACTGCATGCGTACGACATCAGCACCCGCAGGCGCTACAAACTGAAACGTAGACGCTGGCAATGCAGGGTTACGCTGGATTCCAGAGAGTTCTACACGTGTTGTTTGCCCAAACGCATCGAGCAGCACCACCCGCACTGGCAAGCCCTCACTCATACCAAGATCCAAATGAACAAAACCCGCGTCACCGTTGCGAGGCTTCGCTCTCAGCCAGGCGATACCATCACGGTCGGGCTGCGCGGTGACTACAAAAACTTTATCCAACTCACCCGTACCGAAAAGAATGGCCGCGGGGGAAGCACCGATCGCCTGGTCAACCTTTCTGACCGTGACCTGATTCAAATCAGGATCAAACTGAAATACTTGCTGCGCATCAGACAAAATCAACTGGGCGTATGGAGAAACGACATCCCATTTAAAACGACCGGGACGCTCGAAAGAAAACTGTCCGCTTTGCGGCCGACGTGTCTGACCCTGAGGTCCAACAACCGTTTGCAAAAAAGAGCCCGTCGCTGACTGGACCTGTTGCACGAAACTTTTAAGTTGATCCTGTGCACTTGCAGCCAGAACGGAACTGCTTACACACATGCTCAGCAATACCAGTAGTACACGTAAGCTGCGCATGTGCGTCATTCCTCAGTGTGTGCGACTTTAGGGGCCAGAATTTCGCGATTACCATTTGATTGCATGGTTGATACCAGACCGGAGTTTTCCATTTGTTCCAGTAGTCTTGCTGCCCGGTTGTATCCAATACGCAAATGCCGCTGGACCAGTGAAATCGAAGCGCGGCGATGCTTAAGCACGATTTCTACGGCCTGATCATACATAGGATCGGATTCCGCATCAGCCATACCTGTCACGCTACTGACCCCCTCACCTGTTTCGCCTTCTACACCACCCTCGAGCAAGCCCTCAATGTAATCAGGCTCGCCCTGTGCCTTGAGCGACTCGACCACGCGGTGAACTTCCTCGTCCGTCACAAAAGCACCGTGCACACGTACAGGCAACCCCGTGCCAGGAGGCATGTAAAGCATATCGCCCTGACCCAGTAACGCCTCGGCCCCCATTTGATCCAGAATCGTACGTGAATCAATTTTGGAAGAAACCTGGAAAGCGATGCGTGTTGGAATATTTGCTTTGATCAAACCAGTAATGACATCAACGCTAGGGCGCTGAGTCGCCAGAATCAGATGAATGCCAGCTGCGCGTGCTTTTTGTGCCAGTCGCGCAATCAGTTCCTCAATCTTTTTACCAACCACCATCATCAAGTCGGCGAGCTCATCGATCACCACCACAATCGTGGGTAATTCTTTTAGAGGCTCAGGCTGATCAGGTGTCAGTGAAAACGGATTGGGTATGGGCTCTTCACGCTTAATCGCATCGCGAATTTTCGTGTTGAAACCGGTCAGATTTCGCACGCCCATCTTGCTCATCAGGCGGTAGCGTTTTTCCATTTCACCCACACACCAGTTCAGCGCGTTGGCAGCCTGGCGCATATCTGTCACAACGGGCGCCAGCAAATGCGGGATCCCCTCGTACACACTCATTTCGAGCATTTTCGGATCAATCAGAATCAGACGCGTTTGTGAGGAGTCGGCTTTATAGAGCAACGACAGGATCATCGCATTAATACCTACTGACTTTCCTGAGCCTGTCGTACCTGCCACCAGCAAGTGCGGCATTTTGGCCAGATCCGCCACCACAGGATTGCCCGCGATATCTTTACCCAGAGCCATCGTCACAACGGAATGACTGGAGTGATAGGTTTGCGAGCCAAGGATTTCGGAGAGTTTAACGACCTGACGACGCGGGTTGGGCAATTCAAAACCCATCAGATTTTTGCCAGGAATTGTTTCGACCACACGGATACTGACCAGACTGAGCGCACGCGCAAGATCCTTGGCCAGATTGACAATCTGGCTGCCTTTCACTCCCGTCGCAGGCTCGATCTCGTAACGCGTAATGACAGGACCGGCCTGCGCGGCAACAACCTGCACTTCCACACCAAAATCAGCGAGTTTCTTTTCAATCAGACGAGAAGTGAATTCGATGGTTTCTGCAGAAACGGTCTCAAACGCAGGAGGCGCAGGATCGAGCAGACTTAACTCCGGTAACTGGCTCTGCCCCTCTTTTGCAGGATCAATAAAGAGCGTCTGCTGCATTTCTTTTTGCATCCTCTCGGATTTTTGCACCACCACAACAGAAGGCTCGATGCGTACAGGCTGCTCATGCACGATTTTTTCGTGCTTGGCTTCGACTTGCTCATGTCTGACGGCCATCGCCACCTCACCTGCGCGTCGATCCTGGCGTGCGCCACGCAAGTCTTTCAGTTTGAGCATCAGGATTTCAAGCCAGCCGCCGACCCGCTCAGCAAGATTCATCCATGAAAAACCAAAAAACAGACTGGTTCCAACCGCGATCAATCCGAGCAGAATCAGCGTGCTGAGTGAAAACCCAACCGCCTGGGAGAGAAATCCAGACCAGGCTTGTCCAATCACCCCACCTGCGCCTCCAGAGGTATCCGTTCGACTGGGCAACTGCGTACCAAAGGACGCGAGCCGGTAGGCTTCCAGCCCAACCGAGCCCATCAGGGCCATCACAAAGCCAATTCCTTGTTCCCACTGAACACGGGCAAGTGTTTCAGGTTCACCGCGGGCACGAATCTGGTTAGCGAGGCGTAAATACCCTGCACGCACGCGATTTAGCAGTAAAACAACCCACCACCACGCAGAAAACCCGAATAAATACAACAAGATATCGGCCAGATATGCCCCAACCAGACCACCTCGGTTATGCAGCACAGCAGATCGTGAGGAATGAGACCAGCCAGGATCCGTGGGACTCCAGGTAAATAGCACCAATGTCAGCCAAGCGGCCAGACCGGCGAACAGGATCCACCGCGCCTCGCGCAGGACATACACCAGCTTTGTCTGGAAAGCAGAGGGCCCATTTCGGGTGTTTCGAGTGGTGCGCGAAGGTCGCGTTGTGGCAGCAGTCAGTCTTGGCATGGGGGACATTATAAT
>CANCRX010000160.1 GCA_947380655.1 Alcaligenaceae bacterium | reverse complement strand
CTTCCCCTTGTTCATTTAAAGAATTTCGAGAACATTTCATGACGGTATCCGCAGTTAAGTTTCTTCAACCAGCTGAAATTCAGGGCTTGCCCACCGATGACACGCCCTTATTGGTACTGGCGCAGCCAGACCAGCTATTTAAGGATCGTGCTGCGAGGCTGGAATATTTATCTACGCTAAACGGACAGTCCGCCTGGTTGAAATTCTGCTCGAATCTAGCGCTTGCCCAAGCCCACTGCCTTGCAAGTGTTGAGCAAACGCTCTTGCCTGAGGACCTTGCGCAGAAAGCATTGACACACAGTATTCCTCCTTTATCCATTACCTCTTGGGTGCCAGGCAGTGACTGGGATGTTGCGTTCGAGGCGCTCTGTCTTACTCTGGAAAAAGAGGATTTACCCGTTTCAGTTCGAGATATTCTTGAACGCATGCGCAAGCTCAATTCGGTGGAGCTGGTCCAGCAGGCCCGTGATTTACTGGCTGCAAATGAAGCAAACGTGACTCCAGAGTTTGCCCCATTTTTGGGTGCGGTGCTGCAGGTCATGTGGTCCAAGAATACTGAGCAACTCAAACCTTATTTGAACTTGCATAAAGGTGAAAGTGCTCTGTGTCCAGTCTGTGGTTCACACCCTGTTGCAAGTATTGTGCGCACGGGTGAAGCCGACGGCCATCGCTATCTGGTGTGCTCGTTGTGTGCGACTCAGTGGTATGGCCCACGTGCGCGTTGCACCAATTGTGATTCACCCAAAGAAGTTTCTTTGTTTGGAGAAACCAGGGAAAGTTTTGTTCAAGGGGAGTGTTGTGATGATTGTCATGGCTATCTGAAAATCATGGTTCAATCTAAAGAGCCGGCCATGGAAGTCATGGCGGATGATCTCGCAAGCCTGAACCTTGATCTTGCCCTGGCAGCAGAGGGATTCCAGAGAACAGGCAGGAATTTATTTTTTATCACCGGTGCAGCGCAGTCTAAGGATTAAATACATACATGAATACCCATAGCGTGGCGCGTGCGCCCGTTTCAGCTTTACTCTCAAAACTACCTTCCGTTGATAAGGTGTTGTCCCAGCCAGAGTCCGCGCAATGGATTGAGCGGTTTGGTCGCCAGGAATTATTGCACGCCTTGCGTGTGGTTCTGGATCAGGCCAGAAAGATGATTGTTGATGATCGTAATGAGGCATGCTTGTCCGCATTATGGTTGCAGCAACAAATTGAACGGGTGCTGAATCAGCGTCATCGTCCAAACATGCGGCAAGTGATTAACTTGACGGGGACTGTATTACATACCAATCTTGGCCGAGCCGTGATGCCTGCAGAGGTGATCGAGGCAATGATGTTGGCTGCCTCCGATCCTTGTGCGCTTGAATATGATTTGGGCGAGGGTAAGCGGGGTGATCGTGATGAGATTGTCGAAGAAATGTTGTGTGAACTGACAGGCGCTGAGTCTGCAACAGTCGTCAACAACAATGCTGCTGCGGTGTTTTTACTCTTGAACGCCTTGTCCGCACGCAAGGAAACCGTTGTTTCGCGTGGTGAACTCATAGAGATTGGTGGAGCCTTTCGTATCCCCGACATCATGAAACGCGCTGGTGCAAAATTAGTCGAAGTCGGCACCACTAACCGAACCCACGAGAAAGATTTTCAAGAGGCACTGACCAGCAAAACTGCTTTATTGATGAAAGTGCATACGAGTAACTATGTCGTTCAAGGGTTTACGGCAGAAGTTGCTGAAAAGAAAATTGCTGAGATTGCGCATGCTCACGGCGTGCCCTTTGTGGTTGATCTCGGCTCCGGGACCTTGATTGATCTTGCTCAATACGGCTTACCGAGTGAACCTACACCCAGACAAGCCATCGAAGCGGGTGCGGACTTGGTGACCTTCAGTGGTGACAAATTACTCGGTGGACCGCAGGCGGGGATTATTGTGGGGCGACGCGATCTGATTCAAAAAATCAAACGTAATCCGCTCAAGCGTGCGCTGCGTGTGGGCAAAATTACGCTGGCGGGTCTGGAGGCCGTGTTGCGTCTGTATCGTGACCCGGTGACCTTGCCCTCCAAATTAACTGTTCTGAATTTATTGACGCGTCCGGCCGAGGACATGCGCGAGCAAGCGTTACGGTTTATCCCTCAGATTAGCCCGGACTTAGCCCTGTATAAATTATCTGTTAATTGCCACGACGTTAAGTCGCAAATTGGTTCTGGCTCTCTACCGGTTGAGCGCTTGCCTTCTGCTGCACTGGTGATTTCGGGACTTGATCGTAGCGGCGAAAAAAATGTCATCCGCCTTGAAAGATTGCTTCGCAGCTCGGATACGCCAGTGATTGGACGTATGAATGAAAAAAATTTGATTCTTGATTTACGCTGCTTGCAGCCCAATCGTGAGGATTTATTTTTAGCTACCATGCGCGTTGCAGTGATGGGCTTGGCTGGTCGCGCATGATTATCGGTACCGCGGGTCATATTGATCACGGCAAAACCTCTCTTGTCAGGGCGTTAACGGGGGTCGACGCAGATCGCTTGCCCGAAGAAAAAGCCCGCGGTATTACGATCGAACTTGGGTTTGCCTATGTCACGACTGATCACGGTGAGATGCTGGGCTTTGTTGATGTGCCTGGCCATGAAAAATTTGTTCATACGATGGCAGCAGGGGCTGCGGGCATGGATCATGGGTTGCTAGTGATTGCCGCCGATGACGGCATCATGCCTCAGACACGAGAGCATCTGAGAATCCTTGATTTGTTAGGATTGCCAGCGATTACCGTAGCAATCACCAAGACTGATCTGGTTGATTCTGAGCAACTGGCACGGGTCCGTGAAAGCGTACTTGAAGAAATTGGAGGCACGCGCTTTGGTTTGCCAAAAATATTCCCCGTCTCGACACATCATGGCGAGGGTATTGAGGCGTTAAAAGCCGAACTATTCAGTTTGAATCGTTTTATCCCAGAGGATCAGCCACTCTATTTTCGTCTGGCAATTGATCGGGTTTTTGTAGTCAAAGGATTGGGCGTCGCGGTGACTGGGGCTGTCATGTCCGGTCGTGTCAATATTGGTGAAACATTACGACTCGCCTGCTCGAATCGGACCGTTAAAGTTCGCTCTATCCATGCGCAGAATACCCCTGCAGAGTTTGCCGAGGTCGGTACCCGATGCGGTATCGTGCTGACCGGTGTTGAGTTAAGTGATGTTCAGCGTGGTGATTGGTTAGTTGCTCCTGAAGTCAGTCGCCTGACGTCAAGAATTGATTGTTTGCTCACTATGCCAGACGACAGTTCACGCTCCGTCAGGGATGGTGAGCTTGTTTTACTGCATCATGGTTGCGAACAAGTTTCGGCAAGACTCATCTTGCTCAATGCAAGCGAGCTATCTGCGGGCGAAATGGTGTTTGCTCAATGCGTCTTGGAAAGGTCATTACCCATTTGCTGGGACGACCGTATGGTCTTGCGTGATGGCAGTGCGCGGACAACCCTGGCAGGCGCGAGAGCGTTAGATATCAATCCGCCAGTACGAAATCGAAAAAAGCCTGAGCGTATCGCACAGCTTGCGCTGCTGAATCAGGAAGATGCTCTGAGGGCGGTTTCCAGTTTGCTGGCGCATACCGTTTATCCATTGAATCTGACTGAGTGGTCTGAATCAATGAATCGATCTGTTCAGAGCGTATCCGAAGCGTTAACCGCTCAAATCGCTGGGCGTTATCAACTATCTCAAGCTTTGTTTGTAGAAACCCACACCGCAGAAGACAGTTTACTGAAACGTCTCACGCAAAGTCTTTTTGATTTTCATTTATCCGATCCAGATGAGCCAGGTTTGGCTCTTGAGCGTTTGAGACGGATAAGTGTTCCTGATATGCCCAAGCCCATCTTTATGGCATGGATGTCAGCGCGTATCGAACAGGGGTATTTTTCGATGTTGGGCAGTTTTGTGCACCTGCCGGATCATCGTGTTGTACTAAATGCCCCGGAGTTATTGATGTGGGAAAAAATTTATCCTCGTCTACTTGAAGGCGGCTTTGATCCTCCTTGGGTCAGGGACCTCTCAACGGCGTTGAGTCTTGCTGAGGATGCCGTCAGGTCACTATTGAAAAAGCAAGCCCGTCAGTCTTTGCTGACGCAATTAGT
>CANCRX010000159.1 GCA_947380655.1 Alcaligenaceae bacterium | reverse complement strand
CTGGCTAAATTCTGGATTTGGTCTTCTTTACCTGTCAGACCAATCGCATTTTTATTAAACGCATCGACATAGGCTTGCAACATATCCGGAGTGTCGCGGTGCGGATCGACACTGATAAAGATAATGCGAACGTCTTTGGCCTCATCGCCGAGCTTGGCGATGACTTCACTTAACTGAGCCATCGTGGTCGGACAGATGTCCGGGCAGCTGGCATAACCGAAAAACATCAATACGGTTTTGCCTTTCAGATCATCTTGAGTAAAGGTCTTGTTTCCAGCCGCCTGTAAGGAAAAATTCAAATCAGGCAGGTGACCGGAAACATCGTAGAGTGACCATTTGGCGGGTTCCTCTGTGCAGGCGCTAAGTAAGAGCAGACCTGCCAACGAAAACGCTTTCAGGAAAGTAAAGAGGCGTTTCAGCATGCGTTGGATCACCATACATCCCATAACCAATCCCGCCATCCTCACTTGCGCCATCTTCAATCGCGCCAACACCATTCGCGCCAACTCTACTCGCGCCAACATCACTTCACCTGCTCAGTCATTCCACTATGGCGCAACAAGGCATCCATCCGGGGAGCTCTTCCGCGAAACGCAGCGAACGACTCTGCAGCAGGACGCACACCACCGACAGCAAGAATTTCCTTTTTGAATCGCAAACCTGTTTCACGATCGAGCGCACCGGTACTTGGCAGACCCGTAATCGTTTGGGCCGCAGCATGTGCCGATTTCGCCGCACGCTCTGCTGCTTCCTCAAATGCCTCGAATGCATCGGCCGACAATACCTCAGCCCATTTGTAGCTGTAGTAACCCGCACCATAACCACCTGCGAACAGATGCGAAAAACTATGCGGGAAACGATGCCAGGCAGGAGGACGCATCACAGAGACTTCGTCACGCACCTGATCAAGTTGAGTCAATACCTCTGCAATAGACAAGCCCTTGTCCTGACTGTGGAGCAAAATGTCGAATAACGAAAACTCGATCTGGCGTACGGTCTGCATGCCGCTTTGGAAATTACGCGCAGCCGTCATCCGGTCATAGAGATCGCGAGGCAAGGGCGCCTTCGTATCGACGTGTGCGGTTAACTGCTGCAAGACTGACCATTCCCAGCAGAAATTTTCCATGAATTGCGAAGGCAGCTCAATGGCATCCCACTCGACCGCGGCAAAGGCCGCAGCACTTGGCTCATCGACCTCGGAGAGCAATGCATGTAAAGCATGACCGCTTTCGTGAAAGAGCGTAATCACGTCATCATGAGTCAGGAGTGCAGGGCGTGAACCTTGCGCGCGGGCATAATTGCAGGTCAGATACACTACGGGTGTTTGGATGTGTGTGCCAACTTTACGACGACTGCGTTCGCTATCGACCCAGGCACCACCTTGCTTACCGGGGCGTGCGTAGAGATCCATCATCAGGTGACCAAGCGTTTCACCGCTCGCACCGACGACTCTGGCTGCACGCACATCGGGATGCCAGCCATTGACGTCACAGTGTTCAAGCGTGACACCAAACAAGGTGTGCACCACGTCAAATAATCCCTGCAAAACGCGTGGTTCAGTGAAGTATTGTTTGACCTCGTCCTCAGAGTAAGCATAGCGGGTCTCGCGCAGTTTCTCTGCGGCGTAAGCGACGTCCCAAGGCTGGAGATCGTTCAGACCCAGTTCTTCAGCCGCGTAGGCTTTGAGCTCGGCCAGATCTTTTTCCGCAAAAGGTTTAGCGCGCGCAGCAAGCTGCCGTAAAAAGCTGACCACTTCCTCAGAAGTATCCGCCATCCTTGTTTCAAGTCTGAGTGCTGCAAAGTGCTCAAAGCCTAATAGTTTTGACTCTTCGGATCTGAGGGAAAGTGATTCCTCAATCAGACCCGAGTTATCAAAGGCCTCGTCGCCATGCTCAGAAGCTATGGTTGCATAAGCGCGGTAAAGAGTGTGACGCAGGTCACGGTTGTGTGCGTATTGCATCACTGGCAAATAGCAGGGCATTTGCAGAGTGAGTTTCCATGTTTCACTCTCGGATACTTTGATCGCACTCAGAACATCTTCAGGCACACCATCCAGACGCTTGCTGTCATCGATGATCAATGACCAGCCGTCTTTCGCGTCCATGACGTTTTCAGAAAACTTTTGTGAGACTTGTGACTGCTTTTCAGATAGCTCTGCATAACGGGTTCGCGCTTCACCTTGAAGCTCTACACCGCTGAGCCTGAAGTTGCGTAAGGCCAACTCAATGATGCGCTTGCGAGCAGGTGACCATTGTGCAAAATCTGGCGCGCCATGCAGTCGCTGGTATTGCTTATAAAGACCTTCGTGCAATCCGATCCAGGTTGAAAACTCACTGATCGGACCGAGCATGGCGTTATAGGCATCGCGCAGTTCGGGGGTGTTGACTACAGAATTCAGATTGCCTGCGATCGACCAGGCGCGCCAGAGCGGCTCAGAGGCTGCATCGAGTGGAGCGACCACACTTTCCCAGTTAGCGGCAAGAGCAGGGTCTGCGGCCGCTGTGATCGCAGCACGAGCATGCTCCATCAGTTGCTCAATAGCAGGGGCGATGTGCTCTGGTTTGACAGCGGAGTAATCCACCAGACTGTCCATCGAGACCAGAAGTGGGTTGCTAAGTGCGGACATGTGATTCCTTATTTTGCAGCGTAAGCCCGCTCGGCAGCTTCGATTGTATTGACCAGCAACATTGCGATCGTCATGGGCCCCACACCACCTGGGACTGGGGTAATGGCAGAGGCGACTTCTTTGGCGCTCTCAAAATCCACATCACCGCATAGTTTGCCGTCAGGCAGTCGGTTGATACCCACATCGATGACCACCGCACCTGGCTTGATCATGCTGCCATCAATCATACGAGGTTTACCTGTTGCGACGACAACGATATCCGCGTGACGCGTGTGCCAGCCGAGATCGCGGGTTTTTGAATTACAGATGGTGACCGTTGCGCCTGCGCTTTGCAGCAACATCACCATCGGCTTGCCAACAATGTTGCTGGCACCAATAATCACTGCGACCGCCCCACGAATCTCGACGTGCTCGGACTCGAGCATTTTCATGACACCATAAGGCGTGCAGGGTCTGAATAACGGTTTGCCCGTCATCAGCAGACCGGCGTTGCTGACATGAAAGCCATCCACGTCTTTAGCTGCAGCGATCGTTTCAATCACGAGATGCGAGTCGATATGGGCAGGCAAGGGGAGTTGAACCAGAATGCCGTGGATCTTTGGATCGGCATTGAGTGCTCTGACGCGATCCAGTAACGCCTCTTGCGTCATGGTTGCAGGGTAGGCTTCGAGTACCGAGTGCAGACCCGCTTTTTCGCAGGCAGCGACTTTGTTACGTACATACACTTGCGACGCAGGGTCACTACCTACCACGATGACCGCCAGACCTGGTTGAATACCCTTCGCGGTTAATGCTGCTGCACGCTGTGCGACCTCCTCGCGAATCGATGCAGCAAGCTTGACACCATCAATCAGCCTTGCCGTCATGCATTCACCTCAGGCTTGGCCAGCGCGACTTTCATCAGATCAGCCACAGTTGTGACCTGGAGTTTTTCCATGATGTTTGCGCGATGTGCTTCGACTGTTTTGATACTGATACCGAGATCATCTGCGATCTGTTTGTTCAAACGACCGGCGACAATACGCTCAAGCACTTGTTGCTCGCGCGCGGTCAGTCGTGCCAGCATCGCGTCATGTGATTTTTGTGCCTGAGCCTGCGACAGGCGATGGTTGGCTTGTTCAAACATACGTGTGACGATTTCACGCAAATCAGTTTCATTGAATGGTTTTTCAAGGAAATCAATCGCACCTTTTTTCATGGTCGAGACTGCCATGGGCACGTCACCGTGACCGGTGATGAATACGATTGGCATCGTCGACTGACGTGTGATCAGATGCTCTTGGAGTTCAAGACCACTCATGCCAGGCATACGCACGTCGACAATCAGCACACCAGGTTGATGTTCGTTAAAGTCAGCAAGAAAGCTTTCGCCACTCGGATAGGCTCTGACGCGATATCCGTTTGCCTCGAGTAACCAGCGTAAGGAATCACGGACGGCTTCGTCGTCATCCACGATGTAAACGGTACTGGCGGTTTGGGGCGTGCTCATACTGATAACTCCTCGGACTGATTGTGCTGGGGTGCCAAGTGCAACTGGGAACAAGGCAGTGTAAAGCGAAAAGTCGTGCCGCCCTCTGGGTTATT
>CANCRX010000158.1 GCA_947380655.1 Alcaligenaceae bacterium | reverse complement strand
CAGGAAGTCGCTTTGCGCGTCTGGGGGCTTGAGTTGCCCGAAGAAGGCGTTGGCGCACCGGTCGACGCCGCCGTTCATACCTATGCCCATGCACTGGCTCACCCCTACGTTGGTACCGATACGTCTCTCGCTCCCGTTAGCTGGTTGAGTGCCAAACCAGCATCGCTAGCCATTCTTGCGCTGCGTAACGCCCCCAATGAGCCGGCCTTTGGCTTGTTAGTCCTTGGCTCCGATGACGCAGAGCGTTTTAATCCTGAAATGGGAACCGCTTTTCTCGAAACTGTTGCAACGCTTGCGAGCGCAGCCCTCTGCAGACTTAAGCCCGCCAGCATTCTGAGCCGCGCATAAAAAATGCCTGCGGACCTGCCTACGTCCGCCCCGGACGCTCAGACATTGCCCGAGGCCGTCAGACAATGGCTAGCCCACCTTGAGCGCAATCGACGCTACTCCCAACACACGCTGGCTGCCTATCAACGCGATCTGGTTCAGTTGATCAGGCTGGCAGAGGGCAAGAGTCTCGAACAACTGGTCAATGGCAACATCCGCCATTATTTGGCTAGGCTCCATGGTCAGGGGCACGGTCCGCGCAGTCTCGCGCGCATGCTAGCTGCCTGGCGCGGCTTCTACAAGTGGTGGGCGCCACAATCAGGCATGAGTGCGAACCCTGCCGCCGACGTGCGCGCGCCCAAAGCATCGCGGGCGCTGCCTAAAGCACTTTCCGTAGACCTGACCAAAGCGCTGCTGGATGCCCCAGCCATGCTGGCGCAACACGACCCGGTCTCTCTGCGTGACCGTGCAATCTTTGAGCTGTTTTACTCAAGTGGCCTACGCTTAAGCGAGCTGGTCAGTCTGGACATCGAATACACGCAAAACAAAACACATACTTCTGCCAGCTGGATCACCCTGGCTGATCACGAAGTGCACGTTCTGGGCAAGGGTGGCAAGCGCCGTAGCGTTCCAATTGGTGCGCAAGCGATCACTGCCATGAATATCTGGCTGAGTGTGCGCTCCCAGCTGATCACGGCGCACACGACAGACTCTGATCAAGTCGCACTATTTATTGGCACACGCGGGCGTCGAATCAGCCCAC
Organism: Alcaligenaceae bacterium; assembly: GCA_947380655.1. Lineage (GTDB taxonomy): Bacteria > Pseudomonadota > Gammaproteobacteria > Burkholderiales > Burkholderiaceae_B > Zwartia. Next base: position 3,160 of record CANCRX010000158.1, on the reverse strand, counting down.
GGGTCATTCAGCTGCAACTCAACAAACTCTCTACGCTCGCAGGGATGCCGACCAGCGTTCATCCTCACGTTTTGCGCCACAGTTTTGCCAGCCATGTGCTGCAATCCGCCCAGGATTTACGTGCGGTGCAAGAAATGCTCGGACACGCCAACATTTCGACCACACAGCTCTATACCAAGCTAGATTTTCAGCATCTGGCAAAAGCTTATGACTCGGCACACCCACGAGCAGGTCGAAAAACTTAGCAAAAAAACAAGTAATTACAATTAAAAATCCACACAAAAAATTAAAAATCATATAAAACAATAACTTACGATAAAAATAATAAAATTCAACGTCAAAAAAAACTATTGAAATACACTTTTATGCCCCCATATAAACTGTTAATTGCTAGCACAGAGACGTAACTAGGGAAATCCTCAGCTTAAAAAGTTTGCCCCTTGTCGTAGGCTGTGCTGTAATCCGGCGTTCGCCTTGCTGCGTAAGCTTACGGCCCGGTGCCTCGCACCCTTACCTGTTTCAGAAGTAGATTGGCACATGAATTCCCCTCGTAATCCGGACGAAATGGTCCCCGTCACAGTCCTCACCGGTTTTCTCGGTGCAGGTAAAACTACGTTACTCAAGCGCATTCTGACTGAGTATCACGGCAAACGTATTGCCGTGATCGAAAACGAATTCGGGCCCGAAAGCATCGATAACGATCTGCTTGTCACCGATCAGGAAGAAGAAATCGTTGAGCTGTCTAACGGTTGTGTCTGCTGCACGGTGCGCGGTGATCTGATGCGAACACTCAACGACTTACGCACCCGCCGTCAGGCTGGCGAGTTGAAATTTGAGCGCGTGATCATCGAGACCACAGGCATGGCCAACCCTGGTCCAGTCTGCCAGACATTTTTCATGGATGACGATATCGCTGATTACTATCGGCTCGATGCCGTGGTCACCGTTGTCGATGCTAAACACGGCATGGAAACACTCGATATCCAGGAAGAAGCACAAAAACAAGTCGGTTTTGCGGATCGCATCCTGATCTCGAAAAAAGATCTGGTCTCTGAGTCAGAATACGCCGCGTTGCGTCGCCGTATCGTTCATATGAATCCACGCGCTTCAATCGAAGCCGTGCATTTTGGTGAAACCGATCTCAAGCAGCTGATAGATATCAGCGGATTTAATCTGAATACGATTCTGGACATTGATCCAGAGTTTCTTTCTGACGAGCATCCTGATGCCGCGCATGATCATGATCATGCAACCTGCACAGATCCCACCCATCACCACCACGATCATGGTCACGATCATGATCATGCAACGTGCGGCCATGATCACAGCCATGATCACGATCATGGACATGATCATGATGCAGCAACCTGTACCGATCCAACACACCATCATCACGCACCCAAACCCGCACACAATGACGAGATCGGTGCGTTTGTATTTAAGTCCAACAAACCTTTTGATCCAGAACGTCTTGAGGAGTTCCTCGGCGGTGTGGTGCAGGTTTACGGGCCCGATTTACTGCGTTACAAAGGTATTCTCTACATGAAAGGCATCAACCGTCGGATGCTTTTTCAGGGTGTGCATCAAATGATGGGCGCCGAACCCGGCAAACCCTGGCTGGCGAACGAAAAGAAAAACACCAAAATGGTTTTCATCGGACGCAAATTGCCTCAAGACATCTTTACCAAGGGTCTTGAGCAGTGCTTAGCTAAGTAATACCTCTGCGCACGTTGCGCAGAATTTAAATTTTTGGAGTGTTTGTATGGTGACCAAGGCAGCAAAGAAAAAAACAGACGTAGCGGGCGATTTGTCCGAAAACAATCTGCCCACCGAAGCCGAACTGCTCAAAATGCCTGAAGCGGATTACATGAACGAGCGTCAGCTTGGATTCTTCCGTGATCGCCTGCGTCAGATGGAACAGGAAATCCTGAGCAATGCTGGTGCAACGACCGAAAACTTGCGCGAGACACAGTTCGTACCTGATCCCGCAGATCGTGCAACGATCGAAGAAGAACACGCTCTCGAATTGCGTACACGCGATCGTGAGCGCAAACTGCTGAAAAAAGTTCAACAGTCGATCGTTCGGATTGATGGTGGCGATTATGGCTGGTGCGAAGAAACAGGCGAGCCAATTGGTTTGCGCCGTTTGCTTGCACGCCCGACCGCCACACTCTCTCTCGAAGCACAAGAGCGTCGCGAAATGCGTCAAAAGATGTTCGGAGACTGATCGGACTGCGCATGGAGTCATTGCGCTGTCAGTAACGCTTGAATCTGCAGCGTTACAGTAACAGGCGAATAGGCAACATGTATTGATCCCCAAGGGCACGCCGCATTGCAATCAGATTGCAACCAGGGTGCCCTTTTAATTTAAAGAGTACGTATGGAACAATTTCACGGCACCACCATCATCAGCGTTCGACGCGGCAATCAAGTCGCGGTCGGCGGCGATGGACAGGTCACGCTCGGCAACATCATCATCAAAGGAACAGCGCGCAAAATTCGCAGGCTGTATCACGACAAAATTCTGGCAGGCTTTGCCGGGGCGACCGCTGACGCATTCACCTTGCAAGAGCGCTTTGAAGGCAAGCTGGAAAAACATCAGGGCCACCTGATGCGTGCAGCCGTTGAGCTCACACGAGACTGGCGCACCGATCGCGTCCTGCGCCGTCTCGAGGCGATGCTGATTGTGGCAGATCGCGAACATACCCTGGTACTAACCGGTAACGGCGATGTACTGGAGCCAGAAAATGGCGTCGCTGCAATTGGTTCAGGCGGGGCCTACGCGCAATCTGCCGCCCTTGCACTGTTACGCAATACGGACTTATCGCCCGAAGCGATCGTCAAACAGTCACTAGAGATCGCAGGCGATCTCTGCATCTATACCAACCAGTCACACCTGATCGAAACACTCAGCTAAATCACTGCCTGCAGCTCACTGGCGCCGCCTATTACTCATTGATTACTCATTGTTAAAGAATCTCTCAATTATGTCCGCCTCATCCATGACTCCGTCGGAGATCGTCTCCGAACTTGATAAACATATTGTTGGACAACAGCGTGCCAAACGCTCGGTCGCTGTCGCCCTGCGCAATCGCTGGCGTCGTCAACAAGTTGCCGAGCCGCTGCGCACTGAAATTCATCCGAAAAACATTCTGATGAT
>CANCRX010000157.1 GCA_947380655.1 Alcaligenaceae bacterium | reverse complement strand
TTTCACTTTAGGATTAAAGATCGCCATGAGCGACAGGGCCTGCACGACATCCGGGCAGTTATGGCAGGTCAACGACATGTAGACCTCAAAATTAAAGTCACCATCCAGCGCTTTAATCGCATCAATCACATCCTGCTCAACCTTAGGCGGATGGCCACCGGTCCATAGCAGGGCGAGCACCAGTGAAGTGAACTCATGACCTAGTGGGAGACCAGCAAAGCGTACACCTGAAGTCTCACCATCGCGCGCCACGACAAATGATGGTGTGCGGGCGTCATGGCCTGTCGTATCAAGTGCGACTTTGTCGGACAAACTGACAATGGTCTCAAGCAGAGTGCGCATCTCGACGCCCGTCTCGCTCTCATCGAGGGAAGCGATCAGGCGGATTGGCTGGCGCAACATACCCAGATAGGTCTGTAATTGGGCTTTGAGGGTATCGTCAAGCATAGTATTTCTCCTGGATTAAGGCGAAGTTTTTCCGTGACCGGACTGGATAAGCCTCGGCCATATTCGAATATTGGTGAAGGGGATTCCGTGTTGAGAGTAAGGCACTCAGCAGTCATACTGCCAGATGCCTTAGCCTCAACGCCCTGTCAACAGGGCATCGATCCTTGATTTAGATCTTACCGACCAGATCCAGTGATGGAGTCAAAGTCTTTGCGCCTTCGTTCCACTTAGCTGGGCAGACTTCACCTGGGTGAGCGGCGGTGTACTGAGCAGCTTTCAATTTACGCACGGTTTCTTTGACGTCACGGGCGATTTCGTTTGAATGGATTTCGAGGGTCTTGATCATCAGGTCTGGGTTGATGATGAAGGTGCCGCGCAATGCCAGACCTTCTTCAGGAATGTGCACGCCGAAAGCGTTGGTCAAAGCATGGGTTGGGTCGCCGACTAATGGGAATTTAGCCTTGCCCACAGCGGGTGATGTTTCGTGCCAGACTTTATGTGAAAAATGAGTATCGGTTGTGATGATGTACACCTCAGCACCCATTTTCTGGAATTCAGCATAGTTGTCAGCTGCGTCTTCGATTTCGGTTGGGCAGTTGAATGTGAAGGCTGCTGGCATGAAAATCAGAACCGACCACTTGCCTTTCAGGCTGGCTTCGGTGACTTCGATGAATTTACCATTGTGAAAAGCTTGGGCTTTGAATGGCTGAACTTGTGTGTTGATCAGGGACATAACGTTTCCTTTAGTGGGTGAATGAGAGGGTTATTAGTAAAAACAATCGAATGAGTAAATTCGTTAGGCTCTATCATAATCGCCCTGTGAAATTAAGCTAATTGTTTGTTTTAATGACGTCGATTGCCCAAACCTATTCCAGAGAGTAATAAGATCAATCTTTGCGTAGCTACTGGGACCTAAGTATCTAATAGCCTAGTTCAACCTTCCCCCAAATTTCAATAATATGGAATCCAAAAATGAAAGCAGCCTGGTATGAAAAAAATGGTGAGGCAAAAGACGTTTTAGTTGTTGGAGAAATGTCCACACCCGAAGTCGGCCCAGGCGAGGTTCGCGTCAAAATCAGCGTCTCAGGTGTTAATCCTTCAGACGTCAAATCTCGTCGAGGCCGGCCACTTATCGCCCCTCGGATCGTGCCGCACAGTGATGGGGGTGGCGTAATCGAGGCGGTCGGCCAAGGTGTATCCACAGATCGTATCGGACAACGCGTATGGATCTGGAACGGTCAGTTTGGGCGTCCCCTTGGAACTTGCGCGCAATACATTGTTGTACCTGAGGGACAAGCTGTAGCGCTGGATCCCGCCACTAATTTCGATGCCGCTGCATGCATGGGGATTCCAGGCCTCACCGCCTTTGAGGCCGTTCGCCGCTGTGGCGACCTTTCTGGAAAAACTGTTTTAGTCATTGCTGCCGCAGCTTCAGTTGGACACTATGCTGCACAGATGGCGGTTTTAAAAGGTGCGCGCGTGATCGGTACAGTGAGCTCGGAGACGAAAGCAGCACATGCGCGCGCTGTGGGTGTCACGGACACCATTAATTACAAAACTGAAAACGTTGCCGAACGCGTCAAAGCGCTGACTGGTGGTCGCGGTGTCGATGCCATCATTGATATGGACTTTTCAACTACGGCTGACTTAGTCAAAAACGGAGCACTTGCGCCACACGGCACGGTGGCCTGCTACGGCTCTAACTCGGTCGAAGACACTCCCATTCCATTCCGAGTATGCTTGTTCAACACCCTAAGCTTTCAATTCTTTCTCGTCTACGACTTAACACCAGACGAGCGCAGCTTCGCACTGAAAGAGCTCAATGCGTTGCTTGCCTCGGGACGTTTAGTGCACGCGATTGGTGCGCGCTATCGGCTCTCTGACATTGCAGCGGCTCATGTCGCGGTTGAAAAAGGCAAGGTAATGGGTAATATAGTGATTGATATTGAATAACATCTCTTAACAGCCTAACAAAAGAAACAACAAAATGAGCCTTGATTTAATTATTAGGAACGCCCGGCTTGCCGATATGAAGGCCGGTGATGCTTATGTAGATATCGCCGTTCATGGCGGTAAATTCGTTCTGATTCAACCCGCGATTGCAGAAACCGGACTGAAAGAAATTGATGTGAAAGGCTGTTTAGTCGCACCAGGTTTTGTGGAAACACACATCCATTTGGATAAAACCTGCACGATTGACCGGTGTGCCTGCGAAACCGTCAGGTTTCCCTTTGACGCAATGGAGCGGGTCTCGGCGATCAAAAATACCTTTACGATCGAAGATGTCCAGAGCAGAGCAAAACGCACTTTGGAGAAATGCATCTCTCACGGTTGCACCTTGATGCGCACCCATGTTGAAGTGGATCCAAAAGTTGGTTTGCGTGGCTTTGAAGGCGTGAAATCCATCATCGATGCCTACAAATGGGCATTGGACATGGAAATCTGTGTGATGCCCCAGGAAGGGATGCTAAATAATCCCGGCACAGAGGAGCTCATGATCGCAGCACTTAAAAATGGCGCGACCGTAATTGGTGCAGCGCCCAATTATGAAACAGATCCAGCCGCACAAATCCGCCGGATATTTGAAATTGCACACGAGTTTGATGTTGATATCGATATGCATCTCGACTCGGGCGCCTCCGCCTCCAGACTCGATACTCTGCAAGTTTGCGAGCTCACGGAAAAATACAACTGGGGCGGTCGCGTTGCGATTGGTCACGTCACCAAGCTCTCAACCATGCCTGTTGCAGACGTGAATGTAGTTGCGAAACGAATGAAAGATGCTGGCGTTTCCCTGACAGTTTTGCCTGCAACAGACCTCTATCTATCCGGCAGGGATATGGAGGCAAATGTGCGCCGAGGTGTCGTAGACGCAAACCACCTGGTGACACAAGGCGTGAATTGCTCAATCAGCTCAAACAACATTCTGAACCCTTTCACACCCTTTGGTGATGGTCAGTTGATCAGACAAGCAAACCTCTACGCCAACATTGTTCAGCGGGGGATGCCGGAACCACTGCGCGACACATGGGATATGTTCACGACTAACTCAGCCAAACTAATGCGCCGCGAGGGTTATGGCTTAGCAGTTGGAAACGACGCTGACTTTATCGTTGTCGAGTCTGATAATCCAGTCAATGCCATCAGAGAAGTTGCACCGACCCTGATGGGATTTAAAAGAGGACGTCAAACATTTACCCGAACCCCTGTTGTTTTACATCGTCCGCAGTAAGCGCCAAGCATTACTGGTTGGCATAGTAATTGCTTACTCTCTCACTGAGGTTAAAGGTTTTTCTTCATCCTCAGTTTTTAGGAGATTTTGTGTATGCCTGCTTCAATCGGTCTTTTGTCATTCGGTCCTTTGCTAGCGAGTCGTTTATTTAAATCACTACTGCTCAGTTTATTTGCAGTAACCGGTTTAATCAGCGCAACCAGCTCGATTGCTCAACCTTACCCATCAAAACCGATCAACCTGTTTGTAGGTTTTCCTGCCGGAGGCGCTGCAGATATAGTCGCTAGACTGATGGGAGAAAAACTCTCCGCAAAACTGGGTCAACCTGTCGTCATACTGAATAAACCAGGCGCAGCAAGTACCATCGGCATGGTTGCTGCAGCGGCAGCTCCCAATGATGGCTACAACCTGTTGTTAAGCTCACTGACCAATCAGGTGATTGCAGGCCATCTGTTTAAAGATTTAAAAATCAGCATCCTGACAGACTTTGAACCTGTAGCGATGGTTGCCAACGCTCCGCATGTTTTAAATGTGAATGCTCAAGTACCCGTCCAGAATATGGAAGAGTTCATTGCCTGGCTGAAGAAAAATAATGGCAAAATAAATTACGCCTCCCAAGGCAATGGAACTTTGTCACACCTTGAATC
>CANCRX010000156.1 GCA_947380655.1 Alcaligenaceae bacterium | reverse complement strand
TTTTATTTTTATGCTCAGGGTGCTGAAGCGGTCTATCTGTCCTCTGCAGACTGGATGGACCGAAACTTTTTCAGGCGTGTGGAAATAGCTTTTCCTGTCCTGGATCCCGAGCTTAAGCGACGCGTGATCAATGAGGCGTTTGTTTTCGCCCTGAAAGATAATGGCCGTGCCTGGCTTCAGCAGCCGGACGGCAGCTATGTATTGTTAAAAAACCGTAAGGTTAAGTTTAATTTACATGAATCCCTGATGGCCTCCCTCGGGAAAAATTCATAAAAATCATAGAGTTATAAATATTTAGCCAAAAAGACTCCGAAAGGAGTCTTTTTTGTTTGTGACTGTCATAAAGTGGTCATTATTGGTCATTAATATGGCATCAGTTCGAAAGACATTTGTCTTGATTTCATTGATATTAGAGAGGCGACGCATATGATTAAGCGTACATTGATCCAGATTTCTTCAGGTATGTTGCTCGGTTTGGCAGCCCTGAGCGTCCAGGCGACCGACATTACGGGTGCTGGCGCAACATTTCCCTTTCCTGTCTACGCCAAGTGGGCTGCAGACTATAAAGCGGCCTCGGGTAATGCGGTGAATTACCAATCGATCGGCTCAGGTGGTGGTGTCCAGCAGATCACAGCAAAAACAGTGGATTTTGGTGCGACGGATGATCCAATGGGTGGTGCGCAGCTTGACAAGATTGGTCTGATGCAATTTCCTGCAGTGATTGGTGGCACAGTGCCTGTTGTGAACGTAGAGGGCATCAAGCCAGGTCAGCTCAAGCTTTCAGGCGCATTACTTGCGGATATTTTCCTGGGCAAAGTAAAGAAATGGAATGATCCAGCCATTCAGTCACTGAATGCGGATGCAAAATTGCCTGCAGCCGACATTATTGTCGTGCACCGCTCGGATGGCTCGGGTACAACATTTGGTTTTACGAATTACCTTTCAAAAGTTTCTCCTGACTGGAAAGAAAAAGTCGGCGAAGGCAAGGCCGTTAAATGGCCTGCTGGTCAGGGTGGCAAGGGTAATGAAGGTGTTGCTGCTTACGTGAAGCAGCTCAAGAACTCGATCGGCTATGTTGAATATGCCTACGCTAAGCAAAACAATCTGGCCTGGACGCAGATGAAAAATCAGGCGGGTAATTTTGTTCAGCCAGAGCAGAAATCTTTCGCTGCAGCCGCTGCAAACGCAAAGTGGGATAGCGCCCCAGGAATGGGTGTTGTTTTGACGGAGCAGCCCGGTGCTGATTCATGGCCCATTACAAGCGCCACCTTTATTCTGGTTTACAAAGATCAGGCTAAACCAGAGAACGGTCGCACGACCCTCGCGTTCTTTGACTGGGCCTTTGAGAAAGGTGCCAAGACTGCAGCTGATATGGACTATGTTCCTTTGCCTAAAGATGTGACGGATCAGATCCGTGCCGCCTGGAAAGCAACGATCAAAGCTGATGGTCAGCCATTGCTGAAGTAATCTCCTCTAGCGGTTACCCCTGGACTGACATCGTGCATGTTCAGGGGTTTTATTGAAAATGTTTGATTCGCAGGCCTTATGAAGAAAACTCAGCGACCGATTCACGATGCAATTTTCAAGTTCGTGACACGAACTTTTGCTTTTCTGGTGTTCAGTTTGTTGGCCGCCATCATGGTGTCGCTGATTTATGGCAGTCAGGAAACGCTTGCTAAATATGGGCTGTCGTTTTTATGGACAGATGAGTGGGACCCCGTTCAGGGTGAGTTTGGTGCGCTCGTGCCAGTCGTGGGTACGCTACTGACATCCTTCATCGCCCTCGCGATTGCCATTCCAGTCTCGTTTGGAATTGCAATGTTTTTGACCGAGCTCGCGCCCTCATGGTTGCGCAGACCGATTGGAACTGCCATTGAAATGCTCGCAGCAATCCCTTCGATCATTTACGGTATGTGGGGTTTGTTTATTTTTGTTCCATTTTTCCAGGAATATATTCAGCCTGGATTGATTGCCGCGTTGAGCCCAATTCCATTTATCGGTTGGATGTTCTCCGGCGCACCTTTCGGTATCGGTATCTTTACTGCGGGCCTGATCCTTTCGATCATGATCATCCCTTTTATCGCCTCTGTGATGCGAGATGTATTTGAACTTGTGCCTCCCATGCTCAAAGAGTCTGCCTATGGTTTAGGAGGCACGACTTGGGAAGTGATGTGGAAGGTCGTATTGCCCTTTACGCGTTCCGGTGTAATTGGCGGTGTGATGCTAGGTTTAGGACGTGCGCTGGGTGAAACGATGGCCGTTACTTTTGTGATCGGTAATGCGTTCCAGATGCCTGGATCGCTCTTTGCTCCGGGTAATTCGATTGCTTCAGCATTGGCCAATGAATTTAACGAGGCCGGTGGTATACAAAAATCCGCCTTGATTGAATTAGGCCTGATCCTGTTCCTGATTACGACGATTGTTCTGGCCTTAGCCAAAATGATGTTGATGCGTATGAATCAGGCTGAAGGTAAAAAATCATGAATATCAGTGTGAAAATGACGCTAACTCCACCTACTTCAGAACTTCACTCAGAGAACTGGGTGTATCGACGTCGTCGCATTACAAACAAAGTCATGCTGGGACTTTCATTTGCGGCACTCGCTTTCGGTCTGTTCTGGCTTTGCTGGATTCTGGCCGTGTTGTTATTCAAGGGCGGTGGTGCACTATCGCTGACGCTGCTGACCGAAAGTACTCCGCCACCTGGTCAGACCGGTGGCTTACTCAACGCTATTCTTGGTAGCTTTGTGATGGTGGGGGTTGGCACCGCGATTGGCACACCCGTTGGTATTTTGGCTGGTACCTATCTTGCTGAATATGGTCAGCGCGGTTGGCTCGCACCTGCGACCCGATTTCTAAACGATGTATTGCTCTCAGCGCCCTCTATTGTGATTGGCCTGTTTATTTACGCTGTCTATGTATCGCAGGTAGGCCATTATTCGGGTTGGGCTGGGTCATTTGCACTGGCTATTCTGGTGATCCCGGTTGTAGTCAGAACGACAGACAATATGCTGATGCTGGTACCCAATGGTTTGCGCGAGGCGTGTTTCGCTTTGGGTTGCCCAAAATGGCGCATGATCTTGCTAGTGTCTTACCGCGCTGCACGCTCGGGGATCATCACGGGTGTGCTGCTCGCCGTGGCGCGCGTGGCAGGTGAAACAGCGCCGCTGCTATTTACTGCTCTGAATAATCAGTTCTTGTCATTTGATATGAACAAGCCTCTGGCGAACTTGCCTGTTGTGATTTTCCAGTTTGCAGCAAGTCCATTCCAGGACTGGAATACCTTGGCCTGGGCTGGCGCGACGCTGATTACATTGGCTGTACTAGCACTCAACATCATTGCACGAAACTTATTTCATAAGCACTGATTCAGCTCAGACAATTGAAATGTATTTCTGCCTAATTTTGCACTGAACCTATATACGGTACCGAATATGGAAAACACTGCGACTCCCGCTACTGCACAACCTGCAGCACAACCTAAAATTCAGGTCAATAACTTGAATTTTCACTACGGCAATTTTCACGCGTTACGCAATGTGAATATGTCGATTGCTGAAAATAAAGTCACTGCTTTTATTGGACCATCGGGTTGTGGAAAATCCACCTTGCTGCGTACGTTCAATCGTATGTTTGAACTCTATCCTGGTCAGCGTGCCGATGGCGAGATCATCCTCGACGGCGAAAATCTCCTGACGACAAAAACAGACATCTCATTGCTGCGTGCCAAAGTTGGTATGGTGTTTCAAAAGCCAACCCCCTTCCCAATGAGCATCTATAACAACATCGCTTTTGGCGTGCGGTTGTTTGAAAATTTAAATAAAGGCCAGATGGAAGAGCGTGTCGAATGGGCGCTGACCAAGGCTGCGTTGTGGAATGAAGTCAAAGATAAACTGCACCAAAGTGGCAACAGCCTCTCTGGTGGTCAACAGCAGCGTTTGTGCATCGCCCGCGGTGTTGCCATCAAACCTGAGGTTTTGCTGCTTGACGAGCCTTGCTCGGCTCTGGATCCTATTTCGACTGCGAAAGTAGAGGAGTTGATCGCCGAGCTCAAGAAAGACTACACCGTCGTGATCGTGACGCACAATATGCAGCAGGCGGCCCGTTGCTCGGACTTCACAGCCTATATGTACCTGGGCGAGTTGATGGAATTTGGTGAAACAAACCAGATTTTCGTCAAGCCAAAACGCAAGGAAACTGAAGACTACATCACCGGACGGTTCGGTTAAGCAGGATTTTTTTAATTCTGGTATAGTTTCGGTCTTCGGGGCGTAGCGCAGCCTGGTAGCGCATCTGCTTTGGGAGCAGAGGGTCGTGAGTTCGAATCCCACCGCCCCGACCAAAAAAAGTCAAAAGCCAATCCTTCGGGATTGGCTTTTTGCTTTGTGCGCCCAGCATGGGCGCACTCTTGCGGGTGCAAGTCCCGCCGTAAGTTGATCACAGCGAACGAAGCGAAGCGCAACTGCATGAAGGTGACTGAATGTGGGAAGGAAGCGTGGAGCGAAGCTGCGAGCCGATGAACAAG
>CANCRX010000155.1 GCA_947380655.1 Alcaligenaceae bacterium | reverse complement strand
GCGCCCCTTATCGAGCGTGACCGCGGAAGAACTTAAAATGATCCAAGATCGTATTAATCACCGACCACGAAAACGATTAGGTTTTAAAACTCCGTACCAAGTGTTTCACCAGTCGTTAGACCGTGTTGCACTTCGTACTTGAAACCGCCACTTTTAATGCTGACCAATTATGTAGATATGTTTTGGGCGTTTCATCACTCAAAATTTGTTTACTTATCGAGTTAAGGGGAATCACCACCCAAAACCTCCCCATAAGCCCCCATATACCTTCGGGCCATCGTCTCAGCCTTAAAATTCTCGTCATACCTTTGCAACGCTCCCCGCCCCCAAACCTCAACCTGCTCATGCTCATTCCAAAACGCATCCAGCGCCTGACCAAATGCCACGGAATCCGAAGGTGGCACAACCAGTCCCGTTTCACCATCCAGATTCACATAACTCGTTCCGGTCCCGATCTCACAACTGATCATCGGCAGGCCCTGCTGCGAAGCCTCGGCCAAGACAATCCCAAAAGCCTCAGAAGGCATGTGCGAAGGAAAGACAAAACCATACGCGGCACGCATCAACGTACGCTTTTCCTCATTACTCACCTCAGCAACAAAGTGCAAGTTTTTCAATCCTAGCTCTGTCGCCTGCTGTTTCAAAGCCTGTTCCTGATCGCCACGTCCCACAATCACGGTCGGATAATCCCGGCCTTTGAGAGCGTCAATCAATACATGCAGGCCTTTGTAATAGCGCAGCGCACCGAGGAACAAAAAGAATCTTGGACCAAATTTTTCCTGCCAGGCGTGTACAGCCACATCGTCTGAAGGGATCTGCGCAAAATGCTCAATCCCGTAGGTAATGAGCCGCGTCTTATCTTTGAACTTTTGCAGCACAGGACTCGACTGCATAATCCCGGGCGAAGCTGCATAGATCCGGCTCATCTTGGCCAAATACCGATCACGCAACGGAGCATAAAGCTTATTGAGCTGAACCTGATTCACCACATCAGAGTGATAACTGATCAGGCTGGGCTTGTTAATTCCATTAAGCAAATAGCAAAGATCCGCATACGGCCAGGGGAAATGCATATGCATTACGTCGGCCCACTCGGCTTCTTTTTTAAAATTCGTAAGCAGACTAAGCGAAAATCCGGTCGAGGCGACATACAAATCACGCTTGTAACGGATGACCTCGTAGCCAGCAGGCTCAATTTCCCTGCGCGGTTCACCAGGAGTGAGCACTAACACACGATTTTCTACGCCTAGGGGCTGGGTATGACTCGCGAGCGTATGAACGACTTGCTCTATGCCGCCGTAGGTATCTGGAAAAAATGTTTTCAGGACGTGGAGGACGCGCATGCGTGTTTAGGCTCTTGTGTTTAGGCTCTTTTAGCGGCGACGCTGCTTTTGCAGAACCAACCAGCGCGGCATGCGGAACAGGACCAATCGTCTGTAAAGCATCACATAACTAACTGAAAACAGCACGACAAACCCCATCAGGATCCACTGGTATTGCCAGAACAACACGGCCGGGATCGTGCCCATGGACGACAACACCCACAGATAGGGTGAGGTCATGGCGTTGCGTTGGGTAATCAGGCGCGCCTCGCTCGAGCCGACCGCCCAGCGCACCAGACGCTTGTAAACCAGCATATGCAGGTGCACGCCATCGGGCGCTCCCGGGGACTTACCGCGGACGAGCTTTTTACGATAGATAGAAAACAGGGTTTCAAATACTGGATAAATGCATAACAAAAGCGGAAACCAGGCGGAAACTTGTGGATGACGAGCCAACATCAACACAGACAGTGCACCAATCATGAAGCCAATGAAATACGCACCGCCATCGCCCAGAAAGATCAGCCCACGCGGGTAATTCCAGATCAGGAATCCTGCGATCGCACCGAGCATGCCGACTGCGGCAACAAGAATCAGGCGATCACCCAGATAAAAGGCGACATAGGCCAGACCTGCAAAAATCATGGCTGACACGACTGAGGCGAGACCGTTATAGCCGTCAATAATATTGATGGCGTTGGCCGCCCCCGCCATCGCGAATACGGAGATCAGGAAAGAGACCGCAGTAAACTGCATCAGCCAATCCAGACCGATGATGTCAAGGTGGGTGACGCCTGCACCCACAAAGTAATAAGCAAGTGCGCCACTACACAGGGCTAAGCTCAAGCGAACGCGGGCACGGACCTTTTTAGTCAAGTCTTCCGCCAGACCGCCAAGGAAAACTGGCAGGCTGGCCAGGATCAGGAGGGTTAACCCACCAACGATCTCTCTGTCACGAAATGAGGCAATCACGCAGGGCACAGCCATGGCAAGCACAAGCGAAATCCCGCCGACTCTGGGCACAGAGCGGGCATGAAACTTTTGTACGCCTTCGAGATCAGTGTCTCCGGTGAGTTTCACATGCAATCGGCGATACCGCACGAGTAGCAGCGTCACAACCAGAGACACGATAAACGTGCCTAAAACATAGGCCATGCTGAGGATTCGCTTAATTGATCAATTAGCTAGATTTTACCTGTCTGCTTGATCCGTTTTGACCGTATTTAAAGGTTTTTTAACTAGTTATTACACAAAAATGAGGTTAAACATTAATCGCATCGACTGCCCCTGACCGTTTCCTGAGTTCAAATTTCTGAATTTTTCCTGTCGAAGTCTTAGGCAACTCACCAAACTCAATCGCACCAGGCACTTTAAATCCCGGCAAATGCGCTTTGCAGTGTTTCACTAGCTCAGCCGCTGTCACCTCAACGCCAGGCTTGAGTTCAACAAACGCACATGGTGTTTCACCCCATTTTGGATGAGGCTTAGCCACCACGGCGACAGCCATGACGGCAGGATGCTTATAGAGCACATCCTCGATCTCGATACTCGAGATATTTTCGCCACCAGAAATAATCACGTCTTTGCTGCGATCCTTGATCTTGATATAGCCATCGGGGAATCGCACACCCAAGTCACCCGTATGGAACCAACCGCCGGCAAACGCCTCCTCGGTTGCTTTAGGATTACGCAAATAACCCTTCATACAAATATTTCCACGCACGACAATCTCACCGATCGTCTCGCCATCCGCAGGGACAGGTTCGTTGGTCTCTGGATTAACCACGTTGGCATCGGCCTGCAGGTGATAACGCACCCCCTGCCTGGCGTGATTAACGGCACGATCTGCCGCCGATAAGGCATCCCACTCCTGTTGTGGCGCACAGATGGTGCAGGGACCGTAGACCTCGGTCAGACCGTAAACATGTGTCAGGGTGATACCGAGTGCTTCGATGCTCTCGAGCAATGTTGCTGAGGGTGCCGCACCGGCAACCATGCCTTTGACATGACGACGCTCACCACTACCTTGACCTGCAGTGTTAGAACCGCTTGTCCCCGTAACAGCCAACTGTTTAACCTCATCCGACGCATTGACCAGCATGCTGTGCACAATCGGTGCACCGCAGTAATGTGTCACACCATAATCACCGATCGCGCCGAACACGCCCTCAGGGGTGACTTTACGCAAGCAAACGTTGATACCTGCGCGCGCGGCGACCGTCCAGGGGAAGCACCAGCCGTTGCAGTGAAACATTGGCAAGGTCCAGAGGTAAACCGGATGCGAGGGCAGGTCCCATTCCAGAATGTTACTGACCGCATTCAGATACGCACCACGGTGATGGTAGACCACGCCCTTGGGTTCACCGGTCGTGCCCGAGGTGTAATTGAGCGACATCGCGTCCCACTCGTCGCCCTCAAACACAATCGGTGCACTGTTGGAGTTAGCAAGCAGCGTTTCATACAAATAGGTGCCAATGCGCTCGCCCGGACCATCGTATTGCGAGTCATCGACATCAATCACGATGGGTTTGACGGTGGCGTTTTGTAGGGCTTCTTTCACAGCCTTGGAAAACTCGCGATCCACAATCACGACTTTGGAATCAGCGTGATTAAACATGTACGTGAGACTGTGCGCATCAAGTCGGGTATTCAGAGTATTGAGTACCGCGCCAATCACTGGCACACCAAAATGGCATTCAACCATCTCCGGGGTATTGGCGAGCATGACAGTGACGGTATCGCCTTTGCCCACACCAAGTCCGCGTAAAGCGTGACCGAGTTGCATGCTGCGTGCATAAGTATCGGCCCAGTTGCGACGGATGTTGCCGTGTATGACTGCCAGCCGAGTTGGATACACATCGGCCGCACGGCGCATGAAATCAACGGGTGAAAGTGCCGCGTAATTCGCTGCGTTTTTGGTGAGTTCGTGTTCGTTGATGCTCATGGGCGTTGCTCTGGTTGTGTAAATTGAAACGATCGGTCTTTAAAACAGCGGCCATTAAACCGCATGCAGCTTGCAAAAGTCTTACGGAAACGGGCCGCAGCCAATACCATGTGCTTATTGACTCTGCTGACTCTGCTGATTGTTGATCATAGCCTCGTAGTCTTCGTACACGCGAAACGCAATGCCGTGCTCTTGAGATAAACGTTTTTCAAAGGCACGGATCTCAGGCGTAATATTCGCCCCTCTGAACCCACCACGCAATGCGCCCTGCTCCACATCTTTATACGTGTCACGCCAGCTGTCAGGCAAGGCAATTGCCTGAGGTAAAGACAGCCAGAGACGCAGCAAATGACG
>CANCRX010000154.1 GCA_947380655.1 Alcaligenaceae bacterium | reverse complement strand
CACCGAGTTTTCAAACATGCGTGCGGCCTATCTGGCGCTACCTGAAGAACTCAAACAAAAACTAGAAGGCAAAAGCATCCTGCACGATTTCAATAAATTCTGGGAAAACATGCGTAAGCAGCCTGGCAGCACGCGCGCGCCATTAACCGAGGCGCAACGCAAGGCAAAACCGCCCGTCTCACACCCAGTATTTCTGACTCATCCGATCACCGGTGAAAAAGTTCTCTACGCTAATCCCGGTTACTCGATCCAGATCAACGAGCTGCCAAAAGAAGAAAGCGACGAGATCCTTAACTTTTTGTTTGAACACCAGTTGCAACCTCAATTCAGATACCGACACCTCTGGACCGTAGGTGACGTTTTGATGTGGGACAACATGGGCACCATCCACAATGCGGTCGCAGACTACACGCCAGACGAGCCGCGCTTTATCAAACGGTGCCAGGTGATGGCGGATCGTTATTTTCCGCAGGCTGCGTAAATAAATCTTCAATTCGAATAAATGGGGCGCCCTGAAGTTAGGGCGCCCCTGTTAATCTTAGCTGCCACGCTATTCAGTCAAATTAGCAATAATAAAATTAAGAACCCAACGTGAACAAAATACTCCTCTCCCAGTCACAAGTTTTTTACCGCCGTGCGGTCTTAGCCATTGCCTTCATGGGTGCGCTGATCGCGGCATCAATCCCTCACGCAGCCCTCGCTCAAACGGCCCCAGCCTATCCGACTCAAAACATCAGAATGCTGATCGGTTTTGCTTCGGGAGGTCCGACTGACGTGATCGGTCGCATCCTCGCACAACACATGTCCGCAACACTCGGCCAATCTGTTGTGGTGGAAAACCGAACGGGTGCGAACTCACTGATCGCGACGCGCGAAGTGGCGAAAGCAAAGCCAGATGGCTACACCGTGCTGTTTGCCTCGCTCTCGCACAACGTCAATCGTTTGTTACTCAACGAAAAAGCAGACTACGAGCCGCTTAAAGGGTTCGTGCCAATCTCCCTAGCCGCTAACCTGCCACTGGTGCTGGTCACGGCCTACGACTCGCCATACAAGACAATCGAAGAACTGGTTGCAAAAGCGAAAAGCTCGCCTGACTCCATCAGCTATGGCTCAGCGGGTAACGGTGGCTCGGCGCATCTGGCCGCCGCAATGATGGCGACAGCATCGAACAGCAAAATGTTGCATGTTCCTTTCCGTGGCAATGCACCGGCGTTGACTGAGGTCATGGCAGGGCGTGTGTCATTCATGTTCTATCCCTCGATTGGTATCGCTGCACATGTGGCAGACAAGCGCCTGCGCGTACTCGCTGTTGGCTCGGCCAGCCCGTTACCTGAGTTTCCTGGCGTACCCACCATGGATGCGTCAGGATTTCCAGGATTCGAACAAACTGCACCTTGGGTAGGTCTGCTCGCACCTGCGAACACACCCAAGCCAATTATTGATAAGTTAAATGCTTCGTTACTGCAGGCCCTCAATCTGCCTGAGGTTCAAAAGCGCTTTAAAGAACTTGGCGCAATCTCCGTTGGCGACTCGCCCGAACAGTTCAGAGCGTTCCTCGAAAAAGACAGCGAACGTTGGGAAAAAGTCATCAAGGCTTCAGGCATTACTGCGGACAAGGCTGATTAATAATGAGTCTAACCAGCATTGCCGCGAGTGCGTTCAGCATTGATGATTTACGCAGACTCTCGCACAAGCGCCTGCCACGTGCGATCTTCGAGTTTTATGATGGCGGTGCTGAGCAGGAAATCACCTTGCGCGACAACCTCGAAGCATTCAAGCGTATGCGGATCCTGCCCAAATCGCTCAACGATGTTTCAAAGGTTGATACCACATGTGAGCTAGTTGGCGGACCCAGTGCCATGCCCCTGGCGATCGCGCCAACCGGTGCGCTGAACTTTGGCCGGCACGGGGCAGACATCGCCATCGCACGTGCGGCAGCTGCTCTTGGCGTGCCTTACTCTCTATCGACATCTGCCACCACAACCATCGAAGATATCGCACGCGCAGCGCCTGGACGCCTATGGTTTCAAGCCTACATTTTGTCCAACAAGGAAAAGCTTGCGGCACTCATTGCGCGCGCCCACGCTGCAGACTACGAAGGACTGATGATCACCGTAGACCTGCCTGTTGGCGGCAAGCGTGAGCGAGATTTTCGTAATCATTTGCAGTTCCCTTTCAAGTACACCCCGCGCAACATGATAGATTTTGCGACTAAGCCGTTCTGGTCACTCAGCATGCTGCTCAAGGGTGTGCCGCAGATGGAAAATATCAAGGAACTCAAGCGCGATACGGGGGGCGGCCAAAAGCTTTCTTCCACCGCCGGCAAAAATTACGATCCTGCTTTTGACTGGACGCAGCTACAAATCATGCGTGATAACTGGTCACGTAAACTAATCGTTAAAGGTGTCATGCATCCCAAAGATGCCGACCGTCTGGCGCGCATGGGGATCGATGCGATCGTCGTGTCAAACCATGGTGGTCGTCAGCTTGATGGAGCACCCGCGACACTTGATGCGTTGCCGGGTGTGGTGCGTGCTGCGGCTGGTCGAGTCCCTGTGCTGGTCGACGGTGGCGTGCGACGTGGGATCGACATTATGAAAGCGCGCGCGCTCGGCGCACAAGGCGTACTGACGGGTCGTGCAACATTGTTTGGTGCTGTGGCAGCGGGTCAGCCCGGCGCCATGCGGGCGCTCGATATTCTAAAAGACGAACTCGCCAGATCAATGCAGTTAAGCGGGGTCAGCAAGATCGAACAGATCGATGCGGAACTGCTTTTTCGCCCTTAGTGTTGAGCACCTAGTGTTTAGCACCAATCGGTCGCAAGCCCCAGGTCACAAGCAGCCACATAGCCGACAAGGCACAGGCGGCCCAGAAAACAGCCGAAGGCCCGCTCCGCGTCACCAGTATGCCGCCGAGTGCACCACCTAGAAACAAACCAGCGGCCTGCGAGGTGTTGTAGAAACCTAACGCGAGCCCCTTGAGTTCAGGCGGTGCGACACGCGAAACGAGCGATGGCTGCAATGCCTCAAGCACATTAAACATCACAAAAAATCCCGTCAACGCAATAGCAAGGGTATAAAAGCCATGGCTTGCTGCGGGTAACAAAGCACAAACAACAACCAAACCCGCTACAGCCAGACGCAACATGGCACGATGCGCACGATGCTTTTCCGCGACAAAGACCGCCGGAACCATGAATACAAACGAGCCAAGAATCACGGGTAAATAGACTTTCCAGAGCTCCGCCGAAGTCAAGCCGCCCTCTTTAAGGAAAAGTGGTGGCACGACGACAAACATCGCGACCTGAATTAAATGCAGACAAAACACCCCGAAATTGAGTCGGAGCAAATCAATGTGAGTAAGTACTTGCATTGGCTTTGCTGGCTCAGCAGGCTTAGGGGTAGGCGGGACAACCGGAACAACCCAGCGTGCCACGACCAGACAGACAAGCCCCAATAAAGCGATCGTCCAGAACAGTCCGGCCAGACCGCCACTGCCCACAATCAGAGGGGCGGCGACCAGCGACACGGCAAACGACAAACCAATTGAGCCGCCCACCATGGCCATCGCTCGCGTTCGAACCTCAGGTCGCGTCGCATCGGCCAGCCAGGCGGTTACTGCAGCAGAGATCGCACCAGAGCCCTGAATCGCCCGGCCAACAGTAATCCAGAACAAATCATGGGACAGCGCGCAGACCACACTGCCGACCACAAACAAGAGCAAACCGGCCAACACAACGGGACGTCGACCAAAACGGTCTGAGGCTAAACCGAAGGGAATCTGCATAAACGCCTGGGTCAGGCCATACATACCCATCGCCAGACCAATTTTGGCAGGATCATTCCCGCCAGCCAGGCCAACAGCCGCCACAGCAAAGACCGGTAACAATAAAAACAGCCCCAGCATCCGGGCGGCAAACAGGCCAGCCAGAGCAATACTGGCACGGCGCTCAGTGGGGGTCAGCGACAAAGAAGGGGTCTGAGACATCAAAAGACTTGTTCAAAGAGTGAAAAGCAATCCTACGCGACAAGCGCTAGCACGTTATAGTACCAAGTTGCCTCAAAGAAACGTGTCATGGACGAAATCCGCATCCGGGGTGCCCGCACCCACAACCTTAAAAACGTATCGCTCGACCTGCCACGCCATCAGCTGGTGGTCGTCACCGGGCTATCGGGGTCGGGAAAGTCTTCGCTTGCCTTTGACACACTGTACGCCGAGGGCCAGCGTCGCTATGTCGAGAGCTTGTCGGCCTATGCCAGACAGTTTTTACAACTGATGGATAAACCCGATGTTGATTTGATCGAGGGCTTGTCGCCTGCGATTTCAATCGAACAAAAAGCTGCCGGCCATAACCCGCGCTCGACAGTTGGCACCATTACTGAAATTCATGACTATCTGCGTTTGCTGTTCGCAAGAGTCGGTACACCCTACTGTCCCTCACACGGCCTACCTCTGGCTGCGCAAAACGTCAGTCAGATGGTCGATAGCGTGATGAACTGGCCAGCCGAAACCAAGCTGGCCATTTTGGCGCCCATCGCCCGGACCCGCAAGGGTAGTTTTGATGATGAGTGCGCGAGTCTGCAGGCGCAAGGTTTTGTCCGTGTCCGCGTCGATGGCCAGATGGTTG
>CANCRX010000153.1 GCA_947380655.1 Alcaligenaceae bacterium | reverse complement strand
ACGATCCTTAAATAGCTGGTCTGGCTGCGCCAGTACCAATAAGGGCGTGTCATCGGTGGGCAAGCCCTGAATTTCAGCTGGTTGAAGAAACTTAACTGCGGATACCGTCATGAAATGTTCTCGAAATTCTTTAAATGAACAAGGGGAAGAATATCAGTCTTCCCCTTGGTGTCGCTATCCATGCAAAATCAACAACTATTTTTGTCCAGTTTCTTCTTTAAACCAGCCGGGGTGGTGCTTGCGTGCCCAGGCACGACTCACCATACCGGTGCGCATACCGCCGATCGTACCTTTGACCCAGATCGCGGCATAAACGTGGACGATGATCGTAAGAATCAACCCCCAGGCTGCCACAGCATGAACCACCGCAGCAATCCGACGTACATCAACAGAGAAGTAGTCGACAAAGTAAGGACGCCAGAACATCACACCCGTCACAACCAAAGCGATCATGGAAACGACCATGACCCAAAAGGCAGCTTTTTGACCGCCGTTATAACGGCCGACTTCGGGTAGCCGCTCTTCGTGATTGGCCATCACATCGCCGATCTGTTTGAGCCATTGGATATCATTCTTATTCAGGACATTGTGATGCCAGAACCTGAGAGAAATGATTAAAAACAGCACAAACATGGCCGACCCGATAAACGGGTGAACAATCCGAGTCAATGAACCACCACCAAACAACCCCGACAGAAAGAACATCGAAGGATGGAACATTGCCAGGCCTGACAGCCCAGCGAGCACAAACAGCAAGGCGATTAACCAGTGATTCAGTCTTTCGGAGCCGGTGTAGCGCTTCAAACCATTTTGATTAGACATGGTTATTCTCCTTATGCCTGTTTATCATCATGATTCTCGTCTTCCTCAACGGTATTGGGACCTTTGATCGCGTAATGAATCACGCCAGCAAAGACCGTAGCCGCCATCGTCAGCAGAGCGATCGGTTTCATAATGCCTTTCCACAAACCGACCGTCGGTGCGATTTTTGGATTAGCAGGCAAACCACTGTAGAGCGTCGGCTTGTCACCATGGGGCAGCACATACATGACGTGCGTACCACCTACTCCTTGCGGATTGTAGAGAGAGGCCTTGTCGTAACCACGACCGTTCAGATCTTTGATGCGCTCGTTCGCGTAGGCGATACGCTCTTCTTTAGGACCAAACGTCAGAGCTTGTGTCGGGCACGCTTTGACACAGGCTGGATCCTGATTTTCTGAAACACGATCTGAGCAGAGCGTGCACTTAGTCGCCTTATTGGTCTTTTCAGAAATACGCGGTACATCGAACGGGCAACCCGAGGTGCAGTAGCCGCAACCGATGCACTTGTCGGAATTGAAATCAACAATGCCATTATCGAGCTTGATGATGGCACCTGGACTCGGGCATGCTTTCAGGCAGCCAGGGTCCTCACAATGCATACAACCGTCTTTTCGGATCAACCAATCGATACCGCCCTCGGCGTTTTCGACTTCGTTGAACTTCATTACGGTCCAGGCATTCGGTCCCAGATCAGTCGGATTATTGTAAGAACCGTCATTGTCACCAATTTTCGGGCGTGTGTCATTCCACTCCATGCAAGCGACCTGACAGGCCTTGCAACCAATACAGCTCGAAATATCGATCAGTTTGGCTACATGAACAGTGTTGGCCGCCGCAGCGGGTGGAGTCATCGTCGTCGCAGACTGAGCAACGACGTGGAGTGCTTGATTAGCCATGTCGTTCTCCTTATGCTTTCTCGATATTGACCAGGAACGCCTTGAACTCTGGCGTTTGTGAGTTGGCATCACCCACAAAAGGTGTCAGCGTATTGGCCAGCTGGGTTTGTTTGGTCAGCCCTTTGAATCCAAAGTGGATCGGGATACCAACGTGATAAACAGTTTGGCCATCAACTTTCATCCCTTTCATCCGGATTGTGACGACTGCTTTGGCATGCACCCAGCCGCGCGCGGAAGTCACTTTGACACGATCGCCGTTTTTGATTCCACGCAACTTGGCCAGTGCATCGCTGATCTCTACAAACGACTCAGGCTGCACCACAGCGTTGAGTTCTGCATGTTTAGACCAATAATGGAAGTGTTCCACCAGACGGTAGGTGGTCGCGGCAAAAGGATAGTCTTTGGGGCTACCAAACACTTCCATGTCGCCCTTATAAACACGCGCAGCAGGATTAGACTTCGCTAATGCATTGTCAGGATGCATCGGGTTTCGAGCCAAAGGCGTTTCAAAGGGCTCGTAATGCTCTGGGAAAGGACCTTCTGCCATCGTAGGTGCGAACAAACGCGCAACACCTTCAGGGTTCATGATGAACGGCATCACGTTTTCATCAGGCGCCGCATTCGGGCGCATATCAGGGACATCACAACCGCCCCACTTATCACCGAGCCATTTCAGCACGGTACGCTTCTCGTCCCAGGGATTACCAGCCATATCCGCTGAAGCACGGTTATAAATAATCCGACGATTAGCCGGCCAGGCGAATCCCCAGTTCAACGTCTGCCCTAAGCCCTGAGGAGACGCATCAGTCGGGTCGCGACGAGCACTCAGATTGCCGGTCTTGTTCCACATCCCGGAGTAGATCCAGTTACCGCAAGCAGTCCCTCCATTTGCGTCGAGCTGTGCAAAACCAGCCAACTGCTCGCCTGCAGGAACAACAACTTTACCGGTAGCATCTTTCAGATCGACCAACGCACGGCCACTGACTTCACGAGCAACTTCACCCGCATCAGGATTGTTTTTGTTGGTGTAATTCCAGGTCAGATTCAGAATCGGTTCTGGGAATGCCCCGCCTTCAGCCTTATACAAATCGCGAATCTTGTTGAAAAGTGTTGCAACAATTTCCTGATCTGACTTGGACTCACCCGGACCATCAGCGGCTTTCCAATGCCATTGAATCACTCGACCAGAGTTTGTAAACGAACCGTCTTGTTCTGCAAAACAGGTTGCAGGTAAACGGAACACTTCAGTCTGGATTTTGGTCGGATCAACATCGTTGAATTCACCAAAATTTTTCCAGAACTCTCCCGTCTCTGTCGCAAGCGGATCGATCACAACAAGGTAGTTAAGTTTGGCAAGCGCCGCACCGATCTTGTTTTTGTTCGCAACCGCAGCAAGAGGGTTAAAGCCCGAGCAGATGAATCCATCCATCTTGCCTTGATGCATGCGCTCAAAAATTGCGAGGACGTCATACGCGGTATCACGCTTAGGCAACCAGTCGTAGGCATAATTACTTTCGGCCGTCGCAGCGTCTCCATACCAAGCTTTCATCAGGCTGTTAAACCATTTTGCAAAGTTTTGGGGGAAATTCATCTGGCCCGGCCGTCTTGCCGCAGGTGTACGCGTGGTACGAAACTTCTCGTACGTATCATCTGCGTCCGTTGGGGCCCACATATATCCTGGCAATACCTCAGAGTACAGACACATATCCGTAATGCCCTGCACGTTTGCATGACCGCGCAACGCGTTGACACCGCCACCAGCCATACCCATATTCCCAAGCAGTAACTGGATCATGGCCATGGTGCGAATATTTTCTGAACCCACTGAGTGCTGTGTCCAGCCGAGTGCGTAGAGAATCGTCATCGTTTTGTCAGGTGCGGACGTCCCTGAGATCATCTCGCAGACTTTCAGGAACTGATCCTGAGGCGTACCCGTGATACTGCTCACTAGCTCTGGCGTGTAACGCGAGAAATGCTTTTTCATCAACTGAAAAACGCAATTCGGATCTTGCAAAGTCGTATCGACTTTTGCAAACCCATCTTCCATCTGATAGGTCCAGCTATCTTTTACATAGGTACGCTTGGCCTCATCGTAGCCACTAAAAATACCATCTTTAAATCCATAGGCCGGATTAATCAAGAACGCAGCATTAGTGTAGTTTTTAACGTACTCATGATGGACCTTGTCGTTCTCAAGGAGGTAACGAATCACACCGCCCAAAAAGGCAATATCTGCACCCACACGAATCGGCGTGTAGTAATCAGCTACCGCAGCAGATCGCGTAAAACGCGGATCAACAACCACGAGCTTGGCACCACGCTGAGCTTTCGCTTTCATGACCCATTTAAAGCCGCATGGATGCGCTTCAGCAGCGTTACCACCCATAATCAATACAAGGTCTGCGTTCTTGATGTCAACCCAATGGTTGGTCATCGAACCGCGCCCAAACGTCGGGGCCAGACTGGCCACCGTCGGAGCGTGTCAGATACGCGCTTGTGTATCGAGGGCAACAACACCCATGGAACGCAACACTTTTGCGCTCAAGTAGCCTGCTTCGTTATTCGATGCAGAACTGACGAGCATGCCAAAAGTATTCCAGCGGTTCACGGTTACGCCATCCGCATTGGTCTTGACAAAGTTTTTGTCACGATCCGCTTTCATGCGCTTAGCGATACGGTTTAAGGCCTCATCCCAGGAGATGCGCTTCCATTCTTTGGAGCCAGGTTCACGGACTTCCGGGAATTTCAGTCGGTCAGGACTCTCGATCATCTCAAGAATGCCGGCACCTTTGGGACACAGGGTCCCTTTGTTGACCGGATTGTCAGGATCCCCCTCGACGTGCATGACCTTTTGCTTGCCAGCTGCATCTGTGCGGCTATAAAGCAATACGCCACAGCTCACCGAGCAATATGGACAGGTACTGCGGGTTTCGGTTGCTTT
>CANCRX010000152.1 GCA_947380655.1 Alcaligenaceae bacterium | reverse complement strand
CGACCCACTGTAGACTTACCACAACCAGATTCTCCAACGAGTGCAAGTGTTTCACCCTTGTTGATAGAAAACGATACGCCGTCGACGGCATGCACATGACCCGTTGTCTTTCCAAACAAACCCGTTTTGATTGGAAAGAATTTTTGAATCTGACGGACTTCGAGTAATGGCACAGAGGCGGAAGTAGACATTCGGTTAACCTGATTCGAGTAAGTCATGGGTAAAGCTTAAGTATTCGCAAACGCAATTTCACCAGCAAAATGGCAGGCTACCTGATGGCCGCCCTCTCTGATTTGCATGGCAGGTGCGATCTCATGACAAGGTTCTTTTGCCAAAGGACAACGTGAAGCAAAAACACAGCCTGTGATCTTTTGTTTCAAGCTAGGAACCAGACCAGGAATCTCTTTTAATCGCGTAGCTTGACCGAGTGCTTCGGCAGAACTGCCGAGCTTAGGTACGGCTCCGAGCAAGCCTTGGGTATAGGGGTGCAGGGGATTGGCAAACAGCTCATTTACAGGCGCCTCTTCAACCTTGCGTCCGGCATACATCACCATCACGCGCTCTGCGACTTCGGCTACCACACCGAGATCATGCGTGATAAGCACAATCGCAGCACCAATTTTGTTTTTAAGATCGGCCATCAGATCCAGAATCTGCGCCTGAATGGTTACATCCAGCGCCGTCGTGGGTTCGTCAGCAATCAACAGTTTCGGATTGCAGGCAAGCGCCATGGCAATCATTACACGCTGGCGCATACCACCAGAGAGCTGATGCGGATATTCATCCAGACGTCGCTGACTTTCAGCGATGCCAACTAAATCCATCAACTCAAGCGCACGCTCCATCGCTTGCTCCTGAGTGATTTTTTGATGCAGGCGCAAAGTCTCGCACAACTGACGCTTGATCTTCAGCACTGGATTCAGACTCGTCATCGGCTCTTGAAAGATCATCGAAATCGCGTCTCCACGAATGGCACGCATTTCTTTGTCTGATAACTTGAGCAAATCCTTGCCCTGAAACTTAATCGAACCAGCAATCTTGCCAGGAGGCTCGGGTATCAATCGCAAGATAGACATCGCCGTCACGGACTTACCGCAACCCGACTCCCCTACAATCGCAAGTGTTTCACCTTCGTTAACAATAAAACTCACACCATCGACCGCGCGGTTGATACCGTCAGGGGTACGAAAGTGTGTCTGGAGGTTTTCTACTTCTAATAAGGCCAAGAGATATCTCCGATCAGCTCGTTTTCGACTTGCGAGGATCCAGCACGTCACGGAAACCATCACCCATCAGGTTGACAGCGAGCACAGTGAGAGACAAGAAAATCGCAGGAAAAAATATGATGTATGGCTTGATTTGGAACAGGGTCCGACCATCGGCCATGATGTTGCCCCAAGATGGAATGATAGGCGGCACGCCTGCACCAATAAAAGACAGAATGGACTCTGTGATCATTGCCGCGGCACAGATGTAGGTTGCCTGCACCGTAAGCGGTGCAAGAGTGTTGGGCAATATATGCCGCCAGATCAGTGTCGGCATACGGCAACCGCAGGATATCGCGGCGTCAACATACGCCTGCTCTCTCAGCGATAAGACCACGCCACGCACCAGACGAGAAACACGTGGAATTTCTGCAATCGTAATAGCGATCACTACGTTCTGGACACTTGCCCTGGTCAATGCCATTAAGGCAATCGCAAGCAAAATGGGAGGGATAGACATCAGTCCGTCCATGACGCGCATGATGATGGCATCGGCACGGCGAAAGGTCCCTGAGATCAACCCAATGGTCAGTCCAATGACTGAAGCCAATAAAGCAACTGAAAATCCAATGATCAACGAAACACGCGCCCCGTAAAGCACGCGTGAATAAATGTCGCGGCCAAACGCATCGGTACCAAACCAGTACTGCGCGGAAGGCTCGAGATTTCGCTTACGCGGTGCGAGCTCTGTTGGATCGACCGTACCGAGCCAGGGCGCAGCAATCGCGATAAATAACATCAGAAGCAACAGCCCCGCACCAAAGGCGATGGTTGGGTTATTGAGTAAGAAACCCCATAAGCCTTTACGCTGGCGTCGAGGTTTCAGCAGATCCGGCAATGTAGGTGCTGCAGCAAAACTATTCATCAGTAACGTATCCTAGGATCAACGATCGTGTAGATCACGTCAACGCAAAGGTTAACCAACACATAAACAAAACTAAATACAACAACCAGCCCCTGAATCAAGGGATAGTCGCGGCGCACAATCGCATCAATGGTGAGACGTCCCAAGCCTGGAATAGCGAAAACGCTTTCTGTCACCACCGCACCACCTATCAGTAAAGCGATGCCAATACCGATCACCGTTACAACGGGAACAGCCGCATTTTTTAGGGCATGCAAGAACAAAATGCCCATTTGTCCCATGCCCTTTGCCTTGGCTGTCCGGATGTAATCCTGAGACAACACTTCGAGCATCGTGGCGCGCGTAATGCGTGCAATCAAGGCAATGTAAACAAAACCGAGCGCAATGGAGGGCAAGACCAGATGCTCAAACCATATGCCGAACCCTTTTTTATAAGAAACATAGCCCTGAACCGGAAACCAGTCTAGCTCCAGCGACATGAAAAAACTCAAGAGATAACCCACAACAAAAACAGGTACAGAAAAACCGACAACAGAAATTGCCATAATGCCACGATCAATCCAGGTACCCGCTTTCCAGGCAGCCAACACACCAAGAGGAACTGCAACGGAAATGGCAATAATCAGCGTCAACACCATCAATGACAACGTTGGTTCAATCCGCTGCGCAATGAGTTCGCTAACGGGGATACCTGTGAACATCGACGTCCCCAGATCTCCCTGAAGAAGATTAAAAAACCACTCTGAGAACCTGACTAGAAAAGGACGATCCAGTCCAAGGTTTGCACGGATTTTTTCGACGTCTGCTGGACTGGCCTGATCACCCGCAATGACTGCAGCGGGATCACCAGGTGCGATGTAGAGCAAGCTAAAAACAAACAGAGCAACGATGACCATAACCGGGATTGTGGTCAGCACCCTGCGAAAAATATAACTAAACATGTTGAGGATATTTCCGGGCTTCTAGATTGG
This sequence comes from Alcaligenaceae bacterium, assembly GCA_947380655.1. Lineage (GTDB taxonomy): Bacteria > Pseudomonadota > Gammaproteobacteria > Burkholderiales > Burkholderiaceae_B > Zwartia. The sequence goes on along the minus strand of CANCRX010000152.1, from coordinate 1,611 downwards.
GACCGATAAGGCATTGGATCAAGCTTTAACCGGCCACGCTTTGTGAGCGCAGCCGGTCTTGATCCTTTCAAACCAGAGTTAGGTTTTTTTCACACCACTAAACCATGGCAGCGGACCGGCAGTAATACCGGTAACATTTTTACGCCAGGCTTGGTGTAATAAGAAGAAACCAGTAGGAATGTATTCAACATCTTCCATTGCTGACTTATTAATACCCGCGATCGCAGCTTTTTCAGCCTCAAGTGTGGAGGCATCAAACCATTCGCCCACGCCCTTTTCGACCACAGGATTAGTCGGCCAGCCAAACCATGCCTTGTCACCATTGGCACGCACGCCAACGTTACCGGCAATCGTTGCGCAATCCGCACCAGAGTGCCAAGTATGGAACATGCCCCAGCCACCTTGACTTGGCTCGTTCTTGGAGGCGCGACGCTGTCCGACTGTGCCCCAGTCGGTTGCGACAAAGTCAACGTTCATCCCCAGACGCTTGAGCAAGTCAGCAGTGATTTCGCCTTGGGCTTTGGTGATTGAGTTGTCCTGTGCGACGACGCAAACCACTGGCTCACCTTTGTAACCGGATTCTGCAAGCAGCTTTTTAGCGGCTTCCATTTGTGGACCATTTTTCAGGACGTCACCACCATTTTCTGTTGAAAACGCCGTACCGGGTGTAAAGAAGCTTGGCAGTGGTTTCCACAATTTGGTGTCAGAGCCCGCAACAGCACGCATGTAGTCTTCCTGGCTGGTCGCCATCTGAACAGCCTGACGCACTTTCACGTTATTAAAGGGCGCATGCAAATGGTTCATCCGGAATGAACCGATATTACCCAGTGGATCGGCAATATCAACCACAACATTGCGGTTTTTCTTAAGCAATGGCACCAAATCAGGCAGCGGTGACTCCCACCAGTCAATCTCGCCATTTTGCAGCGCAGCTGAAGCCGTTGCTGGATCAGGCATGATGATCCACTCAATCCGGTCAAAATTAACTGCTTTGCTGCCAGACATCCAGTTAGGTGCCTCGCTGCGTGGGTTATAGCCGTCAAAACGCTCAAATACGGCAATGGCGCCTGGTTTCCATTCATTACGCGCAAAGCGCATAGGACCTGAGCCTACGTATTCTTCGATCTGCTTAAAAGGGTCGGTCTTGGCAATTCTCTCAGGCATGATGAAACAGCATGGCGTACCGGCCTTACCCAATGCGAGCAGCATTTTTGGATAGGGCTTGGAGAGTGTCCATTTAAAGGTTGTATCGTTGACTGCGACAAGCTCTTTCTGGATTGCTTTAAGCATCAAACCCATGGGGTCACGTGCGGACCAACGGGTGATACTGGCTACGCAATCGACAGCACGCACAGGCTCACCGTCGTGAAACTTCAGGCCAGGACGTAGTTTGAATGTCCAGGTCAGACCATCAGGCGACATTTCTTCGCTTTCAATCATCTGACGCTTAGGTTGCAGCTTATCGTCGATTCCATAAAGGGTATCCCAAACTAGCTGGGAAGCATTACGTACTACGTATTGGGTACCCCAAATCGGGTCAAAATTCGCGAGGTTAGCCTGGGGTACGAATTTCAGAACCCGCGAGGAAGACTGCGAAAATGCGGGAGCACC
>CANCRX010000151.1 GCA_947380655.1 Alcaligenaceae bacterium | reverse complement strand
CTACGGTGCTTACCGAATAGTCGTCAATCAGACGACTGGATTTGTGCAGAAATTCAAATGGAATAAAACGGGGGGGACATGGCTGGAGCAAGACTGAGCCTGCGCGCCCTGACTTATCATAATGAAGGCTTCACTCTGGTTGAGGCCCTGGTGGCAATGGTTATTTTCACGCTCGGTTTTAGTGGACTGTATTTTTCCTATGGGCTCTCGCAGCAAGTCGTCGTGGAAGCAGAAAAGCGCATGCATGTGAATCTGATCGCTAACCAGATCATTGAAACCATCGCGGCACAGGGTCAGCGCGCAGCCAACGATCCACTCAATCCATTTCTTACTCCATCTCAATACGCCGGCAGTCTTGCTGCCTGTACTTACAGTGCCACGGATGACAGACAAAAATGGTGCACCAGTCTGAACACAAGCGTAGGTCCGTTCAATGCAGCATCTGGCCGTGAAATGAGAGATGTAAGTGTGATCAACGATGGAACCGGACTCATTATCAATGTCAGCCTGGTGACTGCGAATGGCAGTGTCACAGCCTATGTCACGCGCAAACTCAGACAGCTATGACGATACAAAGCCGTCCACTTCAATATCACTGTTCGCCTCGCACTGAGCAAGGCTATAGCCTGGTGGAATTGTTAGTTGCGATGGCAGTCTCAGGGATCGTGATTGCCGGGACCTATGCAGGCTATACATTTTTTGCACAACAACAACAAGTACTCCTCGCACAAACAGAAGTAGACCGTAATGCGTTACGTTCGATCGATTTAATCGCCTCAGATATCCGTATGGCAGGCTTTAAGGATTATTTCAATCCGAATGTAATGAGCACCGGTCAGCCAATCGTCATCACCACTGAGTCGCCTGGAGATATCAGGCTCGTCTATGACGAATATGATGCAAGCGGGACTTTATTCCGTGCCCTGATTCGTTACTCCCTGGTCCCCTACACGCCGGCAGGCGGGGTCACACGTAACCGACTCGTTCGCGAATGGCGCAGATGCGTGAATCCCTCCGCATTTTGTGATCTTGCAGGCACCACAATCATTCAAGGACTGGCCACGGGTGAACCGATGCTCGATTGGGTCACCTCTTTTACTGTCAAAGGACTCAATCCCAGGGCGTCTGGGTCATTTTCAGGTCAGTATCAAACGGTAGAGGTCACGTTCAGCGTGCAATCACCGAAAAAAATTGAAGGCACTCCCAGGATCATCACCAAAAACTTTAGCTTTCTAACAAGGGCCAAGAATGTCTCTATCGTGCCCTGAACAACGCCCTACCAGCCTCTCGCCTGAGTTGCTACCCGTGCGTCAGCAAGGTTTTGCGTTGGTCATCACGCTCATTTTACTGTTAGTGCTGGTCGCAATGGGAGTAGGAATCTCTCACGTTGCAACAATACAGTCTGACCTTGTCGCTGCGGTTGTTCATAAGCCCGTATCAATCGATGCAGGCGAGACCTGTTTTGATAATGCACTCGAATGGATGTCTACGAGCGCAGGAAAGTTATGGGTCAATGGTGCCGGGACTCCGATTGATCTTGCTGCAAGCGGCAATCCGCTCGCTGGAAAAACGACACTTGCCGATACAGTTCCACTCGGACAAACTGAATCCAGAACAGCGCAATTTCAAAACAGAATGGGTCGAGCGCTATACAGCTCCTGCATCGTCGAAAAAATATCCAGCACGACGACCCGAGGTACGGGTTTTGAAATAGGAACGTCAAACGGTTATGGCGTTAGCAGTTTTGTTTACACCATTCGTATTACTGCGATCGGTCATTTCAACGTGGCGCTGAACGCCGGCGCGATTGATCAAAATTACTGGCAATCCAATTCAAGTCGCTCGACGCTTGAAGCGGTCGTCGAATACACACCTTGAGGTTATCGACATGAATAATATTGCATCTGTCTCAGCGTCTATGACTCAAATAATCAGGTATGCGCTATGCCTGCTGCTGTTGATGATTAATGTCAATACGTTATGCCTGGCGCAATCCTTTCCATCGTACGGAATCATTTACAACTCAACAGTCAGCTCCAGCCAGACCATCGCGCTAGGCATTAATCCGCAAGGACATCTGAACACACCGAGCGGATTTGCTCTCAATGCAGGTCGAGGTGGGTCGGTGGGCATTGCCTATAAATGGCCAAATGGCTCAACAGCAAAAAATAACAAATTTTATGCAGCGGGCTGGTACGACGCAACCTCGCCAGGATGCCTCTGTGAAGGCTGGGGGGTGAGTGCAATCGACTCACGTGGCGTGGCGGTGACAGGTTACGCTTCAGTTGATAGCGGTGGTATTAAGAACGTCACCGTTAAAAGCTTTGTAGTGGATACAACCAGCATCAAATCTACAGTGTGGGTCAACGACTCTTCAGGGGCTCCTATGCTGGAAGTGACGCATATTTATGGACCGACACCTGGTGCGACCAACAGCATTCTTTTTCAATCGCTCGTCACCATCACGAATATTTCTGGTGGGACGCTGCGTGACGTGCGCTATCAGCGTGTCATGGACTGGGATGTACCGCACAACGAATTCAGTGAACTCGTCGATCACGTAGGTGTTACCGCAGGGCTAGCGAGTCCGAATTATCCAAAAGTGTGGGACGCCTGCGATAACGGGTTTGCCACGCCCAATGCAACAGTCAAATGCACCTCGATCATGTCTGCTTCTGTCAATAAGGACTTTACAAATCTTGGGCCTGCAGATCATGGGTCCTCCTTCATCTTTCAGTTTGGTGACTTGAATTGTTTTGAATCATCAACCTTTTATATTTACTACGGTGGAGCAGGCACAAAAGCCGAAGTCACTAGCGCGCTCAATACGGTTGGTGCCTCGGTCTATTCGATTGGTTCAGAGACTTATTCAACGGTTTCTTACGGCTTTGGTTTTCGTGGAGTTAGTGGCTCGGCCATCGCGCCAACTCTGCCCACAAAAACAGCCTCACTGCCTGCAGGAAGCAGCACCCTCTCCACGGTGTTTCAAACCTATGCCCCTCCCGTACTACTCGGCTCTTATATTTACCAATCCTTATTTCAATACCAAAAAGACAAACAATGGATAGGAGAAATTAAACGCTACGATCTGGATGCGACTGGTGCAATTGCAGCAACAGCTCCCATCACAGCAAAAAGCAAATTACAAACCAGAGCTGCTGTAAACGGTGGCTACGACATGGGGGGAAGATCTATCTGGACGGTTGGTTACGATCCTAGCTGCATGAGCGGGCCTTTACTCAATAACGCGACAAATAACAATGTCAACCTCACCAATAGCACCTTGCTGGTGAGCCTGCTCTTTAATTGCCCTGCCACGCCCAATACCACTTCCACCAACGACTTGATCAGTTTTGTACGCGGCTTGAACTCCTACTGGGAGGAAAGTTCCTCGCTCACTGCGGTACGGTCTTCTGTTCTCGGGGATACCTACCATTCGGAAATGGTAATGGTGGGTGCACCCGATGCGCCGTGGAGTTCAGATGCAACAACATTCGGAAAATCAGAAGCGTATTTCCGTTACACCCATAATTACAGTAGCTTTATTACTGACAATACGAATCGACGCGCCCAACTTTATGTGGGCGCTAATGATGGAATGCTGCACGCATTCGACACTGACTTAAATGAGCGCTGGGCGTTTATCCCTCCCTCTGTCGTTCCTCAATTAAGGAATATGACCGGCACAAAAGGTGCAACGGCAGGTACTGGAACCAGCAACAGTATTTTCACAGTAGATGGCCCGATTACCGTCAAAGACGTCTATTTTTACGGCGAGGCCAAGTGGAAAACCGTCTTGATGGGGGGCCTGGGCTGGGGTGGAAATAGCTATTACGCAGTCGATATCACAGATCCGGATGCGCCCAAGCACTTATTCACTGTCAACAACGACACAACAAATAAAGTCATCAACTACTGGGATGCGAGCGGTAAAAAATCCACGTTCAACTACAACACCTGCTCTGCGTTTGATTACTCCAAACTCGGTGGCGCCTGGTCCAGGCCTGTGATCATGCTGTTGCCCTACAACGAAGGAAATACCGATCAGCGATGGGTTGCAGTATTTGGTGCCGGCTTTGCAGGCGGTGCGTCCACAACCGGAGCGACATCCGCTAGCTCGTATGGTTCCTATATCTACGCCTTGGAGCTTGAGCCCGATGCGACCAAATCCACAGCAGCATGTGGCGCAACAGGTAATACGATAACGACCTCAAGTGGCGGGCATGTGCTGACCGCCCAAGCAGTGGCCAATGATGCCACTTCAGATATTCCTAATGGTGTCACAGCCCACCTATCGGTCATTACAGGGGATGGAACATCCTTAGCCAATTATTATGGTGGGATTTCTTATTTCACTGATTTGCAAGGCAAACTCTGGAAACTGAATCTGAGCAAAGCTAACTTGAGCGATCCAAATACAGGATTATTTACCTTGTATCCTGAATTCAAAGACCAAGCCACTTTGGCAAATGATCGCATGGCCTACAATCAGGTTGCGTCTACGATTGTTACAGGTAAGGATACCCTTGGAAATACAGTCAACAAGCTTTTTAATTACTTCGGGACAGGGGATCTGACTCGTGTGCAAAGACGCGTGGCCACCATCAACAATCGTATCTACGGCGTAATGGATCCCGACTTTCCTGCTACAACACTGTCACAAACGAATCAGACCGTCAGCACGTTTACCAACGTGAACACGCAACAATGCGATGTAAATA
>CANCRX010000150.1 GCA_947380655.1 Alcaligenaceae bacterium | reverse complement strand
ACCATCATCAAACCCAGTGTGGGTCTGAATGCAACCGAAACCGCCGAACAAGTGCAGATGTTGGTAGATGGTGGAATCGACTTCATTAAAGACGATGAATTACAAGCCGATGGTTCCTACTGCCCGTTTGAAGAGCGCGTCGAAAAAGTAATGCGTATTGTGAATCGGGCTGCCGACAAGTCGGGCAAAAAAACCATGGTCGCTTTCAACATTACGGGCGACCTGGATCAGATGCGTCGACGCCACGACTTAGTGTTGGCACATCAAGGTACTTGCGTCATGGTGTGTCTGAACTCTGTTGGCCTAGTTGGCATGACGGCATTCAGACAACACAGCACCTTACCCATTCATGCACATCGTGCTGGTTGGGGATACTTGAATCGTAGTCCGGTACTGGGCTGGGAATTTTCGGCCTGGCAAAAAATCTGGCGTCTGACAGGTGTCGACCATTTGCACGTCAATGGCTTGCGTAATAAATTTAGCGAATCAGACGAATCGGTCATTGCTGCAGGGCGATCCGTCAGTGTCCCTTTATTTGAGCATGCCTCGATGAAGGCAGTACCTGTATTCAGTTCCGCGCAGACAGGACTGCAGGCGCAGGACACCTTCAATGCTATGGGTCATGCAGATTTAATCGTCACAGCGGGAGGTGGAATTTTTGGTCACCCGGACGGTGTCGCGGCGGGTGTCAGCGCACTACGTCAAGCATGGCAAGCTGCCGAGTCGGGCGTAGATCTCAATACTTATGCGCAATCCCATCAGGAGCTCGCGCGCGCCCTGAGCTTTTGGTGATGAACGTGTCTGAAATAAAAAACAGACTACCCGATGGTCCGCTAGTCACCTATTATGGTGACGACTTTACGGGTTCGACCGATGTGATGGAGGCGTTCACCGCCTCAGGTGTCCCGACGGTACTATTTTTACAATTACCCCGTCCGCAAGACTTAACTCGATTCAAACATATGCGTTGCATCGGACTGGCGGGACAATCTCGTGGGCAAACGCCTGAATGGATGCAAAGCGAATTACCCTCGATATTTGAGCACTTGGCTGCAATCGGTGCGCCGATCCTGCAATACAAAGTGTGCTCAACCTTTGATTCATCAGCGTCCACAGGTTCGATCGGTCGTGCGATAGATATCGGAACTGCGATCACTAACGGTAATTGGTCTCCAATGGTAGTGGGTGCGCCAAGACTTAAACGTTTCCAGGTGTTTGGTCAGTTATTCGCCGCAGCCAATGACGTGGTCTATCGTATCGACCGACACCCGACGATGTCCCGCCATCCTGTCACTCCTATGGATGAAGCAGACCTGCGCCTTCATCTGGCAAAACAAACAAACCGACGAATTGAATTAATCGATATCGACGATATCGCACAAGCGCAGAGCCAAATTAAACTTTCAAATTTGGCGTCTTCAGACCAACCCGTCATCATGATCGATGTCACCGATACGGTGACTCAAATCGAAGCGGGCCGACTGATATGGGAGAATCGCGGCAAGCAGGTATTCAGTGCCTCCTCCTCTGGGCTGCAGTACGCTTTAGCGGCTTATTGGCGTTCACAAGACTGGCTGCCCTGTACGACGACCCTACCTACTGCGGCACCCGTCCCCTGCATTGCAGTGGTCAGTGGTAGTTGCTCGCCCATGAGTGCGCAACAAATTCAATGGGCAAGAAACAATGGGTTTGAATGCTACAGGCTCAATATCTCCGAAGTACTGAAGGAACAGACCACAGAGCGTGAAATCGTAAGACTTACAGATCTCGCCCTTGGAGCAATCAATCGAAATATATCGCCAATTATTTTTTCAGCTGAAGGCCCGGATGATCCGGAAGTTCTTAATTTTGACGTGTTAGCAAACCAAGTCAAATTGAACCGTGCAGAAGCTGCACACCGCGTTGGTCAGGCGTTAGCTGAAATCATGCGACGTATCCTAGACGGTTCTTCTATCAGCAGAGTTGTTGTCGCTGGCGGAGACAGTTCAGGTGCAGTGGGAAGCCACCTTGGGATACGCGCACTAACCCTCTGCGCAGGCATGGCACCGGGTGTGCCACTTTGCAGAGCCTGGTCAGATGATCCCTCTCGCGACGGCCTTGAAATTGCACTAAAAGGTGGGCAGCTAGGTGGGATCAATTTTTACGGTCTGATTCAATCAGGCCGCTCGAGTGTATGACAGAGTGAGATCATGATTCAAGAACCCATCCAGCGCAGAAAGCTCTATCAGGACGTGATTGATCGACTGATGCAGCGCATTGAAAGTGGCGCACTTAGTCCGGGGGATCAACTCCCCTCTGAGCGAGAGCTAATGGAAACCTATGGTGTGGGCAGGGTCGCGGTACGCGAAGCGCTTCAGGATATGGCGCGCTCAGGGATTGTCGAAATATCTCATGGTGAGCGTGCGCGGGTCGCAACACCAACGGCAAGTTTATTAATTCATCAGATTGCAGAGGGCGCGCGTCACTTATTACGTATCCAGCCCGAAACCTTAGGGCATCTGAAAGAAGCGCGAGCATTTTTAGAAATTGGAATGGTCCGTATTGCCGCTGAGAGAGCAACGGAACAAGATATTAAAATTTTACAAGCGCAACTCGAAAAGCAAAGAGACGCTCTGCTCGATATTGATCAATTCATGAAACACGATATGCTGTTTCATCGCGAAATCGCACGTATAAGTGGCAATCCAATATTTCCTGCTATTGTCGAAGCATTATTTGACTGGGCGCTTGCCCATTATCAATCGATCGTACGCGCACCGGGTGCCGAGCAGCTGACACTCGCTGAGCATCAGAAAATCATTGACGCGATTGCCACGAGAAACAGTGTGGCCGCCGCTCAGGTCTTAAGCGATCATTTAAATCGCGCCAATGATTTATACAGAAAAACGACAACTGATTAGTGCCTTCAAGCAACGTGTACAGGCGTGCGGATCAAATAATCAAAAGCACTTAATGCTGCCTTGGCGCCCTCACCTGCAGCAATCACAATCTGCTTATACGGGACAGTCGTGCAATCCCCCGCAGCAAACACTCCGGGTACGTTCGTATGGCCTTTGGCATCCACGACAATCTCGCCGAACTTGGTTAATTCCAGAGTTTCCTTGAGAAACTCTGTATTAGGCACCAAGCCGATTTGAACAAACACGCCTGCCAATTCGACATGATGCTCAGTGCCAGTCGCACGATCCTTAAAACTAATACCGTTGACCTTGCTACCATCACCGGTAATTTGGGTCGTTTGAGCATTCGTGTGCACGGTCACATTTGGCAAACTATTCAATTTGTTCACTAACACAGCATCAGCCTTAAGCTGGTCGGCGAATTCGATCACGGTGACGTGTTCAACGATACCCGCGAGGTCAATCGCAGCCTCAATGCCAGAGTTACCACCTCCAATCACGGCTGTTTTTTTACCTTTAAACAATGGGCCGTCGCAGTGCGGGCAATATGCCACGCCTTTGTTTTTATATTCCTGCTCGCCAGGAACGTTCACGTTTCTCCAGCGAGCACCCGTAGACAAGATGACAGTACGTGCTTTGAGTATGCCGCCATTCTCCATCTGTACCTGCACCAGGCCTCCCTGCTCTGAGGCGGGGATCACTTTAGCTGCACGCTGTAAATTCATAATATCAACGCCATAGTGCCTGACCTGCTGATCGAGTGCTGCGGCAAATTTCGGCCCATCTGTCTCCAGGACAGAGATGTAATTCTCAATCGCCATGGTGTCATTGGTCTGTCCACCAAAACGTTCTGCAGCAACACCCACGCGAATGCCTTTACGCGCAGCATAGACAGCCGCTGCTGCGCCTGCCGGGCCACCACCTACGATAAGCACATCAAAATTTTCTTTTGCATTGAGCTTGACGGCTTCACGCGCACCGGCATTCGTATCGAGCTTGGCGACGATTTCTTCGACATTCATGCGGCCAGAGCCAAACACTTCGCCATTGAGGAACACCATAGGTACAGCCATGATTTCGCGATCAGCGATTTCTTGCTGAAAGGCACCGCCTTCAATCACAACTGTTTTAACCTTGGGGTTAAAGATCGCCATGAGCGACAGCGCCTGCACGACATCCGGGCAGTTGTGACAGGTCAACGACATGTAGACCTCAAAATTAAAGTCACCATCCAGCGCTTTAATCGCATCCATCACATCCTGCTCAACCTTTGGCGGATGGCCACCGGTCCACAGCAATGCCAGTACCAGAGAAGTAAACTCATGACCCAGTGGGAGACCAGCAAAGCGTACACCTGAAGTCTCACCATCGCGCGCCACGACAAATGATGGTGTGCGGGCGTCATGGCCTGTCGTATCAAGTGCGACTTTGTCGGACAAACTGACAATGGTCTCAAGCAGAGTGCGTATCTCGACGCCCGTCTCGCTGTCATCGAGGGAAGCGATCAGGCGGATTGGCTGGCGCAACATACCCAGATAGGTCTGTAATTGGGCTTTGAGGGTATCGTCAAGCATAGTATTTCTCCTGGGTTAAGGCGAAGTTATCCATGACCGAGCTGGATAAGCTACGGTCATATTTATAGATAGGTTAAGTGGATTCAGTGTTGAGAGTAAGGCACTCAGCAGCTGAGCTACCAGATGCCTTAGCCTCAACGCCCTGTCAACAGGGCATCGATCCTTGATTTAGATCTTACCGACCAGATCCAGTGATGGAGTCAGCGTCTTAGCGCCTTCGTTCCACTTAGCTGGGCAGACTTCACCTGGGTGAGCGGCGGTGTACTGAGCAGCTTTCAATTTACGCACGGTTTCTTTGACGTCACGGGCGATTTCGTTTGAATGGATTTCGAGGGTCTTGATCATCAGGTCTGGATTGAT
>CANCRX010000149.1 GCA_947380655.1 Alcaligenaceae bacterium | reverse complement strand
CAACGGGTAGATCGGAAGAGGATTGGGCAGTCAAAATCTGTCACCGTAGATATCTTGTTCAACCCATATTCTAGAGCCTTAAAGATGACACTGCGCGACGCCCTGCCTCCCGATCAACGCCCACGCGAACGCATGCTGCGTCACGGACCTTCAGCACTCACAAACTCAGAGTTACTTGCACTCATGCTTGGTACGGGAACCAGAGAACAAAACGCCTTGGTCATGGCGCAACATTTACTCAATCAATTTGGCGGACTTAGGGGGTTGCTTTCCGCACAATCCATTGATTTAAAAGGAATTAACGGTCTGGGCGTGGCAAAAATCTGCCAACTCACTGCGATACTCGCACTGGCCAGACGTGCATTTGAAGAAGAGCTTAGAAGGGATTGCCTGCTCCACATCCCTGATCAGGTCAAAGCCTATTGCGCCGCATTGCTCGGACACGAACCGATCGAATACTGCATCGCCTTATTTCTGGATAACCAGCACCGGCTGATTCGGGCGGAGGAAATCTCTCGTGGCACCCTCACGCAAACCTCTATTTACCCGCGCGAGGTCGTTAAAGCAGCTCTGGCCAGCCATGCCGCAGCGGTGATTCTTGCCCATAACCACCCTTCGGGTCTGGCAGAGCCCAGTACGGCAGACATCCATCTAACACGTCAACTCAAGCAATCGCTTGGGGTTGTGGACATTGCTTTACTCGATCATCTGGTGGTCGCCGCTAATCAAGTAGTGTCATTGGCTGAGCTTGGACACCTTTAGAACACTGCATTGATATACGTAAAAAAGACAGCCTCATTACAAAGCTGTCTTTTAACTTACCGTACCTGAACTGACGACATCTGAACCAACCTGATGCTCAGCTCCTGCCGATCAACCCATCATGCCGAATCAGGCACGCTCAAAAATTGCAGCGATACCCTGACCGCCACCGATACACATCGTCACCAAGGCGTAGCGTCCGCCTGTGCGATGCAATTCGTAAATGGCTTTGGTGGTGACAATGGCACCTGTCGCACCAATTGGATGGCCCAGTGAAATACCGCTGCCGTTCGGATTCAGGCGCGCTGAATCTAACTTGAGCTCTTTAGCAACTGCGCATGCTTGGGCAGCAAATGCTTCGTTGGCTTCAATCACATCCATCTGATCAATCGTCAAGCCTGCACGTTTGAGAACAGCCTGGGTTGCAGGAACAGGGCCGATACCCATGATCTTTGGATCCACACCAGCGTGTGCGTAGGCCACCAGACGCGCCAGGGGCTTTGCACCACTGGACTTCACTGCATCACCACTCATGAGCATCACTGCGGCAGCACCATCGTTGATACCCGAAGCATTACCCGCAGTGACCGTACCATTTTCTTTGATAAATACGGCACGCAAACCTGCGAGGTTTTCTGCGGTCACATCACGACGTGGATGCTCGTCGACTTTGAATTCGACTTCGCCTTTACGGGTTTTAATCACCACTGGCACGATCTGCTCATTAAAGTAGCCGTTGTCTTGCGCTTGTGCGGCACGACGGTGTGATTCAAGTGCCAGCGCATCCTGATCCGCACGGGAAATACCAAACTGTGCAGCCACGTTTTCAGCCGTGACGCCCATGTGCATACGACCAAACGGATCGGTCAATGCACCGACCATCATGTCGGACATCGTGCTGTCACCCATACGTGAACCAAAACGCTGCGTCTGGGAAAGATAACCGCCACGACTCATACATTCCGCACCGCCACCGATCGCCATTTCGGTATCACCGAGCATGATCGACTGCGCACTGGAAATAATGGCCTGCAAACCCGAACCGCAGAGACGGTTGACGTTGAAGGCAGCAGAGGACTGTGGCAGACCGCCATTGAGCGCAACCACGCGCGAAAGATACATATCACGTGGCTCCGTATGGACCACGTGACCGAAAGCCAGATGACCGACTTGCTGGCCATCCACGCCAGAGCGCTGGAGTACGGCTTTCACAACCGTCGCACCCAGATCAATCGGGCAAACATCTTTCAGACCACCACCAAAATCGCCAATTGCGGTTCTTGCTGCTGCAGTTATGAATACTTCACGCATTGCGCGCTCCTTATAAATTTGAGTGAATTCGCTACTATTGTCAGGTACTAATGTGATTTATTTGGCACAATCTACCAAACAGCATAACCCGCCTGAGGCAATTAGCACATTATGAGCATCCCTTACTCGATATTGGATCTGTCCCCCATCCCGCAGGGATTTACAGCCGGTGACGCGCTGCGCAACTCGCGCGATGTGGCGGCGCACGCAGAAAAATGGGGCTATACCCGCTACTGGATGGCTGAACACCACAATATGACAGGCAACGCCAGCTCCGCTACGGCGGTGGCGTTAGGGTATGTGGCTGCAGGGACCCAGACGATACGGATCGGCTCTGGCGGCATCATGCTGCCTAACCATGCGCCTTTAGTGATCGCAGAACAATTCGGCACACTCGCTGCAATCTACCCTGGACGTATCGAACTCGGCCTGGGGCGTGCGCCCGGTACCGATCAGCTCACTGCCCGTGCCTTAAGACGCGATCTGCAAGGTAATTCAGATCAGTTTCCCCAGGATGTACAGGAACTCCAGCATTATTTTGGCCCTGTCCAGCCCGGCCAGGCCGTGAAAGCGATCCCGGGTGCAGGACTTGAGGTGCCAATCTGGATACTCGGATCGAGCACCTATGGCGCGCAGGTCGCTGCGCATTTTGGTCTGCCTTACGCTTTTGCCTCGCATTTTGCCCCGGACTATCTGATGGAAGCGATGCGTGCGTACAAAGGTTTATTTAAACCTTCCGCGCAACTCAGTCAGTCTCATGCCATGGTTGCTGTGAATGTGATCGCAGCCGATACCGATGAAGAAGCGCAATATTTGTTCACGACGCTGCAACAGCATTTCACCAGAATGCGTCGCAATACCCGGGGTCAATTACCGCCGCCGATCGACGATATAGAATCATTTTGGACGCCGCACGAAAAGGCTTCGGTCGCGGAGTCGCTGGCCTGTTCGGTGGTCGGCTCTCCTGAAACGATCCGCCGCGGACTCCAACAAATCGTTGAGAAAACCGGCGCAGACGAGTTGATCTTTTCAGGCCAGATATTTGATCATCAAAAGCGTCTGAGATCTTTTGAAATCGCGGCCGAGGCCGCACGTCAAGTGAACCCTGCGCGAGAGCCTGCTTTTGTCTGATCAATCTCTGGCGAAGATGTAGTCACGTCTCCAGGGATAGGCCTGATCGGCTGGCATATCCAGTTCATCTGCGCGACCGGTCGGACTGTGTTGCGCGAGCACCTGATGCAACGCAACCCAGCCATTTTCAAAACCCAGCGCGCAGCCGGCCAGATAGAGCCGGTATGCACGCAAGGCGCGTTCGCCACGCTCACCACTCAAAATTGCTGAAGCAGCCTCCAGCCTGCTCTCCAGCGCATCACTCCAAGCCCACAGTGTGCGGGCGTAATGAGGTCGCAGATTTTCAACATCGAGTGCCTCCAGCCCACCATTGGACATATGCGTGAGTACATGGCCTATATGGCTGAGCTCACCGCCGGGGAAAATATATTTTTCAATAAAATTTCCCATGCCATGGCCAAGCTGGGGATTGTAGACACCACCGGCAGTAATGCCGTGATTCAGAATTAACCCTCCAGGCCTTAACAGCCCGCGCAGCCGGAAAAAATAATCTTCCATCTGTGTACGCCCAACATGTTCAAACATACCGACTGAAGCGATCTTGTCGAATGGATCCGAGACATCTAATTTTCTGTAATCCACTAAGTGAACACGCACACGTGAAGCAAGTCCCTTTTGCTCGATTAATTTCGATACATAAGCGTGCTGGTTTTTCGAAAGCGTAATGCCCGTTGCTTCAACGCCATAATGCTCCGCAGCCCAAAGCAGCAAACCTCCCCAGCCTGCACCGATATCAAGAAAACGCTCACCCGCCTGAAGTTTCAGTTTGCGACAAATCAAATCAAGCTTGGCTTCTTGTGCCTGTGCAATAGTGAACCCTGGTTCACGGTAATACGCGCAGGAGTACACGCGGCGCGGATCAAGCCACAGCCCATAAAAATCATCCGACAAATCGTAATGAAATTCGATCTGCCTGGCGTCGCGCTCAATTGAGTGGCGCCAGACAGAAAGGAGCCGCGCCACCAGTGTAGTCAGCCAGCCACTGCGGGCGGCATCGACGGGAGAACCCGGCAAAATTGTCGATGCGACGCTCATGAGTTGCCGCATGGATCCCTGTATCTCACAGCGCCCCTCGACGTAATCCTCACCAAGTAAACCCACATCGCCTGTTGCAAGGTGAGCAAGCACTTTGCTTTGCTTCGCAACGATCGTCACCTCTGCCTGAGCGGGGCCAACTCGCGTCCCGTCAGGCAACACCACACAAAGTTTGACAGGCAAAGTTGAGAGTTTATTTTCGACAGCTGCGATTAAAGGATTCATTCCCCGCTCCAGGCAATTCGTTCTCAGATCAGCGCGACTCAAGACTAACTTTATCGAATTTTTATCAGAATGGGTATACCCAATTATCATTAAAAACGCACTTCAAGCCTGCGTGATACATTTGTTCTGGCTTTTTCAAGATTTAACTGTTTTCTGGAAACTCATGTCTGCTAAGCTCAACGCAATGGGCCTGCCGGGTTGGCTCATCCTGATGGGAGCCCTGACTGCGATCGGACCTATTTCGATCGACATGTATCTGCCTGCTTTTCCAGCCATCGCCCAGGGGCTTGACGCCACGAGCAGTCAGGTTGAACGCACACTCGCGATCTATTTGCTGGGCATGGCCGCCTCACAGCTTTTCTATGGCCCACTGGCCGACCGCTATGGCCGCAAACCTCCGCT
>CANCRX010000148.1 GCA_947380655.1 Alcaligenaceae bacterium | reverse complement strand
GGCTTCGTCGTCATCCACGATGTAAACGGTACTGGCGGTTTGGGGCGTGCTCATACTGATAACTCCTCGGACTGATTGTGCTGGGGTGCCAAGTGCAACTGGGAACAAGGCAGTGTAAAGCGAAAAGTCGTGCCGCCCTCTGGGTTATTAGCGGCCCAGAGGCGACCGTGGTGTGATTCTATGATTGTGCGACAGATATTGAGGCCCATTCCTAGGCCTTCGGTCTTGGTACTGAAAAATGGTTCAAAGAGGCGTTCGGGGTCTGTCAGGCCGTGACCACGGTCCATGACACCGACCTCAATCTGGTCGTCGTGCAGATTAACGCTGACCACCAGGTTGCCGATTTCGGATTGTTCCATGGATTCGAGCCCGTTTTTCAGCAGGTTCAGCAGGACTTGCTCAATCAGGATCGGGTCAGCGAGGACATCAGGCAGATTCTCTGGGATTTTCCTCTCAATCACGATCTGGCGTTTGCGGGCATGGATTTCGGCCAGACTGATCGCGTTTTCAATCACGGTATTAATCTGGATCGATTGACGCCTGGGTTCGCTACGTTTCACAAACTCGCGGATGCGGCTAATGATCTTGCCTGCACGTTGCGCCTGTGAAGCAGCTTTTTCGAGGGCGGGTAACAAGGTGTTCAGATCGGTGTGTCCCGCTTTGACCATGGCGACCGCACCCATGCTGTAATTGGCGATTGCAGTCAGTGGCTGGTTGAGCTCATGCGCGAGCGAGGAGGCCATTTCACCCATTGTTGTCAGGCGGCTGGTGATTTGAATTTTTTCTTGCTGGATGCGTGAGGCTTCTTCGTGATGACGGCGTTCGGTAATGTCGCGTGCTACTTGCAAACGTACGCGTCGACCATCAGTCCAGGCCAGCATGCGGTGCTGGACTTCAAACCACCGTTGTACCGAGGCGGAATAAATTTCAACCGACTCATCGGTGTAGCGTCCACGACGCCCCGCTAATAACTCATCATGTCCATTCGTCTGCGCACCAAAAAATCTGCGGTAGGTGCGGTTGGCAAATAAAAGCTCCAGACCTTCATTTGTGTCAGCGGTCACAGAGATCGCATCATCGAGACCTTCTAACACCGTCATGAAACGTTCGTGGGCAGCGGTGAGTGCCTCGCGGATGCGCTTGGGTTCGGTAATGTCGGTCATGGAGGTCATCCAGCCGATCTGTGTGCCGTTTGGATCGCGTAGTGGGGATACATACATACGTGCATTAAAACGCGAGCCGTCGCGTCGTTGAGCCTCAAGCTCCAGACCGCTACTCGGCGTTTTGCCTGTTAGCACGTTATCCAGTGTTTGCTGATGTGACTCATGTCTGCCAGGTACCCAATAGGGAAAGGGTGGTAAGCGTCCGATGAGGTCTGCCTCATTCCAGCCGATCATGCGGCAAAACGCAGGGTTGACGTAGGCAATCCGTCCTTCGAGATCCAGCACGCGCATGCCGGTTGACATGGAATTTTCCATTGCCCGCCGAAAACCTGTTTCAGCGATCAGTGCTGCCTCGGCTTCTGAGCGGTAACGTGTGTAACGCCAGAGCATCAGCAATGCGATCACAATCACGACCGAGAGCGCGAGCACCACACCGATCAGGCGGTTCTGTCTGACCTCCTGGTCGATCGTCACAAACATCACACTGCCATCGTGCAGACGTTGCAACCAGAAAAAAACACCCATCACGCAGGCATACAACACCAGCACTAGCATTGGCGTGAGCCAATACCATCTGCGACGACGCAAACGTGCATGGTCGTGAAAGGGTGTTGCGATAACAGACTTAGGAGGAGATGACATTCGGGTTATCCACAGTTGTTGCATTTTAGACGTTCTGTAGCGCTCCATATTTTCATAATGTGAAATTCAATACCGTAAAGTGAAATTTCACTTGTCGGGTAATCCATATGTACATAGAATGCGCAAAATGCCCAAAAACAAGTAGGCTTACGTACAACAAAAGCTTACGGACTCAGGAGATTGTTATGGCACCACAAGCTGCCGCATTCAACGCCACAAAAGACGAAGATAATTTAGAGACACAAGAATGGCTGGATGCACTTGCTGCAGTCCTGGATCGCGAGGGTCCTGAGCGTGCTCACTACTTGTTAGAGCGATTGACTGATCTCGCACGCCGCTCGGGTGCGCATATTCCTTTTTCACCCAATACTGCTTATCAGAATACGATCCCTGCGGGACTCGAACCTGTCCATCCCGGTAACCAGGAACTTGAAGCGCGCATCCGCAGCTACATTCGCTGGAATGCCATGGCAATGGTCGTGAAAGCCAATAAGCACAACCCTCCTGACGGTGGTGATCTCGGTGGACACATTGCGTCGTTCGCCTCACTGGCAACGATTATTGGTTGCGGCCAGAATCATTTCTGGCATGCTGATACGCCTGAGCGTGGCGGTGATCTGGTTTATTTCCAGGGCCACTCTTCACCAGGTGTGTACGGTCGCGCTTATCTAGAAGGCCGTTTGACTGAAGACCAACTCAACCACTTCCGTCAGGAAGTTGGTGGCAAGGGCTTGTCATCTTATCCACACCCCAAACTAATGCCTGAGTTCTGGCAGTTTCCAACGGTGTCGATGGGTCTCGGTCCGCTGATGGCAATTTATCAGGCACGATTCCTGAAGTACCTGCATGCTCGCGGTATTGCTGACACCAGCAAGCGTAAAGTCTGGGTGTTCTGCGGTGATGGCGAGATGGATGAGCCTGAGTCACTCGGTGCGATCAGTCTGGCCTCGCGCGAAAAACTCGACAACCTGATTTTCGTGATTAATTGCAATTTGCAGCGTCTCGATGGTCCTGTGCGCGGTAACGGAAAAATCATTCAGGAACTCGAAGGTGATTTCCGCGGTAGTGGCTGGAACGTGATCAAACTGATCTGGGGCGGCTATTGGGATCCACTGCTTGCAAGCGATAAAGAAGGCATCCTGCGCAAGATCATGGAAGAAACCGTCGACGGTGAATACCAGGCGTTCAAAGCCAATGACGGTAAGTTTGTCCGCGATCATTTCTTTGGCAAGCATCCCAAGCTGCTCGAGATGGTTTCGCGCATGAGTGATGATGATATCTGGCGCCTGAATCGCGGCGGTCATGATCCATATAAAGTTTACGCAGCGTTCTCTGCAGCCACTGAGCATACCGGGCAGCCTACCGTTATTCTCGCCAAGACCATCAAGGGCTATGGCGTTGGCGATGCAGTCCAGGCAAAAAATCCATCGCACCAACAGAAAAAACTCGACGTCGATACGATTCGCGAATTCCGCGATCGTTACGGCATCCCTGTGCCTGATGATCAGCTTGAAAAGATTCCTTACTTCAAGCCTGCCGAAGACTCACCCGAAATGCTCTACTTGCACGAGCGCCGTAAAGCACTGGGTGGCTATCTGCCTAAACGTCGCACCCATGCTGACGAGAAACTCAAAGCACCTGCGCTTGAAGTGTTCCGTCCAGTGTTGGAGCCAACAGCCGAAGGTCGTGAGATTTCAACGACACAAGCCTTTGTTCGTGTTCTGAACCAGATTTTGCGTGACAAGGATATTGGCCCACGTGTGGTGCCAATCCTGGCTGACGAGTCGCGTACCTTTGGTATGGAGGGCTTGTTCCGTCAGATCGGTATTTATGCACCAGAGGGTCAGAAATACGTTCCAGTCGATAAAGACCAGGTCATGTATTACCGCGAATCTGCGGATGGTCAGTTGCTCCAGGAGGGTATCAACGAAGCCGGTGCCTTCAGTTCCTGGATCGCTGCGGCGACTTCGTATTCGACGAACAACCGGATCATGATCCCGTTCTTTATCTACTACTCAATGTTCGGTTTCCAGCGTATTGGTGATCTGGCCTGGGCTGCAGGTGATATGCAGGCACGTGGTTTCTTGTTGGGCGGCACGGCTGGTCGCACTACGCTTAACGGTGAAGGTCTGCAGCATGAAGACGGTCATAGCCATATCTTCTCCTCGACCATTCCTAATTGCGTCTCCTACGACCCAACCTTTGCACATGAACTCGCTGTCATTATCCAGCACGGTTTGAAGCGTATGGTCGAAGACCAGGAAAACGTTTATTACTACCTCACAGTGATGAACGAAAACTATGCACAGCCTGGTCTGACCAAGGGTGACGAAGAAGGCATTATCAAAGGGATGTACCGCCTGAAAAAGGGCGGTAAATCCAAGCTGCGTGCACAGCTGATGGGCTCAGGCACGATCCTGCGTGAAGTCATGGCCGGTGCAGAATTGCTCGAAAAAGACTGGGGCGTGTCATCAGACATCTGGAGTATCACGAGCTTCACAGAATTACGTCGTGAAGGTCTGGATTGCGAACGTCACAATCTCCTACATCCCACGGCAAAGGCGCAGGTGCCTTATGTCACAGCCCAGTTGGCCAAGACGGAAGGTCCGATCATTGCCTCAACCGACTACATGAAATTGTTCTCGGATCAAATCCGTCAGTTCATTCCTCGTGGCCGTGATTTCAAAGTCCTGGGTACCGATGGTTTTGGTCGTTCGGATTTCCGTTCAAAATTGCGTGAGCACTTTGAAGTGGATCGTCACTATGTCGTGTTAGCTACCTTGCGTGCCTTGGCTGATGAGGGCAGTGTGCCTGTCGCCAAAGTCGCTGAAGCCATCAAGAAATACGGCATCGATCCAAACAAAGCCAATCCTCAGTACGCTTGAGAGAGAGATTAATTATGAGCAACATTATTGCTATTCAGGTTCCAGATATTGGTGACTTTGATTCTGTTGAGGTTATTGAGATATTGGTCAAAGTAGGCGATACCGTTAAAGCTGAGCAAAGCCTGATTACGGTTGAGTCCGATAAAGCCTCGATGGAAATCCCGGCTTCGCAAGGCGGAGTGGTTAAGTCGATAGAAGTCAAAGTGGGTGACAAGGTCAAACAAGGCAGCGTGGTCCTGTCTGTTGAAGCTGTTGCGGGCGGGGCTGCTGC
>CANCRX010000147.1 GCA_947380655.1 Alcaligenaceae bacterium | reverse complement strand
CGTTTAATCATCCGATAACGTTTAACCGATGCACCAATAATCCACACGACTAAAAAAACAGAACAATACACAAAGGTACTTAATCTGTTCCAAATACTTACCCAGTCAGGTTTCTCTGAAGGTAAAAAACTGAAAACGGGATCTTTCAGATAATCAAACAATATCAGCCATACGTCTGTCAGCATCAGGCACACGATGAGCCAGCCCGTAAGCATCAGCAAATAATCACGGCATACGATATATAAAGTTTTTTCTCGCCTAATCAAAAAATGACTGTAATCGGCAGGCTCGTGATGTCGGCTCATCTGATCCCCCTATCCGGACTGACCCATTTACCTTTCGCATAGGCGGGGCGTCGAATGGCTTTGAGCAACCCGAGTACAGCCGTCACCGACTGAAGCATCCAGAATAACAAGGGATACCAGACGATCCAATACAAACTTTTAAAAGAATTTTTTTCATATCGACGATCCAGCCACAGAGCGATAAAGGCTTGAATGAAGTAGGTGACAATCAGTACTTCACCACCCCACTGATGCATGAAATTAAAATCAACCCGGACATTTGGATCAAAAATTCCAGCAATCAGCCACAAAGGCATCAAGACCGTCATGCATAACGCCCACAATGTGCTCATCATGAAGGTAGACCATACCAACATCATTCCCCCGCGCATATGGCGAACAATATCGACAAAGCAGGCCAAAGAAGCCTGGGCGCCTCCCTCAGACCAGCGCAGTCGCTGCCGCCACAGACCGCGCAATGTTTCTGGCATCAAAATCCAGCACAGTGCGTTTGGCTCGTAGGTGACGCGCCATCCCGCAATCTGGATACGAAGTGTCAGGTCAACATCATCGGTGATCGCCTGAGGCGACCACATCCCTGCCTGCATGACAGAGAGCTTTCGAAACGCGCAGATCACGCCAGACACAGCGAATAAAAACCCAGCGACAGACTGCGTGCGTTTAATAACGCCGATAATGGAGGAAAACTCGCCGACTTGCAGCCTGCCAAGCAAACTCGTCCGATTACGAATACGGGGATTACCTGTCACAGCCCCCAAGGTAGAGTCCGCTTGAAATCTCGTGACAAACCAGGTGATTGCATGGGGGTCAATCAGTGCATCACCATCAATGCAAACAAGAATCTGGCCACGCGCCATGAAGGCACCTACATTTAATGCCGTCGATTTACCCTGATTCTGCACGAGATTGGCAACCCTGAAATTCGACATTTGTCGAGAGAAGCCATCCAGAATGCTTGCCGTGTCATCAGAGGATCCGTCATTGATCGCCACCACTTCAAAATTCGGATATTGAATACGAGCGATGGCTGCAAACGTTTCATGCAATTGAGCACTCTCATTAAAACAAGGCAACAGCAATGAAACTAAAGGATAAGAGGGTAATTCAGGCGGAGAATCACTGCGCGGTTGATGTCGCTCCCTGATGAAATAGAACAACAAAGCTCCAACGATCCAATACCAGGACATGACAAAGGGATAACCGAAACAAAACAAGCCAACGACGAGCAACACGCTTGAGGCATAGTCCACGATTATGGCCTCAAGGGAAAACGTGCGGCGGATACGGCAGGCGCGACCTCTGCTGCATTAGGATGGTTCTGCAACCAGAGATCAGGACACCAGCCAATCGCAGTTCCCTTGTGCGCTTGGAAATACAGACTTGCCTGACTAAGCTGATCCGGATTGGGGGGAGCCAGGTCAGTCAGCCATAACCCTACACGTCGCCTTGTGGTCTCTTTAGACAATAGTCCTGCTTGCTCGATATTATTTACGGCTGTGTTCAAAGCATTCTTATCAATGGAAGTTGTAAAAAGTGTCAGATCGATCGCATCACTAACGGTAAAGTTTTCCTCTCCATGTTTTAAGGTATATAACTGCACACCAGGCCTGAACGCATTGATAGTCTTGACGCCTTTAAAGGCTTGTTGTTCATAAGCTGGCAAGGCAGTCAGGTCAAGATGGTTACGTATCGCTCTTGTCTGCCAAGGTCCATCAACGGGTGCTTTCTTATCAATGACATTCTGTCTGTCAACCTGCTGCAAATCACGAATCAGTAAACTTTGTACAGGCACCATCCTGCCGAGGTCTTGAAACCAGTGATCGATCTGGGACTGACTCATGCCTGAACGTTGCATCTCTTTGAGCGGAACACTTATGGTCGGTGATACACCCGCACGGGTCTGTACCTGCCAGACAATGCGTGAAAGGTCATCGGATTTGACGCCAGATGCAGAGGTCGGAAACCAGCTTTGAACCGTCTGATTCTGATCGACAAAGGCTGCGGGTATGACGACATTGGTCACCCCCATCTCGCGCGTGCGCTCAATGAAAACGCCAAGCCGACGATCGAACTCCTGTGCACTATTTGAAATAAGCTCGGCTGGATCCAAACATGCCATACGTTGCACGGTCGGCAACCTGTCTTGAAATCTCAAATACTCAATTTCCTCACCGAGTTTCGGGTCTCTGGTCGGCAAATATCTGGCGATACGCAGCAGGTCCGCGGCATCTGAGGGCTCTGGATCAAGTGTCAGTGCGAATTGATACCCTGCCCGCTTGGCAATATCTAAAGACTTTTCAGAATAACGACCAAAAGGCCATACCAATGCTCGGGGTAATTTTTTCAGTTCCCTTTTAAAAATCGCCCGATCAAGTTTGAAATTTTGGATCAGAAACTGCTCGTATTGTGACTGCGATTCGTAGGTTCCAGTGGCCTCATCAAAGCGCTGAGTAATAGCAATAGGCATTCGATTGCCTTGCGGATTGGCCAATACATCCTTGTGTAACGAATAAGTATGGGATGCAAACTCAACCAGGCCCGAACGTTGCATTTCCCGTGCTGCGTCCCAGGATAGAAACTTAGTACGTGGGACTAATTTCCCTCCGTAGGGCACCATGGCGCTTGGAGGAGCATCCATCCATTCGCCAACCAAGGCAGCCACGATAGGATAGTTATAGGCCAGCGCCAAGGGAAACACCCTGCTGTAAAGACTTTCATAACCGTCGTCAAAGGTGATTAAGACAGATTTTGCAGGAAGCGTTTTAGTTTTATTTTTTGCAGCCTGCACATCGTCAAGCGTCAATACCGTCCAGCCGTCTCCTTTGAGAAAATCAAAAAATGCAATCAAGCGATCGGTGGTAACGGTATCGTCTTCAATATCTGCAACAGAATCCACCACATCATGAAAAGCCACGGTGACAAAACGCTGCCCAGGCTCAATCGCGGTGGCGGGTTGCCACAGGGATATCAATAACAAAGCAATATGTAGGTATATTTTTTTCATGTTTAAAAGTGTGCGTTGAGTCGCAGATAAACAATGAAAGTATTTTCTGGCACACCATCGTAAATTCGATGATTGGCCCCGATGCCATAAGTGATTTCCTGCTCATCATTCGGGCGATAGAATTGTTCGTACGAAATATCTCCAATTACACCGCCTGCGTAATTGGCCTCCTGATACAACCCAACCCCTGCTTTAAGTCGACCACCAAAGACCTGCTCATAGCGTCGATAAATAATATGTTCAGCTTGAGCCGAAACCGATGCGGCGAAATCCTGCGCAGGGCTATAGTAAGAAACATCCTGACGTGTGTTCGTCGAAGCATACAGAGAGGGAATCAAGGTCAGGTTATAAGTTGGCTGTGAAATTATTCTCTGTGAATAACTCAGCATGCCCATCTGGCGCACGTTACCATCTGAAAAGTTATAAGGTTTATACACAGCAGATACTGAACGTGAGTCGTCCCACGCATAAGTTACCCCTGCCGTCGCGGAATTCGCAGTCACACCATAATAAATTGCACGAAGCGGTGTGTCTCCGGCGAATTTTGATACGCCGGCGTCGAAACTCCAATGATCCGTCGGTTTCCAGTTCAGATTTAGACTCGCACCCAATGCACTGATGTCGCCCGTGTTCTGCCAAACAATACCTTCTGCCTTGACATCCCCAGTCTGATACTCCGCACCCGCACCAAAACGGTTTCTCATTGCAATGGCGCCTTCGGGTACCGTTGCAGTCATACGTTCAGTTGCTGCCAGCATGCGCCAGCGCTCAGCGATTGAAGGCGAATATAAACGAGCGGTTGCGACATAGCCAGAACCAGGCGCATACGCAGCATTACCTGTCTGACTTTCGTTGGTGAAATTCAGGTTCAACTCGTAGCGATCATGCAGTGATAACTCACGAGCGAGACGTTTAACCGAGCTATCTTCAGGATAGGTTTGAACGAGATATCCGACCTGCGCGCGCGCCTCTGGCCACTGTTGTCTACGAACAGCAGACTCTCCCAACGCCATTTTGACAGCTTTATTATCAGGATCAATGCTGGCTGCAATTCTGATTTCCTGCTCAGACTTTCTCGGCCAACCCCGCGCAGCAGCCACACTGCCCATCGCAATACGTAGCTCCGACATGCCTGGTGCCCCATTGGCTAAAGGCAACAATCTGTCCCATGCGTCTTGCGGCATATCGGACCAGCTACGCAACATCGCAGCGGAAATTTGCGCGCTCAACCACTCATCATTAGGTATCGGGGTCGGAATCTTTGGATAAATAATCCAAGGGGACTGCTCTTGAACCATTGCGTCAGCGATCTCAAAGGCCGCAGTAAAGTTTTCACTTTCGAGCTCAGCGAACATTAAGCCCCAGCGCGCATCTTTATTGGAATGATCCTGATTTAATACTTCTTTATACAAAGTTCTCGCCAACTCTGGTTGACGTAACGCGAGCAAGGCATCCGCCTGCGCTTGCTTCACATAAGCTGGGAGTGGACCGATTTTTTCCAGTCTGACCGCCTCACTGACAGTTTCTGACCAACGCTCTCGCTGCCTGAGTGCCACCACGCGATCCCCATGCAACTGACGCAGCAAAGCAATATTGTTTTGCTGGTTTTTCTCAGCCTGCTCAATGAGGCGGTTAAGTTGTAAAAGAACTTGATCAATCCTTTTGAACCTGTCCTCAGGCTTGCGGGTTGGAATGGACTC
>CANCRX010000146.1 GCA_947380655.1 Alcaligenaceae bacterium | reverse complement strand
TCGCGCACGGATGACCCAAGTTGTTTGGCTTGGTTATGGTCAACCTGCGGTCAGTCCAATTCCCTCGCAGGTCACGACCTTTCACTCAACCGACCTTCCCAAGTATGAGTTCAATATTGATAAGGCAAAAAAGCTGCTTGATGATGCAGACTTAAAGCCTGGCGCAAACGGTATGCGGTTCAAAATCACTCACGACTTTATTCCCTTTGGATCCGAGTATCAGCGCACCGGAGAATTCATTAAACAACAACTCAGCCGCGTAGGCATTGATGTCGAGTTACGCAGTCAAGATCTACCGTCGTTCTTTCGCCGCGCCTATACCGAATACGATTTTGATACGACTAGCCTCTACTACGGCGCGTTCGCCGATCCTACACAAGGGGTGCAGCGACTTTACTGGTCAAAGGCAATTCAAAAAGGTGTCGTCTTTACAAACAATACGGGCTATAGCAGCCCTGAAATGGATCGGCTACTGGAAGGCGCACAAGGGGAAAACGATCCGGTAAAACGAAAGGCGCTCTATCTGGACATGCAACGTCTTGCGATGACCGATCTACCCGTGATTCCCCTGATGGAAACTCGCTTCCTCACTATTTCGAGTTCGAAATTAAAAAATCATACAGTCAGTGCTGACGGGATCATCGGTGGAAATTTCGCTGATGCTTATTTCGAGAAGTAATTGAAGCGCCTGATGCAACTACCAAACTTGCACAGTCCAACGCTTCGTTTGCTGTGGCGGCGCCTGCTAAGAGCTATTCCACTTTTACTGGCGGTCGTCATCTGCAACTTCATTTTATTGAAGCTGGCACCTGGGGATGCTGCAGAGGTGCTAGCTGGAGAAGCCGCCGCGAGCAGCCTTGAGTATCTGACAGAATTACGCGTGCGCTTTGGACTAGACCAACCGGTTTACGTGCAGCTTTGGCACTATCTTGTCAAACTTGTGACCTTAGATTTAGGATTTTCGTTTCGCCACAATCAATCTGTGCTGTCGTTAATTCTTGATCGCCTACCAGCCACCTTGTTATTGATGCTTTCGGGCATCACACTCGCGGTCGTTGTAGGGGCATGCCTAGGCGTTCTCGCTGCACAACGCGTCAATCGCCTTCGCGACAACATCATCTCTATCTTTGCAATTCTTTCCTTTTCGATTCCGGTGTTCTGGTTAGGGCTGATGTTGATTGTCGTTTTTTCAGTACACCTTGGTTGGTTTCCGTCAGGCGGCATGCAAACCGTTGCGAGCGGCAAGCAAGGGTTTGCTCATGTCCTGGATGTTTTACATCACTTAGTAATGCCTGTCACAACGCTCGGTCTGTTCTATGTCGCGTTATACACACGCGTTATGCGCGCATCGATGCTTGAGGTATTCAACCAAGACTATGTCACGACAGCCCGCGCAAAAGGCCTAGGAGAACGGCGTATCGTTCTACGTCACGTCTTTCGCAACGCCTTGCTGCCCTTAGTCACCTTAATTGGCGTGCAGTTTGGTACGTTACTCGGCGGCTCTGTACTCGTTGAAACCGTTTTTTCTTGGCCAGGCTTGGGCAGACTAGCCTTCGAAGCGGTCTTTCAACGCGACTTGAATCTTTTACTTGGAATCTTATTAATGTGCTCAGTCTTAGTGATGATCTCTAACGTCTTAGTTGATCTGGCGTACGCGCAACTCGACCCGCGGATTCGAATCCGATGAGCACACTGGGCCCCTTGCGCATGTTTGCAGCCAGATTCTGTCGAAACTATCCGGCAGTGTTTGGTCTACTACTTTTAATCTGTGTTGGCCTCATGGCCGCTTCAGCATCAGTGTTGTTTCCCGAAGACCCCTGGGATATGGTTTCAACGCCTTTCCTTTGGCCAGGGCAAGACCATAATTTTCTACTTGGCTCTGACATCATGGGTAGAGACTTAGCCGCTGGCCTGTTTCATGGGTCGCGAGTATCACTGCTCGTTGGCTTTTCTGCCACACTTGCCGCCGTGCTCATTGGCACAACAATTGGCGCGATCGCTGGCTACTACGGTGGCCTTGCCGATAGCATTGCCATGGCGATCACAGAGTTATTTCAAACGATTCCGCAATTTATCTTTGCGATTGTGGTCGTGGCGATTTTGTCCCCAACTGTGACCACGGTTACCTTCGCACTCGGGATCGTTTCATGGCCCTCAATCGCCCGCTTAGTTCGTGCAGAGTTTATGACCCTGCGCGAGCGCGATTTCGTCGCAGCAAGCGTGTCGATCGGAATGAGTTCTTTTCGAATCATCACCACGCAAATCCTTCCTAATGCCTTAGGGCCCATCATTGTCACGGGTTCTTTGATGGTGGCCACTGCAATCTTGACAGAGGCTGGGCTGGCTTTCTTGGGTCTTGGCGATCCCAATGTGATGAGTTGGGGAACGATTATTGGCGCGGGGCGCGACGCCCTCAGAACGGCGTGGTATATCACCGCCATCCCAGGCCTGGCTATCATGTTCACCGTGCTCGGTTTAAACCTAGTTGGCGAAGGGCTAAATGATGCGCTCAACCCACGGCTCAAAAATCGCTGATGGATAACACCATGCCCTTGCCGCTTGCTTCGTTGACACTGAACAAAGATTTGCCCGTACTTGATGTTAAAAATCTCTGTACACAATTCCAAACATCTAAAGGCCTCGTTAAGGCAATTGATGGGGTGTCACTCACCGTTGGTCATGCTGAGATCGTTGCCCTGGTTGGTGAGTCAGGTTGCGGTAAATCCGTGACGGCTTTTTCGATTATGCAATTGATTGCAAGCCCGCCCGGAAAAATCGCGAGTGGTGAGGTGATATTTCAGGGGCAAGATTTATTGCGACTTACCGCTCAAGAGATGCAGCAAGTTCGCGGCAATGGCATCGGAATGATTTTTCAAGAGCCGATGACTTCGCTCAACCCTGTGCTCAGTATTGGCGAACAGCTCACCGAAACGCTCATTGCACATCGAGGCTATACCCCCAAGCAAGCAATGAAAAGGGCCTGTGAATTACTTGAGCTGGTTCGAATGTCAGCGCCTCAACAGCGATTAACCCAGTATCCACATGAGCTATCGGGTGGCATGCGTCAACGCGTCATGATTGCGATGGCGCTTGCCTGCGAACCCAAGCTGCTGATTGCTGACGAACCAACAACGGCCCTTGATGTCACCGTTCAAGCCCAAATTCTAGACTTATTGCTTGAGATGAGAGAGCGCTTGGGCATGTCGATTCTTCTAATTACGCACGATCTTGGTGTAGTGGCGGAAGTAGCTGATCGCGTAGCCGTGATGTATGCGGGGAAAAAAATTGAAGAGGCCTCTGTATTCGACTTGTTTAAGCGCCCTCAACACCCCTACACACAGGGGCTTATTCAAGCCACACCCTCGGCCTCGCGGGGTGTGAGCAAACGGCTCGCTGAAATTCGTGGGCAGGTTCCGGCCCTACATGCGATGCCACAGGGTTGCCGTTTTGCACCCCGCTGCGACTGGGCCATACCCGTCTGCCATGAACAACTGCCAACATTAAGAGAGTCAGGATCACAACATTTCGTGGCATGCCATCGCCTGTACGACGTGCCCTCTCAATCTTTTATCTCCTCGGCGCAGGAGGTTTCATGACCGATGCATTACTACGTGTTGACGGTTTAAAGAAATTTTTTACACTTAGCGATGGTCAGCGTGTACATGCCGTGGATGGTGTCAGCTTTAGCTTGGCTAGCGGTGAAACCTTGGGTTTAGTCGGGGAGTCGGGCTGCGGCAAATCAACGCTTGGTCGCACGATTATCAGATTGCTTTCGCCCGATGCAGGGACAGTCCATGTTGGAGGAAAAAACCTGGCGCAGCTCAGCGATAAAGAACTTAAGCCATTACGCCGTGAAATTCAGATGATCTTCCAGGATCCCTATGCGTCTTTAAATCCCCGCAGCACCGTCGGGCGAGCGATCGAAGAACCGTTGATCGTTCATGGCGTTAAAGACCCGCGTGTCCGCGCTGCGCGCGTGGACTGGCTGCTCGAGCGCGTTGGCCTCCCAGCCGAAGCGGCCCAACGTCATCCTCACGAATTTTCTGGTGGTCAGCGCCAACGCATCGGCATCGCGCGCGCGCTCGCGTTGAATCCCAAGCTAATCATCTGTGACGAGCCTGTTTCAGCGCTTGATGTCTCTGTGCGCGCTCAGGTGCTTAATCTTTTGGCTGATTTACGCGAAGAGCTTGGACTATCCTATCTGTTTATTTCTCACGATCTGTCGGTAGTTGAGCATTTCTGCGACCGAGTTGCCGTGATGTATCTTGGCCGCATTGTTGAACTTGCGCCTCGACATCGGCTGTGGAGTCAACCCCTACATCCGTACACCCATACGCTTTTAGATGCCGCCCCTCTGCCCGATCCAACTCGCCGCCGCGGACGTCGCAGCTTAGTTGAAGGTGAAATCCCTAACCCAATTGACCGCCCTAATGGCTGTCATTTTCATACGCGGTGTGTGCACAAAATTCCAATTTGTAGCTCTGTCACACCACCGCTGATCAGCCGGGCAGATGGCCATGAAGTTGCATGCCATCGTGCCGAGGATTTTTACACCCCCAGACCTAAGGAGACTTATGTATAAACTTATTAGTGCCACGCCAAGCCCTTATGCACGAAAGGTCAGGATTCAATTGGCAGAAAAGGGCATACCATTTGAATTAATTACCGAGGTACCCTGGAACTCAGATACGCAGACACCGCTCTACAATCCTCTAGAAAAACTGCCTGTCTTGATTTGTCCCGATGGTTCGAGTGTTTTCGAATCTCGATATATCAACGAGTGGATTGAGTACAAACATCCAGCGACTCCCCTATTTCCGACCGATGTAGATGGCATTCTGGCAGTCAAACGTTTTGAAGTCATCGTCGATGGTGCCTGCGACGCTTTAGTGCAAATGTTTTTTGAAGTCGCTCGCGACGCCGACAAACAAAGCCAGCCCTGGTTTGATCGACAACAACGAAAAGTTGATGGTGCGCTTAGGTATTTATCAACAACCATTGGCGAAAAAGAATTTTGTCATGATGACACCTTTAC
>CANCRX010000145.1 GCA_947380655.1 Alcaligenaceae bacterium | reverse complement strand
AAAACGTTTTCTTCTGTGATACCTGCTGACAGAATGACACCATCAACCTGACCATAGCCAACCCCCAGGCTGACCATACCGGTCGGTTTTTCAGTCACTTCAATATTGACATCAACCTGGTCAGGAGAATTTGGCACGGGTTCGGTGTTCAGTTTGACGTCTTTGAAATAACCAAGTCGATCAAGTCGGTCGCGCGATAGTTTGAGTTTGCCCGAGTCATACCAGGCAGATTCTTGCTGACGTAATTCGCGGCGTACCACTTCGTCACGCGTACGGTGATTACCTGAGACCTGAATCCGACGAACATATACACGACGACTAGGATCGACATAAAAAGTAATGTCGGCGGTTAGTTTTTCGCGATCCAAGGCTGGATTAGGATTCACGTTTGCAAACGCATAGCCCAAACCGCCAAGAAAATCAGTGATGCCCTTGGCTGTTGCGTTAGTCTGGGCACCATTAAAAAGTTCGCCAGCTTTCACAAGCACAAGCTGATTAATTTCGGCATCCAGACCTAGAAGTTCACCCGCCAGTTTCACGCTTGTGACGGTATAGGGCTTTCCTTCGTTGATCGTGATGGTGATGAACATCTCTTTACGATCAGGCGAAATCGTGACCTGAGGAGGTTCTGATTTAAATTCCAGATAGCCGCGATCCAGATAATAGGAGCGCAGTCTTTCAATATCACGATCGAGTTTTTCTCTGGAGTATTTGTCTGAGTCCGTATACCAGGTTAACCAGCCAGAAGTCGTCAGATTGAATAAGCCAAGCAGGTCACTTTCGGAAAATGCGGAGTTTCCGACGACTTTGATTTCTTTGATCTTAGCTACAGACCCTTCAAAAATATCAAAGTTAATCCCCACGCGGTTGCGGGGCAGTGGTGTGACCGTTGCATTGATTTCAGTGCCGTATTTACCTTTACCCAGGTATTGCTGTTTAAGCTCAAATTCTGCCTGTTCAAGCATTGACTGATCAAAAACGCGCCCTTCTCCAAATCCTACTTGCTTGAGTGAATCAATAATAGTCTTGGATTCAAATTCCCGCATACCTGTAAAAGAAACGGAAGCGATTGTCGGACGTTCCTGAACGACGACCACCACCACGCGGTTTGATGTGTCAATCCGCACATCATTAAAAAGGCCTGTTGCGTAAAGTTTCCTGACTGATTCGGTAGCAAGTTCATCCGTGAATTTTTCGCCGACCTTGAAAGGAAGCTGGGCAAAAATAGTACCTGGTTCTGTTCGCTGGATGCCGTCGACCCGGATATCGCTTACGACAAAAGGCGTGAAGGCGTGGGCAGCAAGCGGCAACAAAAAAGACAGTGCGAGAACGATATTGCGAGCAATACCAGAAATGCCATCGAGGCATTGAGCGCAAAAACGGTTCCAGCTGAACATCCTAGGCAATCCTTGAGATTTTTAATATTGGGTACAGACCATTCTGCGATTTTAAAGCAGAAGTACGTTAGGTGAAAATACGCATCAAATCATTGAACAGCGCCAGAGCCATTAACCCGGCCAGCAATGAAATTCCAACCCTCTGGCCAAGCTCAGCCCAACGGGGTGATGGCGGCCGGCCACGCACAATTTCAATGAGATAGTACAGCAGATGGCCACCATCTAGCATGGGGATTGGAAGTAAATTCAGAACACCCAGGCTGACACTGACTAAAGCCAAAAATGAAATATAGGCGGTCCATCCTATCCGGGCAGACTGCCCGGCATAATCGGCAATCGTCACGGGACCACTGATGTTTTTCCAGGATACCTCACCGACCACCATTTTCCCCATCATTTTCAGGGAGAACCAGGCGGTTTCAACTGTTCTGGTCAAGCCTCGCTGGAGACTTTCAAAGAGTCCATAACTGATGTTGACCATTGGGACATCACCGCCGAGCTGGACGCCTATGCGTCCGACTGTTTGTCCGGAATCTAGCTTGAAGGCGGCGGGCGTCAGCGTGAGGTCAATCAGCTTGCCACCACGTTCGAGCTGAAACGATAAAGCCTGATCTGGATGCTGTTGAATGGTGGCAATGGAAATACTTATATCCGGATTACCAATATTTCCGATGCGTGTAATGACATCTCCAGCGAGTAAGCCCGCCTGAGCGCCCACTGAGTCTGTTACAACAGAGCGGATCTTCGGGGTCGACGCACCTAAGGTCAGTCCAGCGCTGCGCAAAGGATCTTCTTTGGATGGATCCTGCACGCGAGGTAATTGGATTTGACGTGTCAACGTGCTGCCAAGATGGTCTACCGTCAGTTCAACCGTTCGTGCTTCGGTATCTGACTGAAGAAGTTCCCAGCGTAATTGGCTCCAAGACTCAATTGGCTGGTCATTCACGGCAGTTATACGATCACCGGAGACGAATCCTGCTTTTGCAGCCGCACTCTGCGCGGTAGGTGTACCTAATATCGCAGCGGGTTCCTGGGTACCGACAAGATTCAGTA
This sequence comes from Alcaligenaceae bacterium, assembly GCA_947380655.1. Lineage (GTDB taxonomy): Bacteria > Pseudomonadota > Gammaproteobacteria > Burkholderiales > Burkholderiaceae_B > Zwartia. Next base: position 2,738 of record CANCRX010000145.1, on the reverse strand, counting down.
AGGCATAAAAGAAGACAGCAAGTAGCAAGTTGAATACAGGACCGGCAGCAACGATTGCGAACCTGCGCGCGACAGATTGAGCTTGAAAACTGTCTTTTCTTATCAATGCTCCCGGCTCAACCGAGTTTTCATCGAGCATTTTCACGTAACCCCCTAAGGGGATGGCAGATAATGCCCATTCCGTTCCATTTCGGTCAGTGCGTTTGATTAATACACGACCAAAACCAAGGGAAAATCTGAGGATCTTTACACCACACCATTTGGCGACCCAATAGTGTCCCAACTCATGAAAAGTGATCAGGATACCGAGCGCTAAAAAAAAGGAAATTAAGGTGTAAATCATATGGGATGGCTCAGCAGGGACCCGTTAACATTCATCTGGAAACTAGACTGGAATTTCCAGCAAAGGTTCTAGCCAGTTGATCTACGACGAGGACGTCCTCGAGAGAATTCAATAAAGTGGATGCTTGCGCAGCGTGCCAATCGAGCGTTGCCTCGATGATACGAGATATATTTGTATAGGCTGTGCGACGATTTAAAAAAGCATCCACAGCGATTTCGTTCGCGGCATTGAGCGCGATACAGGCCCCCTGCCCGGCTTTTAAAGCTTGAAAAGATAGGTTCAGACAAGGAAATTGATGAACATCAGGTGCGGCAAAATCCAGACGTCCAGCGAGGGCGAGATCAAGCAAGCCTACACCTGAGTCGATGCGCTCTGGAAATCCTAAGCCATACGCAATCGGTGTGCGCATATCAGGTTGGCCTAGCTGGGCTAATACGGAGCCATCTTCATACTCGACCATGGAGTGCACAACACTTTGGGGGTGAATCACAACATGGATACGTTCAGCTGGCATTGCAAACAACCAGTGCGCCTCGATGACTTCAAGACCTTTATTCAGCATGGTGGCAGAGTCAACGGAAATTTTCCTACCCATACTCCAGTTAGGATGCGCGCAGGCTTGCTCAGGTGTGACCTCGGTCAGTTCAGACCATTGACGGGTACGAAAAGGTCCCCCTGAAGCGGTCAAAATTAATCTGCGTACGCCTGGTGCAGGGCCTGCAGGGGCGCTCGCGCGACCATCATGCGGTAGACACTGGAAAATCGCATTGTGCTCGCTATCGATAGGTAAAAGCTCAGCACCGTGCTCACGCACAGCAGCCATAAACAGTGCACCAGCAGCTACGAGCGCTTCTTTGTTCGCGAGTAAAACTCTTTTTCCAGCTTGTGCTGCCGCTAAGGCAGCGGGCAGACCGGCAGCGCCAACAATAGCCGCCATGACGACATCACAATTTGAGTCCGCCGCGGTATCTGCTAAAGCAGCTGCACCAACACGAATTTCTGGGATTGGTTTGTTACCCGTCCAAACCGCGCGAAATCTTTGGGCCGCACTGTCATCGGGAACAATCACAACAGCGACGTTGAAGGTGTCAGCTTGTTGGGCAAGTAGGTCAATTCTGCTGTGTGCAGAGATTGCATAAACTAAAAATCTATCTGGATGCCGCGCTACAACGTCCAAGGTACTCTGACCAATTGAGCCTGTTGATCCAAGAATGGTGACGCGGGAAATATTTACCATGGTATGGCGCCTGCAGGTAATTCAGTCATCAAGAACGCGAGTGGAACGACCGCAACGACTGCATCGATACGGTCATATACACCACCATGACCGGGAAGCAGATTACTAGAATCTTTGATTCCCGCGCGCCTTTTAAGGAGTGACTCAAACAAATCACCAATAATTGACAGCACACCAAGTAAACAGGCACAAAGGATGGCGCCCGGCATTGACCAATTTGTAACGAGTGAGGCCCCAAAGCTGTCAGGCCAATAGGAGGAACCTATGATCCAGATCACAACCCCAGTAATACCTGCAACAGCACCCTCACGCGTTTTACCAGGACTGATTGCAGGTGCAAGCTTATGTCGACCCCAGGCCTTCCCTGCAAAATAGGCTGCGATGTCTGCAACCCAAATCAAAATCAGCAGCGATAAAACGTAGAGCGCACCATGATGGATGTAATGATAAGCAAGCGCTGCCCACGTTGAAAATAAAGCAACTGGCGCAAAAAGCGTCCAGAAAATATTACGCGGGGGCTTTTGGGCCTGACCTGCTAAAACGCTAGGAATCACAGCCAAGATCCAGACGAATGCGCTCACAAACGTGCTGCCTAGAAACCAAAGATAGTTGGGATGATGATTATCAATCCAGTTCGCAGCCTGCAACATTGTGCTTGCAAATAGGCCTAACCCTAACAGCACTGGAATAGCTTTTGAACCTGGCAGTGTGAGTTTGCTCCACTCCCAGCCAGCACAAGCGCAGGCAATCCCCAGGAATATAAGAAATGGCCAAGCTGATTGTGGATACGTTGTTGCGCCTAGAATGGCTAACAACACGACGGCAGTCAGGACGCGTTGTTTAAGCATGATGGTTAAGTTGAACTCTTAGCGTGTAACTGCGCACTAGTCCGACCAAATCTTCTTTCGCGATTACGGTACCACTCGAACGCTTGAAGTAATTCCGCTTCATCAAAATCCGGCCAATAACAATCTGTAAAAAATAGCTCGGCATAGGCGAGCTGCCAGATCAGAAAATTAGAGACTCTTTGTTCACCACCTGTGCGGATAAACAAGTCGGGTTCTGGGGCCCACGCCATTGATAGGTAGGACGCAAAGGCCGTCTCATCAATTTTTTCAGGATGAGCCGCTAAGTCAGGTCTTTCGGCCAGCATACGAC
>CANCRX010000144.1 GCA_947380655.1 Alcaligenaceae bacterium | reverse complement strand
TCGGTTGTTTCAACGCCCTCAGCAATAATTTTCAAATTGAGGGCTTGACCCATCGAGATAATCGCGCGCACGATCCCACAGCTACTTGCATTAACAGGTACATCCGCAACAAAAGACTGATCAATCTTGATCTGATCAAAGTCCAGACTTTTAAGATAGGCGAGTGAGGAGTAGCCCGTCCCAAAGTCATCGAGGGAAAACCTGACTCCATAACCTTTAAGTGTTTTCATTTTGTTTTGTGCATCAGTCAGATCACCCAAAAACAAGCTTTCTGTTAATTCCAGAACCAGCATATTTGGATTGGCTCCTGTTTGTTCGAGTGTACTGAGCAGTTCAGTGACAAAGTTTTCTTGCTGGAACTGTCTGATGCTGATGTTCACCGATAACGTGATTGTTTTTAGTATCGGATCACTAGCCCAGAGCGCTAATTGTTGACACACCGCCTGTAACACCCACTGGCCAATCGGCAGAATAATTCCAGTAGATTCCGCGATTTCAATGAATGTCGCAGGCGTCATCAAGCCTTGCTGGGGATGGTTCAACCTCAACAGCACTTCTGCAGAGTGAATTTCCTGGTGTTCGTCGGTCTGTGATTGTATAAACAGCTCTAGCCAATCATTTTTCAGGGCATCCCTGAGCATCATCTCTGTGGTGACTCTGGCTTGCATGACGTTCTGAATAGCTTGATCGAAGAACTGGTATTGGTTGCGGCCAGCTCTCTTTGCTTGCACCAACGCCTGATCTGCACGCTGGATGACCTCTGCACTGTCAAGTGTGGTGCCAAGGAAAAGCGTAATACCTATACTCAACGTGCCCGACCAGTGTGTATTGTCAAATGCTGGTGATTGAGCAAATGCTTTTAGAATTTTCTCTGCGACTGTTTCTGCTGCGGCGGCGGCCTCTGCAGCTCCCTTTCCTAATTGCTCCAGCAGTACAGTGAATTCGTCTCCGCCCATGCGCGCAACGGTGTCGCCAGAGCGAACATATTGCGAAAGTTGTCTGGCCATATCCTGCAGAATCTTATCTCCGCCTCCCAGACCAAGAGAGTCATTGATCGATTTGAATTGATCAATATTTATGCACAGCAGCGCGCCGTATTGCTTGTTTCTTTCGCTGATAATCAGTGCTCTATTGAGTCGGTCGGAAAACAGGCGTCTGTTGGGTAAGTTCGTGAGTTGATCGTAAAACGCCAGTTCTTCGATTTTTGCTTCAGCTGTTTTTTGATCGGTAATGTCCCAATTGGTACCGATCATTTTTATCGCAGCACCATTTGCGTTTCTGACAACGGTCGCCTGGCCTCTTATATAGCGTAATTCGCCATTGGGCCAGAAAATTTCAAACTCACTATCAAAAGCGTGCTTGCCTTCAAGTACTGCGCGGATTTCTTCTTGTACGCGAAGCTGGATTTTGGGAGACAGAACGTTTTTCCATGCGTCGTATGCGCCGCTGAACTGATCTGGATCGATCCTGTAGAGCAAATACATTTGATCATCCCAGATCAAATTGCCACTGATCACATCCCATTCCCAAATGCCCACACCACCTGCGAGCGTCGCGATGCTCAGACGCGCTTGTCGTTCTTGCGCCAAGGAGACTGCTTTCTTTAAAAGTGTGTTGGAGCGCCAAAGCAGGAAGAAAAACACGCCCACAATGCAATTGAATCCGGCGTAGTAAAGCGATTTCAGTTCAATATTGAGCAACGGAACAGTCGAGCTTTCCAACTCAATACGATGGAGGTAAAACTCTGTTGCAGCCAGAAGGGCTAAAAAAAGTACAAACGAAAGTTTGTTAGATATTTTCAGCCAGCGCGGAAGGGCTTGTCTAAACATTGAATTGGAGGACGGCTTTTGCATTGAAATCAGGCGTTACATTTGTTAGTTTCAGTCCGGATCTGCAATCTTGCGCTCAGGAGTTCTTTCCATATTGGAAAGTTATATATCAATAGCTATATAACTATGTATTCATTATATAGAAAGACCTCCCCGCGGTGCCTGCCTCATTATATTGAGCTGATTCCTACTTTTGGTGTGATGCGATGATTTATTTTGCTCGGGCAATTAATTTATTTTGAGCGCGGTACTTTTTAAACGTATTACTTTAAAAAAGTCAGGATCATCTCTTCAAGCTGTTTAGCAGGGAGCGCTCCGGAGACACGCCCTAACTCCTGGCTGCCTTTAAATACTGCAAGTGTTGGGATTGAACGAATATTGAACCGTGCACCCAAATCCTGATTCGCTTCTGTATCAACTTTGACAAAAATCAGTTTTCCACCAAATTTTTGCGCGGCTGCAGCATAGGTCGGTGCAAAGCCTAAACATGGACCACACCAAGGTGCCCAGAAATCAATCATGACGGGTAGGCTTGTCTGAGCCATCAAGGCGGTGAGCTCTGTCGCGCCCACAGCATGCACGCCGCCAAACAACGCTTTTCCGCACGCACCGCAGACCGGTTCATCGGCTAATCTTTCATCCGGTATACGATTGGTTTTGTGACAATGTGGGCATTGCAATTGCATGGTGAGCTCCTGTCAGGCAATATGCGTTCAAGTATTTATATCAATGTGCGGTCAAAACTTAAAAAATCAAGCTTTCTACTTACAGTCTTACCCTAACAATAAACGAGGTATTTGTCATGGATTTAAGCCGTTTCCCGCGTCGTCGCTATTCTCAGGGACCTTCACCCATCGAGTTTTTGCCTAACTTCACCAAAGCGCTTGGCGGCCCACGCGTGTGGATTAAACGCGATGACATGCTCGGTTTGGCACCGGGTGGCAACAAAACGCGCAAGCTTGAGTTTCTGATGGGAGACGCCCTGGCCAAGGGTGCAGACACCTTGATTACCTGCGGTGCCCCGCAATCGAATCATTGCCGTATTACGCTCGCAGCAGCCATTAAAGAGGGTCTGAAGTGCCGTTTCGTGATTGAAGAGCGCATTCCTGGCAGCTATGACCCCAATGCATCCGGCAATAATTTCATGTTCCGTATGTTGGGTGTTGAGGCAATCACCGTTGTACCAGGTGGCAGCAATATGGCCGAAGCCATGGAAAAGGTTGCGGCCGAGTTGCGTGCCGAGGGTCGTAAACCCTACATCGTTCCTGGTGGTGGCTCCAACGCCGTTGGTGGTTTAGGGTATGTGGCTTGCGCCCAGGAGTTACAGAATCAGTTATTGCAGATGGGTCAGCCGATGGATCATGTCGTCGTCGGTTCAGGCAGTTCAGGAACACACGGCGGTCTGGTTGCAGGTTTCCTGGGTAACAACATACAGATTCCCTTGGTCGGTATTGGCGTCAGTCGTGACCCTGCGGATCAAAATCCGCTTGTGCTTAAAGAAGCGCAGGCGATTATGGATTTGCTCAAAGTCGATATTAAAGTTCCTGCCGAGGCGGTGTTGAGCTTTGGTGACTGGTGGCGCCCTAAATACTCGCTCCCTAACCCAGCGATGGTGGAGGCCGTGCAGATGCTGGCTCGCACGGAAGCTATTTTGCTCGATCCGGTCTACACAGGAAAAATCATGGCTGGTCTGATTGGTTTGAGTCGCAAGGGTTATTTCAAGCCAACCGATAACGTGCTGTTCCTGCACACGGGTGGCGCCACGGCTTTGCATGCCTATGAGTCAGTGGTCCTGGCCGATCCGTCTGCAGCGGCTTAAGCTATTAGAAAATTTGGGGGAGACATGAACAACTTTAAAAAAACATATACGTCTTGGGTGACCCGTCCCGCTGCGCGCCGTCAGGTGCTGGGGGCAAGTATTGCCGCGGCATTGATTGGCTTGACAGGGTCTGCGTCAGTGTGCGCGCAGTCTGCAAACTTTCCCAATAAACCGCTAAAAATTCTGGTGCCATTTACTGCGGGAAGTGGTGCGGATGTGTATGCGAGATTTTTTGGTAAAAAACTCTCAGAAATTCTCGCGCAGCCGGTGATTGTTGAGAATAAGCCTGGTGCGGGTGGTGCATTGTCAGTCCAGTCCTTAAAGTCTGAGCCCGCAGATGGTTACACCATTCTGATGGGGAGTAATTCACCCATCGCAGTCAATGTTGTCACTGTTAAAAACTTGCCCTATGACCCGGTTGCTGATTTGCGACCGGTAGCAGGAATCACGCGTTCGATGGCTGTTTTTATGGTGTCGAATGACTCCCCCTTAAAAACCATCAAAGATTTGGAAAAGCGTGGCCGTGAGCAACCTCCGTTGAATGCTGGCACCTACTCTCCAGGCTATCAGCTGGCTGCGGCACAATTCACTTCGCAGGCTAAGACACCATTCCAAACCATCATTTACAAAGGTTTGTCGCAAACACTCACCGATGTCATGGGCAACCAGATTGATCTGGCTGTTGTTGACTCGACAGGTTCAGTCTCCACTGCAACCTCGGGTAAAGCGCGGGCCTTGTTGGTCACCGGCGATACACGCCACCCTGAACTTCCAGAGGTGCCAACCTTGAAGGAAAGCGGTTACCCCGATGCCGTCCATTACAGCTGGACCTCTTTTTGGGTAGCGGCTAAAACTCCGGATGCGGTCGTGAATGTGCTTGCTGAGGCAATGCAAAAAGCACTTGCCCAGCCAGACTCAAAAGTGTTTATCGAAAAAACAGGTGCAGAAGTCATGCCGCTTGGACCTGATGCAATGCGCAAGTTTCAACTCGCTGAGATTGAACGTTTTCGCAAAGCCGCGCAAGACAGTGGCTTTAAGCCAGAAGAATAATCAAGGGACAAAAATTATGAAAATCGGTTTGATCGGTTTAGGCAATATGGGGTATCACTTTGGCACGCGTCTGCTTGCCGCAGGACAGGATCTGATTGTGTTTGATACCAACCCTGCTGCGCTTGGCAGATTGCAACAACAGGGCGCGCAGGTGGCGGCGAGTCCTCGAGCCCTCGCTGATGAGGCGCAGATTGTGCTGCTGTGTTTGTCAATGCCGACGATCGTGGAAACTGTCTCCTGCGGAGTTGACGGTGTGATGCACGGCAAGGCGGTTCGTACGATTGTTGATCTGTCGACGACGGGTCCCTCGGTGACGGAGTCTGTCTCCCGCGCTGTGGCCGCACACAACATAGCCTGGGTGGGAACGCCTGTCAGTGGTGGCACCATCGGCGCTGAGAAAGGTACCTTGACACTCATGGCTTCTGGCCCTGAGGCTGCATACCAAGAAGCCCATCCTGTTCTTTCAATTTTGGGCAAAAATATTTTTTATCTGGGCGCCGAGCCTAGTCT
>CANCRX010000143.1 GCA_947380655.1 Alcaligenaceae bacterium | reverse complement strand
TCGGCGATTGCGACTTTGATCTCACCCTTGTTCACTTCAAAGGGAATGATCCGGTTATCTATTACGTAATGTTTAGGGATGGCATCAAGAAAAATATCCAGTCGATCGCCGATGACAGACAAGTCCGTTACAGGAAGATCAAGAAAGTTCGCCAGTGTTTCCTTAACGTTGCTGTCGTTCAGATAATTAAAACTTATCAGTACGTCGTATATGGGTCGTTTGCTTTCGTTACTTTGCAGTTCTGCCTTTTTATAACGCTCAGCATCAATCATGCCTCGGTCAAGGCAAAAGCGTGCAATTTCCAGCGACGAGTCTACAAATGTTGCCATGTTTAGTTCAGCATTTTAGGAGCGATAAATATAAGTAGCTCTCTGTTCTTATCGGCTTTCTTTGTATACCTGAAAAGCGAACCAATAATAGGGATGTCACCCAAAACAGGGACCTTCATCACGTTGTTATTTTTAGTTTGATCGTAAATACCACCGACTACGGCAATTGTTCCGTCTTTAATCAGTAATTTGCTTCGTACTTCACGCTTTTGAATAGCAGGTGGATTGGTGGTGTAGTCTGGTGAGTCTTTGTTGACCACCATACTTAGGTAGATATTGCCGTCGCCCACAATTGTTGGGGTGACGGTGAGTTTGAGTGCGGCGTCTTTAAATTCGTAGGTGATCTGATTGGGGCCAACACCTGCGACGGGGTAGGGAATCTGGGTGCCGTCAATGACGATTGCTTCCTCATTATCCATTGTGAACACATGGGGATTAGAAACGATTTTTAGCAAATCCAGATTTTCCATGGCGCTGAGTTCTACTTTCAGCGCAGTGGTGCTGGTGCTATACAGATAGCCTAGTCCAAAAGGAGCACCGGCGACCGCTCCATTGAATAACGTCCCCGCACTATTTGCCGCACCACCTAGCGTTAGGTTTTGCGCAGAGGTCACAGGGCCGCCTGAGGTACCTGCAACCGTACTGACGCCGTTAGCCGCCTGGGTGAATAGACCTAAGCGCGTCCCTAACTCAGACTGCCAGTTATCTCCCGCTTCAACGACGAATGCTTCGATCAGTACCTCTTGGGTACGCACATCCATTTTAGAAATCAGTTTGCTGGCGAGTTCCATTTCTGGAATGGTGCCTTTCACAACGATTGAGTTCGTTCTTTCGTCTGTTGTGATCTCGATCATGCTTCCCGGCACGCGTGCCGCAGCGGCACCTAAGGCAGCCCCACCAAAAATCTGCTCAAGTTGAGCCTTCAGTCTCTGAGGCTTCGTGTAGTAAAGCCTGAATATTTCAGTGACCTGCTTGCTGATGATTCTTTTTGCTGCGACTTGCTTGGCCAGTTCTTCGAGTCGTTTACGCTCAAACTCATCTCGGGCGAGTAATGTCTCTGGCCTTTGGATACGGATGATATTCGCTTCAGGATCTATGCTCTTTGAAAGTCCTTTAATGCGCAAAATATTATCGAGCGCTTTATCCCAGGGGACATTATCAATTTTGACGGTAACGGTCGCATCGACTTCGTCACCAACCAGAATGTTGACACCTGACACTTTAGTCAGTGCTTGCGCGACTTCCCTGATGTCTACATCGACAAAGTTCAAACTGGTATTGAAGGATTTCCAATTACCATCTTCTGTTCTGTAGGACTCATCAATAAAACTGCGTCGTTGCTTATCAAGTGTGTCGTTAGACTGACGTTCGATTTTTGGCCCTAACTCGAGAGTTTTTTGGGTCTTGGGTGCAAGTTGAGCCATGATTTGCTCAGGCTTCATTGCCATTTGCTCACGCATCTGCGCATCAGATGGCGGGGGGAGTGACTGACAGCCAGAAAGTGCCGTGAGGCACAGCAGTACTAGGTGGCGTTTAGAAAATTTTGTATTGTGTAGCATTATTTACCTACCGAAGGTGCGCCAGGTTTCATTGGATCGAATGCGGGCGCCGATGCTCCCGGATTCGTTTGCAGGTAAAGCCTTAATTTGCCCTCAGCTTGAGTGACAACGATGCCATTGGCATCAATTTCTGAAATGATTCCACCTTGATTACCCAATGCATCGCCAATTTTCACAATGAAATTTTCACGAAAATCCGTACGAATCAGCGCCGCTTTTTCTTTTGAGGAAATGATTAAACCTGTGATTACATAGGACTGAGGGTCAGCCATGATCAGTGGAGAGATGCGCGGGTCTCGACCGCCCTCAATCATTCCACTTGACGCCCTTGAGAAGGGATCGCGTCCGGTTTGGTTTCGGTTGTCAGGTGCTGACTGTTTGTCGTTGAGATCGGCAATTTTGATCACGCGCACATCGTCATACCCACCCCAGCTCATAGGTTTAATGAAGGGGTTCGGTGAAGTAGGCTTATCAATCACCAGTTTTTGGGGCAGGCGAATGGTTGAGAGCTGTACCTTTACCTGGACCACTCCGCGCGAGTCTCCTGGAATCAGCAAAATTTGCTCTTTATCAATATTGATACTTTTATTGAAAGAGGCTAATTGTCTGCGAAAGCGCATGTAACTGCTGTAGGTGCCAGTCATCTCCATTTTGAGCTTGATACGATAGAACAATGGAGGACCGGCTGGCTTAGCGTTTGCCCCCGCTGGTGGTGGCTTGGGCGGCGGAGCCCCAGGGGTGTTTGGTTGCACCTTATTGTCTGCGTAGATGGCATCTTCGCCTTCTTTGGCGACGGCATTAATCAATAGCCGTTGAGAGGTGGCCATTTGACTGATCCGATGGTAGAGATCCTCTAGTTCGGTTTCCACCGCGAATAATTGATTGAGTTCTTCGTAATTCACCTCTGCCAGAGCCAGCTCAGTTTGCGCTTTTTTGGTCGATAGATCGAGGTATTTGAGCTTTGATTCCATAGCGGACATATTCGCTATTTTTTCTTCCATCATGTTTTGACGCTCATGATTGGGTAAAAAAACAAATGCTACATAGGCAACTACGACAAGAAATCCAGCTAAGCCGTATAAGATGAATTTTGCGCGAGGATTTGTGGCTGAAGACTTATTGGAGAAGAGCGATTTGAGTATCGACCCCATGTCCAATTTTAATAACTGATTAACATCCATATATATCTTTAGTCTTAGTTTATAGGGTTAGAGACATGGTCTCTGCTTGTATCGAGGCTGAGGGTTTCAGCGGATTGATCGCAGAGCTGCCGGGTTTGATAATGCAGCGCACTTCAAACTGTTTGAGGTTCCCATTTTTCTTACCCATGGACTGGATGTTGATATTCATTTTTTGCAATGAAGCCCGCTCGATTAACGGTAATTTTTGTAAGCGTTCCACCAGGTTCACAATAACTTGATCATTGCTCGCATCTCCTTTTATCACAAAGGTAGCCGGACTATCGAAAATCAGCTCCGTGAACCATACTCCACCTGGGGCGGAGCGGTTGATAGAGTCCAGTAATTCGAACGTTGAGCGCTGATTCGATTGAAAGAGTTTGCTGGTATTGAGCATCTGTGCGTAGCGCTCTTTTTTTGTTAATAGTCCCGCTAATTGTGCTTCCTTGGCTTGCGTTTGTTTTTCAAGTTCGAGCGCTGATTCGTACTTTGCTTCAAGGCGGTCGTAAGCCTGGTATTGATATACCAGAGCCGAGGCAATCAATAGTCCTGCAGCGATTAGTACAAATAGCACCCATAATTTCGAAACTATTTTTCTACGCACCGCCGACTTAACAATGTCGCGATTTGGCAACAAGTTGACGTTATTCACGCCTGTTACATATTTGTAATAACCAAAGACATCGACCTTGCGGGTGGCAAGACCGAGGGCAGAACTGAAAACCGAGGGGTTAGGTTCCGCGTCAACTTTCTCTTTTAAATTTGCCGGAATTTGAATGGTCGAAAGCGGATTGAATAGTTCTACAAAATAACCATCCAGATATTTTTGCATCTGGGCTCTGAGATCTCCTACATCCTGGATGGGAGACACTAGCAAAACTTTTTCAATATGTCCTTTGCCTACTCGCGTTTCATAGGCCCTGAAAGCCTGACGCACTTGATCAGAAAAGCGGTTGTAGAGTCGCTCACCTTGTTCACCAGAGGGCACGCCAGATTCGATCAGCATACGATCTGACTCAGACATATAGATGTCGTAAATGAAAGGTGAGTCAGCAGAGACAATCAATACGTAGTTTTCTAAGGCCCCGAACTCAATCAGCGCCGTTGTTTGATTTTTGTTCAGACGTTGCGTTTTCAGCGCGTTACGAATAGCGAAACAGCGAACGTCTACCACGACAGGGTTTAGGCCTGCCTTCGTAGCAATCTCGACGTAATGGTTGATTTCAGACAGTTTGGAGGCAACGAACAATAGCTCCATCGTATTTTCAGATGGATTTCTATTGATCACTTGCCAGAAAATCGAGTACTCCTGGAGCTTCTCTTCGATCTGGAGGATGTTGCTCCAGAGCGAGTCAAATTCAATCGCGCTGTGAATTTCCTCGTCGCTCATCAGTGGCAACGTAACCGTTCTGATGATTGCGCTGGTGATCGGAACTGATAGCGCTACGTTGGTTGTCTCAAATTTTGCGCTATTGACGAGTTCGCGGAGTTTTTCTACATATTTTTCCGGTTGAATTTCAATATCGTTTGCTTCAGGTTTGCCTGAGATGAACTTGTAGCCAATTTTTTCCAGCACAAAACCACTGCGGTTTTCGCTCAGCTGCGCGATCCTGATAAAGCCGGGTGTAATGTCCAGCCCGACGACATCCTCTTGTTTGACCGAGTATTTGCTGAGTGCATCAATAAACAGTTTGACAATGGGTTGGAAGGGATTTTTCATCAGATCAGTAAACTCTTTTTTCACGCCAGGATTTATATTGAATCTTACCTGTAGAGGATAGATTACTCGAGTCTAGTTTTGCAATGTTATCTTTGCCTGCCGGGACCGTGCTGCCAACCGGCAGGTTGCTGACGCCAACATAGATATTGCCTTTATTGTCTATCACAGGGGCGGTAGCCAGTCCCGCACCGACCACGGCGCCCGCTCCACCCGTCAGACATGTGTCGGTAATTTCAATTAACCGACTGGTTCCGTAAAGCGGGCAGACAGCATCCTCAGGCCGATAGGCAGAAAAATAGACGTATTTGTTAAATACTGCCGCACGCCCGATGACTTTTTGATAGTCGGCGTTTGAACTCACTCCGGTTTTGGCATAGACATCTGCATACCAAGAGTTATTTACATCGCATTGTTGCGTGTTCACGTTGGTAAACGTGCTGACGGTCTGATTCGTTTGTGACAGTGTTGTAGCAGGAAAGTCGGGATCCATTACGCCGTAGATACGATTGTTGATGGTGGCCACGCGTCTTTGCACACGAGTCAGA
>CANCRX010000142.1 GCA_947380655.1 Alcaligenaceae bacterium | reverse complement strand
CCCTGATCTGCCCCCCCTCGTCATCGCGCAAAGCTGGATCGAAGAGGTCCGTGCCTCCATGCCTGAGTTACCAGCAAGCTTAAGGGCACGATTTGTCAGTGAGTACGGCCTGGCCCCCGTTGATGCCGCGCAGCTCACCAGTAGCCGGGCGCTCGCGACCTATTTCGAAGAAACAGTTCGTGCGCTCCCTGCAGGCCAGGCAAAGCTCGCCGCCAACTGGGTCATGGGCGAGGTCTCAGCCAGCCTGAACCGCGAAGAGAAAGACATTGCTGACTGCCCAGTCACCTCTGCGTCCCTTGCGGCACTTCTTAGCAAAATTCTGGACAACACCATCTCCAATAAAATCGCACGCGATGTATTCGCTGCGATGTGGCTCGGGGAAAACGGCGGTCAACCCGAGGCAATTATTCAGGCTAAGGGCCTCACTCAGATCAACGATGCGGGCGCGATCGAAGCCATGATCGACAAGGTGATGGCGGACAACGCCACCATCGTTGAGGAGTATCGTGCCGGCAAACAAAAGGGCTTTAATTCTTTGGTCGGTCAGATCATGAAGGCCGCACGAGGTAAAGCTAACCCCCAACAGGTGAACGATTTGCTTAAGGCCAAGCTCGAAGGCTAATTATTTCGTTGACTCAAGTAAATGGGGCCAGACATTTGAAGGTCTGGCCCCATTTACTTTGTACTACGGATTAATCAAACAATACCGTAGCGATTACGGTAAGCCAATACATCCGCCTGGTAGGCTGCGAACTCTGCGTTGCCTTCAAGCAAAGCCAGAATATCTGTAAGCGACGCGATACTCACCACCGGCAAACCATAGCGTTGCTCAACCTCCTGCACCGCAGAATGGGGCGACAAAGCGCCCTCTGAACCAGCGCGCTCCATACGATCCATCGCAATCAGTACCGCGGCAGGCTCAGCCCCTGCTCCACGAATGATATCTACGGATTCGCGTACTGAAGTACCCGCAGTAATGACGTCATCAATAATGACGACACGGCCCTTAAGGGGCGCGCCAACCAGCACACCGCCCTCACCGTGATCTTTAGCCTCTTTACGGTTATATGCAAAGGGAATATCACGCCCGGGTAATGCGGGATGATTGGCCAAGGCGACAGAAGTGGCTGTCGCCAGGGGAATGCCTTTATAGGCAGGGCCAAACAACATATCAAACTGAATATTAGAATTCACTAGCGCCTGAGCATAAAATTGAGACAGACGCCCGACCGAGGCACCCGAGTTAAACAGGCCTGCATTGAAAAAATAAGGGCTGGTACGACCCGACTTGGTCACAAAGCTGCCAAAACGCAAAACGCCTTCGTTTAAGGCAAACTGCACAAATGCACGACGATCTGAATCCGTTGACATGAGTATTCCAAAATTAATTCGACATGCCGACATTATCTCATTGACCAGGAGCTTTCTTTGCTGCGCATCACATCTCTGAACCTGAACGGCATCCGCTCGGCTTATAACAAGGGTCTGCTCAACTGGCTCAGCACCCATCAGGCAGATATTTTGTGCCTGCAAGAACTCAAAGCCCATCTGGCCGACATCCAAGATGACCTGCAACACCCCCTGGACTATACGGGTCACTTTTGTGCTGCTGAAAAAAAGGGCTATAGCGGTGTTGGCATCTATCTACGCAAAGAACCAGAACGCATTCTGACGGGGATGGACTGTCCGGAATTCGATACCGAAGGACGCGTCATCCGCGCCGACTGGGCAAATTTATCGGTCATCAGTGCCTACCTGCCCTCAGGCTCGAGTGGGCCAGAGCGTCAGGAGGCCAAATTCCGTTTTCTCGATAAATTCGGTCCCTGGATGCAAGCACTCATGGATGACCACAAGAAAACAGGTCGCGAATATGTGATCTGTGCGGACTGGAATATCGCGCATAAAGAAATCGATCTGAAAAACTGGAAATCGAATCAGAAAAATTCCGGCTTCACCCCTGAGGAGCGCGCCTGGGTCACGCACGTCATTGATGAGATCGGTTTTGTCGATGTGTTTCGCCAGCTCGATGCGCGTGCGGAGCAATACACCTGGTGGAGTAATCGCGGTCAAGCCTGGGCCAAGAACGTAGGCTGGCGTCTGGATTATCAGCTGGTCACGCCGGGCCTTGCCTCCAAAGCCCGCAGCACCAGTATTTACAAAGATGAGCGCTTTTCAGATCATGCGCCGCTCACGATCGATTACGACTTCAAGCTAGGCTAGCAGCCAGGATGACGGTGCCCCAGGTGCTCAAGCGCCCGCAGCATCAATCCTGTCGATATCACGCCTGCGCCAATGCAACAGCACTAAACCCGGCATAGCAATCAATACCGTCAGGATAAAAAAAGTGGGCCAACCCGCATACTCAACCATAGGTGGAGTCAGCGGACCTGCCAGATAGGTGCGTCCCACTGCAGAGAGCGCGGACAACAAAGCAAACTGCGTCGCCGAAAATTGCTGGTTACACAAGCCCATCAGCAATGCCACGAAAGCCGCCGTCCCCATGCCACCACATAAGTTTTCCAAGCCTACGGCGCTGGCCATGAGCCAGATATTATGCGGTGCAACCGAAATCACCCAGAACCCAAGATTCGACACAGCTTGCAACGCACCAAACAGCATGAGTGAGCGATACAGGCCAAGCTTGGCCATCAACGTGCCGCCAGCGAGCGCACCAACAATCGTTGCGGCCAGGCCAAGGAGCTTATTCACCGTCCCTACTTCGGTCGCGCTAAAACCCGCCGCGCGAATCAGAAATGTTGTGGACAGCGCGCCAGCAAACGCATCACCTAATTTATAGAGCACGATCAGCACCAAAACGGTGATGGCTTCTGGCCTGCTGAAAAACTCTTTAAAAGGTTTAAATACCGCATCAGCCAGCGAGCGCGGGGCCTGCGCAACCACCTCGGGTTCTGGTGCCCAGAGTGTCGCCAGTGCGGTCACAAGCATCAAGCCGCCCATCAACATATAGGTATGCCCCCAACCCAGCCACTGATCCGCCAGGATCAACGCGAGCCCACCCGACACCAGCATCGCCAGCCGATAGCCCAGTACAGACAGTGCCGCGCCCGCCCCCCGCTCATCCTTATGCAACACATCACTACGATAGGCATCAAACGCGATATCTTGCGTGGCCGAACAAAAGGCTACGGCGACTGCAAGCAAAGCGAGGGGTAATAAGTTTTGCGCCGGCGAAAGCAATCCCATCGCCATCATGCCGAACGCCAGAAAAATCTGCATCAGTAGCATCCAACCTCGACGACGCCCCAGCAAAGGCGGCGCGTAACGATCGATCAGTGGCGCCCATAAAAACTTGAGGGTGTAGGCGGTACCAACCAGCGTCAAAAAACCGATTTGCTGCAGAGAGATTTGCTCAACTGTCGCCCACGCCTGCAGTGTTCCGCCCGTCAATGCCAGCGGCAGTCCGCTCGCGAACCCGAGGGCCAGCAGCGGCGCAACCCTGCGACTGGTATAGAGGTTTGAGACCGAGGCGGTCATTGACGCGATTGACCCGAATGAGCGGTAAACCGATAGACCGCCAGCGTGCTGCGCCAACCAGCGAGCCATTTGACCTCATGCTGATCATTAAACGTGGCGCGCTCAAGCAATTCAAAATCCAGCGTCTGGGCAAGACGTTCAAAATCCTTGAGCGTACACAAATGGATATTAGGCGTGTCATACCAGCCATAAGGCATCTGGCCCGTAACGGGCATGCGCCCCATCAGGATCGACCAGCCGTGTGGCCAATAACCAAAGTTTGGAAAAGAAACAATACCGTTACGCGCCACGCGCGCCATCTCTCTGAGGATGTGCTCAGTATTGTGCATTGACTGCAAAGTCTGGGATAGCACCACCGTATCAAACTGCTGATCCTCAAACATCGCCAAACCATCTTCGAGGTTTTGCTGGATCACGTGCACGCCACGCTGCACGCAGGTCAACACACGCGCATCGCTGATCTCGACACCAATACCCTGCACGTTTTTAGTCTCTTTAAGATGCGCGAGCAATGTACCGTCGCCACAACCGAGGTCCAGTACACGGCTCTCAGGCTTGACCCACTGCGCGATGCGCGCAAGATCTTCACGCAAGGCGGTTTGATTATTGTGCGCACTCATGGCTGCACCTCATTGATCGCAGTCGCAGCCGAAACAGTCGCAGCGATACGTAAAAAATAGGCCCGCATGACTGCGTGATAACGTTCATCATCCAGCAGAAACGCATCATGCCCATGCGGGGCATCAATTTCAGCATAGGTTGCAGACTGATGATTTTTAAGCAACGCGCGTACGATTTCTCGCGAACGCTCAGGCGGGAAACGCCAGTCGGTCGTAAACGAAACCAACAAAAAGTCTGCTTGAGCAGGTGCGAGTGCGCGAGCAAGATCGCCTTGTGTCTCGCGAGCGGGATCAAAATAATCCAGCGCACGTGTAATCAATAAATAAGTGTTGGCATCGAAATAGCGAGAAAATTTCTCACCCTGATAGCGCAGGTAAGACTCGACCTCGAACTCAACACCGTAGCCATAATGAAAGGCCCCACCCTCTGCTGGCTCACGCTGTGTACGGCCAAATTTTTCTGCCATATCGTCATCAGACAGATAGGTAATATGACCAACCATTCTGGCAACCGACAAGCCGCTACGTGGTACCGTATTTTGTGCGTAATAGTTACCACCATGAAACTCTGGGTCCGTAATGATGGCGCGTCGTGCGACTTCGTTAAAGGCGATATTCTGCGCGTATAATCTTGGCGTACTTGCAATCACCACACAATGCGCCACGCGATGGGGCAAGGTGATGGCCCAACTCATGGCCTGCATCCCGCCGAGCGAGCCACCCATGACGGCGGCCAGCCGTTTAATACCCAGGCGATCCGCCACCCGCGCCTGAGCCTGCACCCAGTCCTCAACCGTTAGTACAGGAAAGGCAGCACCCCAAGGCTTCCCGGTTTCTGGTGAGATCGAGGCGGGTCCTGTCGAGCCAAAACAGGATCCAAGATTATTGATTCCAATTACAAAAAAAACATTCGTATCAACAGGCTTGCCAGGACCAACCATGTTGTCCCACCAACCGATATCTTCCGGATTCTCGGCCGCGATACCCGCTACATGATGCGAAGCATTGAGCGCGTGGCAAATCAGTACAGCATTGCTCGCATCCGCGTTCAGTGTCCCGTAGGTTTCGATCGCCAGTTCATAGGCGTTCAGGGTGTGGCCGCTAGCCAACGCGAGCGGCTCATTGAATTGCATGAATTGGGTATGCACCACACCCACCGAGCCCGCAGGCTGGATATTGGCATGGTGGCCGGGCGAATTGGCGCCCAGAGATTCGGACGA
>CANCRX010000141.1 GCA_947380655.1 Alcaligenaceae bacterium | reverse complement strand
ACCAGAAAGAGTGGGGCGCTGTTGATGAAAGCTTGTTTGCCCGCGAGCTCTGACAGTCTTTGTTTGCGGGCGGGATCCTCGACTGCAACGACGCTCCAGGTTTGCAGGTTGGAGGAGGTCGAGGCGGATTGTGCGGCTGCGATCAGTAACTCAAGCGTATTGGGGGCGAGTGGTTGGTCAGTAAAGGCTCTGACCGAACGGTGCTGCATCAGTGTGTCGATGGTTTCATTCATCGCGTCCAGCGTTTGCGGACCCTTGCCATAACGTGCATCAAGCAATTGTTGGAGAGTGTGTGGACTTTGTGTGTTCATTGTGAGTGGGTTCCTAGTTTTTTTCTGTCTGAGAGGATACCTGAATGGATGACTGAACAAGTGGTTTTTGCAGCAAGGACAGTACAGCGCACAACAGTAGAATCCCCGCTGAGAGCACAAAGCCTCTTGACAGCCCACCTGGGCCGTCCGAGACCCATCCAACCAGGGTTGGCCCCACAACCTGTCCGACAGCAAACAAGCTGGTGAATACAGCAATGCCCGCTACCCACTGCGATTGAGGCAGATTATTCCGCACGAATACGGTTGTGGTGGCGACTGCAGCAAAGACACCTGATCCAAACACCATCCCTGAAAGATAAATCGTCGAGGTGATCAGCCAGCCAGGTTCGTGTGCAGTGGTTTGAGTCAACATTGAAATCAATGCGGGGATCAGACAGGCAACACCCATCAGCAGGGTGATGATAGCCAAGGTTTCCCCCCCCTTGAACCGATCCAGCGCACGTGCCCAAAGGCGTGAAGACGCCAGTACGCCCATGCCGAGCAAGGCGTAAAAAATATTCAGTCTGGTACCTGTCAGTCCGAGTTGGGTGAGTAGTGCGATTACAAAGGTCATGTAACCGATGTAACCCATGCCGAATAAAACATAGGCACTGACCATGTATCCATAACGACGGACTGAGGTTTTGCCTGAAGCGGTGGTTCTCGGGGGAACCGCTGGAATATTGTGTGCAGGAAACCACATCAAGGCTAAGCACAGGCAACATATCGCTGCCAGCGCATACCAGGCGAGTTGCCAGGGATGCGCCCAGTCTAAGGTCTGGCCGGTTTGCACCATCTCAGGAACTAAAAAGCTTGGAATAATGATGCCGAGTCCACCCCCTGCATAATAGATTCCCATCAGCCATCCAGCTTGCTTGGGATGGAGGTTGGTGAACTGTGCAGCCAGTACGCTGCCGCCCGCAAAGACAAAGGTATTGGCTATCCCGATTAATAAGCGGCAGATAAAAAAGTAAGTCGGATCTGTGAAAAAACCTGAAAGTGCCATAAACAGATTGCCGATCAAACCTCCTGCGACAAAGACTTGTGCAACAGAAAATCGTTTGATGAGCCAGGCCATGCTGAGTGCACCAATGAGATAGCCAATCGCGTTGCCCGTATTCATCAGACCTGCGATGAAATAGCTCCAGTGCAGATCCTCGCGCATCATTGGCAAGAACAATGCATAAGAAAATCGCCCCAGACCAATAGAGAGAGCGGGCCCCATGGAAAGCCCCAGCGCAGTCAGCAGTGGGTATTCCATGTAAAAAGGAGCTGAAGTGGTGTTGCTATGACCCGTGAGCTTCATTTTCCCTGCGTCTGAGTATGTTTGTCATTGTTGTCATCTATGTTGTCGTAATATTAGATGACTTTCACTCAGGAGCTGTCATGTCTATTTCTATGTATAAAGCCTCGATCCCTCAATTTACAAAAATGTTGAACAACTTGCTCAATATTCTTAACAAGGCTGACGCTCACGCAACGACTAAAAAAATCACACCCAGTGCTTTGCTGGAAGCCCGTCTATTTCCGGACATGTTTCACCTGATCAAACAGATCCAGATCGTGACCGATCAGGTTCGCCTGGGTTGTGGCCGGATTGCTGGCATTGAACTGTTGAGAATGGAAGACAACGAGACGACTTTTGCTGAGCTTGCCACACGCATTGAAAAAACGATTCAATACCTGGCTCAGATTAAGCCTGAGCAAATGGATGGTCAGGAAGCAAAAGAAATCAAATTCAATATAGGCGAGTGGAAATTTGAATTTACCGCCGAGCAGTACCTCATCACCTGGGTCATCCCCAATTTTTATTTTCATGTCACGACAGCCTATAACCTGTTGCGTCATGGCGGTATAGAAATCGGTAAGAGCGATTTCCTGGGTAACCGGGATTAACGTAATGCATACCGAGAATTTTTCTGACTGGCTGCATGATCACGTATTTGATTCAAGTAGTCACGCAGCAGAGAAAAGCACCCGCATCGTCATGTGGATCACCTTTGCGATGATGCTGGTCGAAATTTCGACTGGCTGGTGGTACAACTCGATGGCATTGCTGGCCGATGGCTGGCATATGAGTTCACATGCCGTTGCGATCGGGCTCAGCGCCTTCGCTTACTCTGCTGCGCGCCGGTATGCGCGTGATCCAAGGTTTGCTTTTGGCACCTGGAAAATTGAAATTCTCGGTGGCTTTGCCAGTGCGGTGTTTTTGCTCGGTGTGGCTGCTCTGATGGTGTTTGGTTCTGTTGAGCGGATACTTGACCCACAACCTATTCACTATAAAGAGGCCGTCGTTGTTGCCGTAATCGGTTTACTTGTGAATATAGTTTGCGCCATGATTTTGGGGCGTGTGCATCACGATCACGGTCACGGACATGATCATCATGGTCACGGGCATCAAGTTCATGGGCATCAAGGTCAGGCTCACCAGGCCGAGACGCATCACGATCATCATGCGCATCACGGACACCCGCATGAGGCAGCACATCACCATGACCTGAACCTCAAATCTGCTTATATTCACGTGATCGCCGATGCCGCAACGTCCGTGCTTGCAATCGTTGCCTTAATCGGTGGCTGGATCTGGGGTTGGTCCTGGCTGGATCCGCTGATGGGGATGATTGGCGGCGTCTTAGTTGCCGTTTGGGCTAAAGGACTGATTGCAGAAACTGGAAAAATATTGCTGGACCGGGAGATGGATCATCCTGTGGTCGAGGAGATCCGGGAGGTCGTGGAGGCCGTCTCAGTTCATGGCGAGACAAAGGTCACGGACTTACATGTCTGGCGTGTTGGGAAAAAAGTATATTCCTGTGCCTTGACTGTTGTGACCCATGATGCGGGCTTGACACCTACGATGATTAGACAGGCGATGGCTGTGCACGAAGAAATCGTCCATGCGACGATCGAGATTCATGTCTGTCCTGATCGCCACTAATGTCAGAATCAATCTTAGCCAATGTCATGTGCAAGCGCCTGGCCGCTGAGCCAGGCACCCTCAACCCGGCCACCATTTAACCAGTCGCCACAAAGACCTATTCCTGTATGCGCGTCAAATACTGCGCCGATCGCGATGGAGGTGTCTGAGCTTGCGTAGCGCCAGCGATGGGCGGACCATGTGGCGGGCTGCGGACCACCCAGTGCCTGAAATGCCTCAATTAAGAGCGGGCCAATTTCTTCGGACTTATCTTCGAGGTGCGCCAGTGTCCAAGAGGGCGTCGCATGCATCACCCAGGACTCCTGGCCTTTTCTTGAGGGTTTGCTGCTATTACGTGCGACCCAGCTGAGCGGACCGGTATTGATAAAGGCCGCATCGAAAGGCAGGTTAAGCTGCGCATCGAATTGCATCATGACGGTCCAGCAGGGCTGCATGATGATGCTGTCCGTCACAGCTGAGATTGCTTTTGAGTGTGTACCTAGAATGGCAGCGACTTGAATCGGAGGGATCGCGAAAACAATTTTTGAATAGTGTTTGGGTAACAGTCCATGCTCCGTGCTGGTCAGTTGCCAGCCTTCAGGCGTGTATGCCATAGACTGAATCGTGGTCGAGGTCTGTACCGCTAGGGCTTGCGCCATCGCACGTGCTGGTGCGGACATGCCAGGTATGCCCACGTAACGTTTCAAGCTTCCCTGAGGACTGCTCCATGTTCCATCCTGATAGACTTGCAGCGATGGTTCCCAGGCAGAGATGACACCTGTCTCTAGCCATTGTTCTACCTGTACGATAAAGTCTGGATGACGCGCGGTGAAATATTGTGCGCCATGGTCACATTGCCAAAGATCATTACGGCGAGTTGAAAGGCGCCCGCCAATCCCGCGTCCTTTGTCAAATAGGTCTACCGAGTAGCCCGCATTTTGTAATGCCGTGGCGCAACTCAATCCAGCAATGCCTGCGCCGATCACGGCGATATGTTGTTTAATCATTTTATGTCTACTAGGATACCGTTATGCGTGTTCAGTTAAATGAGGTGGAGCGTTCTCGAGTCATTGAAATGGCTTGGGAAGATCGTACGCCATTCGAAGCGATCGCACGCTTGTTTGGCTTGCGCGAACCTGATGTAATCGATTTGATGCGTTTGCATTTAAAACCTTCGTCTTTCAGGCTTTGGCGTAAACGCGTCACCGGTCGGGTTACCAAGCATGCTTCGCTGCGCAGTGTAGAGGTGATGCGCGCGTATTGTCCAACACAATATAAACAATCACACGGTACTAAAAGGTAGAGCTATGCAATCCTTGATATCGGGTTATCGGGCTATTGTGATTGGCGCAACGGGATCGATTGGCTCAGCCTGTGTGCGTGTATTGCGTAAAGATCCAAATTGCTCGAGCGTGAGTGAGCTTTCCAGACAGTCTGCGTCGCCCCTGTTGTTAGAAAACGAGACAAGCATCGCTCAGGCAGCACATTCTTTGCAAGCGTCGGGACCATTCCAGTTGATTATTGATGCAACGGGAGCCTTGACGATTGACGGGCAGGGACCGGAGAAAAGTTTGTCTGCACTGAATTCAGAGCGTCTGATGCGCAGCTTGCAGATTAATACGATCGGGCCCGCGCTAGTGATGAAATATTTCATTCCTCTGCTTGATAGCAAGCGGCGTGCGATCTACGCTAAGTTGTCTGCCAGAGTGGGGAGTATTTCAGACAACAAGAAAGGTGGCTGGTACGGCTACCGTTCAGCTAAGGCCGCACTCAACATGATGCTGCAAACGGCTGCGATTGAAACCTTGCGAAAAAAACCAGAGGCGATTTTTGTGGCGTTACAGCCTGGAACTGTCGCGTCAAGTCTGACCACACCTTTTGTCAGGCAAGAGGATTGTTTATCGCCCGAGACCTCTGCCACAGGCATGCTCGATGCGATGGATGCCTTGACGGTCAGCACGGGCGCGCAGTTTATTGATTACGCAGGTAATAAGATTGAGTGGTGAAGAGTTGCGTGGTGAGTATTGAATGATTGAGTTTTTTAAAGACGGCGCATGACTCGAATATCAATATTCAAAATGCATCCGAACGGAGTAGACATTCACGGGCCCACGATCGGCGTTGTAGCAAGGATTATTGATGCGTTGAAAATCTGCGGTGGCCCACAAGACTTTATTAATTTTCAGGCTGTAATACATTTCTAGTATGCCTTCACGCTGATAATTGATATTGCCATCTCCGCAGAAAAAGTTTGATCCGCCGGCTTTTAGATAATCTATATTGGGATTCGATATCCCGTTCGAGGCATAGGCCAGTCCCAGCACATCATCCGGACGATTCCATTTATTACCTTTGATGGACACGCCGATCAG
>CANCRX010000140.1 GCA_947380655.1 Alcaligenaceae bacterium | reverse complement strand
GCAAGCTCCTGCTCTGTCCAGCCCTCTGTATCCGCAGGTCGCATCGGCAATACCAGATAGCGAATTTCTGCCGTTGAATCCCAGACAGTAATTTTTGTCTCAGGTGGCAGCTCCACACTGAAATCTTTCAAAACACCACGCGGATCAATCACCGTGCGCGACCGATACGGTGCTGATTTGTACCAGGCTGGCGGCAGCCCCAGTACCGGCCATGGATAGCAGGAGCAAAGCGTGCAGACGACCATATTGTGCGTATCGGAGGTATTTTCTACGACCACCATATGTTCGCCTTGACGCCCCGTATAGCCCAGGGAGGCGATTGCAGCCGTGGCGTCCTCAAGTAGCCATTTTTTATACGCAGGATCATGCCAGGCTTTAGCAACCACATGCACGCCATTGCGAGGTCCCACCTTAGTTTCGTAGGTTTCGATCAAGGCGTCGAGTGCCGCGGGATCTACATAGCCCTTATCTATCAGCAATGACTCGAGCGCACGCACACGCAGATCAATTTCAGACAATTCTGAACCCGCGTGATCATGGTCATGATCGTGGCCATGGTGATGATCGTGAGAGTGTGAATCTGTAGTGTTGAACTTGTTAGTCATGGCGTATTAAAAACCAATAAATAATTTGTGGTGAACAGAAAACCTATTTACCGCAAATTATGCAGTGAATCGATCATGAACAGTCTGAATTCGCTACGAACTAGTTACTTATCCTCGATGATATTAATCTTACCGCCACAATTTACATAACAAGAACGATAGTTTTCCTCGCATCGGAATATATTGGCATTCCCCCAGCACATAGGCTGAGCGCGTGCACAAGCCTTCGCATCATCTTTATCATCCGCACGTCTCATGCACTGCTGATAATTCCAGTGATTACGCTGCTCACAGGCAGCTCTTTCATTTTGTGCACGATTATTTTCATTACTGATGCACATTTCCCGTATGGCTGAACATTGGACTACGCACTGACGTCCCGCCTCAGTCGCAGGGGGATGGTATTCGTAGCGAATGAAGGAACATCCAGCAAGGATTAGCGAAAATATTGCACCAATTGATAGGCGCAGTAATGTTGAGATCACGTCACGGATACCTTATAAAACGAGTATGAATTACCCAGAATCAAATCAACATTCTCAGAAACGAAATCTCAGTTCACCGCCACCGCCATATTGCGTACCGTTTGAGTTGATGGCAGCCACGGCACCAATACGCAACGATACATTTTTTGATAACTGTCCCTGCAGACCCAAACCAAAAAGATTGCTCACGGGTCCCATGTTGGCACCCGTCTGATTAAACGTGCCAAACGCGGAACTCGATGCCGTCACACTATGTGCAGAGTCGGTATTGGCTGACCAGTTGTAAGAGAAACGATAAAAGCCCACAGCTGAAAGCGAATTTTCTCCCATCGCTGTAAGGGGTTGTACAAATTCAGCCCCAGCAAAAGTAATGGTTTGATAGGAGGTTGCTGCGTTGATGGAATAATTAAAATCCCCTCCCCCCGACTCCGACACAGCGCCTGTATTGAGCTGAGAGTAAGAGCCACCGATGAAGGGGGTGAGTGTAAATTTTTCACCGATCAACATACTTTGCGAAAGTTTAATTGCGGCAAAAGCACCATTACTTGAATAACTATCAGAGGCAGTACCACCAGTGAAGTTACCAATATTCGGATTGTTTCTTGTCGCACTTGAGTTTCCGAACGAATAGCCCAGTGCACCAGAGAGCTTGACATCACTGGCGAGATACATTCCACCGTACATTCCAACATATCCAGTGTTGTTATTGAAGTTCTGGGAAACTTGTGAACTTTGTGTCATGTAAGAGTTTCCTGCTCCACCATAAATACCAAGCCCACCGGTCTCGTTACGGAACAAATCAAGCCCCACCACACCGTAGTAGGAGTTATAACCAAACCCAGCCAGACCGTTATAACTATTCACTGTTCCGGTAAATCCAGCTACGTCTGCCCAGACGTAACGACCTGCATCCAGCTGATAGGCGACAGAATTAGAGTTGCTATCTGATACAGGTTTATGTATGCGATCCATTACAGTGTTGGCGACGGTTTTCATTTGCTCAAGACCAATGGTCATGTTGGATGAATAGCCTTCCGCGTGCACACTTGCCAATTGGTTGACTTCATTGCCTGTCAGTGACTGTACGGCTGAAACAAGCGTCGTTCCGCTTGAAAGTATTGGATTCAAAGTCGAAGATCCCGCTCCACCCGAGCCAGAGCTTGATCCTGAACCGCCTCCTGTCGTCGTTGCTGCAGCGGCCGAATAACTCACAAGAATTTGATTAGCCAAACTACTACCCGCAGCGCTATTCGGTACCGTAGGTGTCGTTGATACAACGCTAGGATTCGTTACCAGATCCCAAGTGTTACCAGAGGAATTTTTCAAAGACCAGGTTGTCGTGACGAGGCCACCACCATAGGTGCCGGATGTTGATGCGATATTGCTCGAAGTCACTCCACTCAATACTGCCGCATAGGTTGTCGTACCGCTCGGGATAACTGATCCCTGATAGATGCCGAAATTCGTTGTACCGTTTGCATTAGTCACGGACAACTTTCCGTAGTTACTCGGGCTATTGATAATGGTGTTGTAGTTTGCCGGCAAATTACCCTTGAGCGCCAAATCACCCTGTTGGTTATTCAGCGTCGTGATGCTGCCTGCGTTATTAATGCCATAGCCGCCATTTGTTGCAAGATTCCCCGTATTGGTCAGAACACCAATGCTACCTTGGTTGTTAATCCCAGAAAAATACTCTTTGTGACCATCCCCTGGGCTAGTAAACAATGGACTGTGATCAATCGTACCGGTGTTGTTGAACGTACCAATCGTCGCTCCCCCCCTCACCAACATTGCATCGGCGTAGTTGTTGTTGGTAGAAAAATCACCTCCAGCAATACGGCCAGAATTATTAAGCGTACCTATATTCGAACCGCCTCCACTTAGTACCAGCGATTCCTGTCCTCCAGTGATAGTTCCTGAGTTATTTAATGTATTAATCGTTGACCCATTTACAATTAGGGCGTTGGCTCCCCAAGTTGCTGAAATTGTTCCTCTGTTGTTCAGGACATTAATGCCGCCGCTTACATCCAGTCCAGATGTTCCAGTTGGAGCCGCGGTGATGGTTCCACTGTTATTTAAAGTGCCAATCGAACCACTTGAAAATATGTTTAGCGCACTTACTTCAACTGCGCCTGGTGTCAGAAGTGCCGACTTAATCGTTCCGTTATTTGTAAAGGTATCGACTACCGCTCTGACTTCTACTGGAGAAAAGAATCCCGTGCTTTTTTCAGTAACTGTTACTCCACTATCCACGGTCACAGCAGATTTATTATTGAACAGCGTCAACGCGTAGCAATTCGCACTGATTACTAATGGATTCGCTGCATCGGGGCAATACCCTGCCAAAGCTTCACGCTCAAAACCAACCAGTGCTAGCAGTGAAACCGCTAGAAAATATTTATTATTTTTGTTATTCATGATGGTTTTTTACCTTTACTTGTTATCTGAGTAATGAATAAATTTCAATCTCTAACTATTAAAAATATTGCGAATATTTCAATTGCACTTTATGTAACGGTTTTCAGCAGCATCAAGCAGATGATCTTCAAACACGAGTAAAGGATCAAATTTCCCCTCACCAAGGATCGCGAATTTAAAACCTTTAGGAGGCTTTTGTACCGAGCCAAACCAGGAATAGGCAGTCATGACTTTGTTCGTTTTGCCATTCACTGTCAGCAAAACATCGTTATTCGCATCAGAACGGTCAAACACAAACTCAACCACCATTTTGCCATGGCAGTACACAACCCCCTCTGGCGCTTCTATGGCATGTGCCATGCCCGAATAAAGCAGTATGCATACGGCTAGAAACTTAAGTACCAATTGTGTACCCCTCAATGCGAGCCCTCAAAAAATATACCTACGAATTTTTGATTGCTACACAACTAATTTGTTAACATGTTTACATAATTAGTTAATATTGTTACATATCAAAACTTTTAGAGCAATTATTTCAATCAGGTACCCATTGATGATGGCGACACAGAAAGTCGACGCAAAACTTCAGCGTATTGAAACGATCATCACGATCGCTCACCGTCTTTTTGAACAAAACGGTTATGAACAAGTTGGTATCCGTGAAATCTGTCTATCAGCAGGACTGAGCCCGACGCAGCTTTATAGACTCGGGTTATCCAAGCAGGATTTACTGGCTGAGATCATCCTGCGTGTAAATCAAAAACAGATAGCGCTCATCAAACCATTTAGCATCAAAGGCTTTAATTCCGCCGAGTCTTATATCGAAGCCTATTTGTTCAAACTCTACGAGTCCGATATTCTCATTAAGGGTATTCGCACAGAAGGTGCAGCCTTTGGTTGGAAATGGTCAGGCAAATATGAGGAGCAAATCGTCAAACAGGTTTTTCAATTACTTCAACCTATTATTGATGCGCTAACACATGAGGGATTCAACGACATCCCAGCACGTTGCTATGCCATATGGTCGCTTTATTATGTAGGCTACAGACACGCAGTGATGCATGATGGCGATGCAAAAGCCTGCCTTGAGGGTATCAAACCCAGTCTAAAGCTTTTACTAAAAAAATGAAGCCTGCGTAATCAGCTTGCAATAACTATCAAGGATTAAAAATTAAAAAGATGGAAGAAATAAAAAGTATAAACAGCATGGCGCCCTGCATGATGTTTGACTTTCCGGTCGTGAGTGCAACGTGTGCAACCCAGAGTGACGCGAGCAACATCACGATTTCCCTGGGATGCAGCCCCAGTTCAATTTGATAGCCATTGAAAGCAACCCAAAAGAGCATGACAGGCACACTCAATGAGAGTGTTGCCAAACCACTGCCCAGCGCAATATTCATCGAGCGCTGAAGATGGTTTGTCCTTGCCGCCCTGATCGCCGCCAGCCACTCTGGAGCGAGCACAAGAATTGCAACCGTAATGCCATTCAAGGACTGCGGCAGCCCCATTTCCCTGTAGCCAATGTTAATGAGAATGGCTAGTTTTTCAATTAATAAAATAACAACGATCAGGGATGAAATCAGCCAAACAAATGACTTGAATACCTTTTTCCAATCGAGTGCATGCCCATGCAGAGCATGAGAATGATGTTTGGTGTTTTTATCTTCGCTACTGCTAGACGAACTAAATGGAAAGGGATCATCAAAATAATTTCTATATCTTTTTGTCTGGGCAAACATGAAAATACCGTACATCGCCAGAGAGATCACCCCGATAAAGATCTCTTGTGATATCGCCAAGGTTGGACCAATAGTACTAGTCGTGAAGTTCGGTAAAACCAGTGTTAAAAGAGCCAAGGGGATTAACAAACCAAGGTACATGGTGGCACCATTGGTATTGATGTTCTGTTCAATATGATAGGCGCCACCAATCAGCATGGACAGTCCCATCATTCCGCCGAGAACAATAAACATTGTGGCGGCAATCGTATCGCGTATAAATGTTGGATTGCCATCGCCATGCGTGAGCGCGGTAATCATCACGGCAACTTCAATCAGTGTTGCAGAAACAGTGAGTATCAGCGTGCCATAAGGTTCACCTAACATTTCGGCAAGATGATCGGCATGGTAGGCGACACGAAAGATGCAGAAAAAAATAATCGCGAACAATGTGATCGCGACCAGGACAGGATCTCCTATCGTTTCAATTGGTCCACTGAACAGGTATAAATAGGC
>CANCRX010000139.1 GCA_947380655.1 Alcaligenaceae bacterium | reverse complement strand
GGGGGAAACAATACTCGTACTAAATTGACCTGCAGTCGAAATCTGATAGGTGAGTAATTTTGTGCCGTTGCATATCAACAGGCTGGTGCCGTTCAGTACCCGAGCGCGCGTTTTTAAATAATCAATTTGCGAGACAAGTTTGAGGTAGTCGGCCTCAAGGCTCCTGTTTGCTCTCCAATTACCAATACTCGGACCGACCAGTGCACTGGTAATCAGAATAATGGCGATCACAACGATCGCTTCGAGTAGGCTGACTCCACGCTGCGTCATGGCGAATCGATTTTCCCACCTTGAACCAATTGTTGAATGGAGGCTTCCATGGTGATCATGCCTTCACCGCGGGCGGTCTGCATGATGCTGGGAATTTGAAAAACCTTATTTTCGCGGATCAGATTTCGTACCGCTGGATTACAGGTCATAACTTCAAACGCTGCAATTCGACCAGGCTGTTCTTTACGCTTAAAAAGTCTCTGCGTCATGACTAGTCGCAGAGACTGGGAGAGTTGAGCGCGGATTTGATCTTGTTGCTGCGGAGGAAACACATCAATAATCCGGTTGATGGTGTTAGGTGCTCCGCTGGTATGCAAGGTCCCGAATACCAGGTGTCCGGTCTCTGCTGCGGTGAGCGCGAGTTGAATGGTTTCTAAATCTCTTAATTCACCCACAAGAATGATATCGGGATCCTCACGTAATGAAGCTCTCAACGCCGCAGAGAAAGAAAGTGTGTCACGCGCAACCTCTCTCTGTGAAACGACAGAACGCTGCGTGTGGTGGATGAACTCAATCGGGTCCTCGATCGTGATGATGTGACCATAACGAGAGTGATTGAGCCGATCAATCATCGCTGCCAATGTTGTGGATTTTCCTGAGCCTGTTGGTCCGGTGACAAGAATCAAACCGTTTTCCTGCTCGAGCATATCTCGTGCGACAGGAGGCAGTCCGAGCGCATCAAAAGACGGGATTTTGCTTTCAATTTTTCTGAATACTGCCGCCAAACCTTTTGCCG
This sequence comes from Alcaligenaceae bacterium, assembly GCA_947380655.1. Classification (GTDB taxonomy): domain Bacteria; phylum Pseudomonadota; class Gammaproteobacteria; order Burkholderiales; family Burkholderiaceae_B; genus Zwartia. Next base: position 4,839 of record CANCRX010000139.1, on the reverse strand, counting down.
TCTTGAAAAGATTCACACGAAAACGAACAGACTCTGTGTCGATCGCGAGGTCAGCATCAAACTTTTCCATGAAAGCTAAGCGCTGCTCTTGAGTGAGATATTCCCGGATGAGTTGATCGAAATCGGCTGCAGTGGTGATTTCTTCTGGGAAGATTTTCATTTCGCCATCGACTCGGATAGCTAATGGCTCCTCTGCGTGGAAATGCAAATCAGATAATTTGTATTGCGCCACATATTCGAGTGCTTTATCAATCATGCCCATTTTATTTCTCGATATAAATAGTTGATCCGTTCACGATATCTGCGCAACGGTTAAACCCTTGGCTTTTTAAGTACATCACGAGTCGCTCTGGGCCTTGACTCAATAGGCGTGGCACAACCTCTTGATTCAGAAACCAGAGCATTCGAGAGTCGTCTGCTTGTCCTTTGATGACAGGTGTCAGGTTTTCAGGTTTAAACGCTGGATTCTGACTCAACTGTCCGTAGATGGCGATCACAGAATTGATGGTACGTTCGCAGTCTTGTCTGGCGTTATCTTGCATGGGTTGTGCACCCGCCAACGTCAGCTTTAAAAGCAGAACAAGTGTTATGAAAAATTTCATTATTGTATAAAGGGTAATTGAAGGTTTTCAGCCCGGCATACGAGCAAAATAACACCCGAGAAAATCAAAAATGGTCCGAAGGGTATTGAATGATGCAGACTATGCATTTGTCTTTTAAAGATCATCCCGATCACTACGCAAACCAGGCCTGCTATTGCGGCGATGAACAATGTCGGCATGACCGCTGTCCAACCGAGCCAGGCCCCCAGGGCACTGAGTAGTTTTAAATCCCCACCACCAAAGCCGTCCTTATGCCGAACCAGGCGATATAGGGTATTAAATACAAACAACACGAGGTAACCAAGCGCTGCACCAATAATCGCATCCGTTGCATTCACCGGCAATACACCGACTGCACTGCCAATCAGGCCTGCCCACAGCAAGCTTAGTGTCAGGCTATCGGGTAGTAAATAGTGTTCCAGATCAATCCAGAACAAGCTGATCGTGAGACAAAAAAATACAGCATAGAGCGCACTTGTCCATGACACGTCGAAATGCCAAACGGTCCAGTAAAAACTGAGCGCGACGATCAATTCAACCAGAACATAGCGTATGGCGATGGCATGTGAGCAATAGCGGCATTTCCCTCTTAACCACACCCAGGAGATGAGAGGGATGTTGTCAAACCACTTGATCGGCTTGCCGCAGCACGGTGTGGTTGAAGGCGGAGTTAACAGACAGGAGTAGGGCGAGCGACTATGTTCTGTATGAACGTCTGTATCGAGTGCTGACGACTTTTCCCAGCTGGCGATCAGCGCTTTAGGTAGGCGATAAATCACCACGTTAAGAAAGCTACCTAGCAGTAATCCAAGAACGCTTGCACAGAACAAAGCCATTGATATCCTTCTATTTACAGGAATACTTAAAAACCAGCTTTGATATTTTGTTGATTAAGTGAATACACCAAAGATGTGGTTCTGGATTTTGCATAGGCCGTGTAATCGTTCGATTGCGTACCCGTGCAGCTGCCGCTCACACCGACCGTACCTGGCAGAATGTAAAAGTAAAAGTCATTGCTATTACCCACAGGAATAGGACCTGCTGCAGGGGTAGTAGATCCCATTAAGTACTGATTGATTACGCTGGTGTAGTCACCCGATGACGATGTAGTGAGATAGCAATTATTTTCGGAAAAATAATTTTTCTGCATAAGATAAATAGAGCGCAAAGTATTTTGTGCATCCACATTTTTGGCGACTCTGACGTTACTGACCAGCATAGGCACGCCAATCGCCGCAATGATGCTTAGGATCGCTACAGCAACAATGAGCTCTAATAACGTAAATCCAGCTTGTTTTTTGCAGTACTGCAATCGTATTTCTCTTCTTTAAAATGCTTGACCCGCCTGTTGGCGGGTCAAGTAATTAGGTCACTGTGCAGAGCATGATTATTGATTTACTGCATGCTGATACATTCAGAGGCTGCAGGGTAAAGAATATAGGAGGTAGTTGCAGCGGTTGTATCTTGCAGGACGGTCTGAACAGACAAGCCTTGTCCGCAGTTTGCATCCGCTGCGTTGATAAACAGGCGACCTGCATTAGCTGTGCTTGCAGCTGCGCCGCCACTTTGCGATGGTGTTGTATCGGTTGAGTTGTAGGGATTCTTAATTGTCTTGCCTGTGTAGGCTACAAAATAGGCACCTGGTGTTGCGGGTGTTGCCAAATCTGCGGGGCAGGTCACTGTAGAAGGACTTGCTTTAGGGTCATTCAAAGTAGGGGTCAAACCAGCAGAGCATTTAGTGAGTTCTGCTGCAATGTATGTCTTAATCGAGTCATAGTTCTGCTTGGTCGCGCTGACTTTAGCTGAAGTTTGATAGCCGGTATAGGTAGGTACTCCGATTGCGGTCAAGATACCGATAATCGCGATTACGACTAAAAGCTCAATCAAGGTAAAACCAGACTGCAGTTGACGTAAAGGCATTAGGCACTCCCTAAAAAAATCAATAGAGTTAGACTACTACGAGCAGTACTTAAGTACAAATATTAACAAGGTTTTTTACTAATTGATACTAGTTGCTACTATTTTGCTTAACTTAAGTTGAGGAATATTTCGCAACACTTGGTATTTTTTATATATGATTTTTATTATTATTTGCGGGTCTCGCATTCGCTAGTTAACGCCTTCGTTGTTACTTATGCATAATCTAAGGCTTTAGATATTAAGGTATTTTTAATATGGTCACTAGCCCATAATCTCTATTAAAAACTAATCGCATGACAAATTCATTTCATTGCGATTTCACTCAGACTGATGACTTCCGGTGACAAGCCGAAACTAGCAAAGGAAATATTTGCTAGTTTATTCACTTGGGCATAACATCACACCTATGTCGACGCCTAAAAAATCAAACGCCTCAATTAAAAACGCCCGCCGAGCCGAGCGCGTGCCGACCTCTGTTTCTGTCACCATGAACGGAAAAAAAGTCATCACGCGCAACGTAAGTGCGACGGGAGTTTATTTGTCTATCAAGGGGGATAAAGAAGTCGGCGAGCCGATCGATTTTTCCGTCGATCTTGAGGCAGACGGTGATAACGTCAGAATGAACTTTCAGGGCGAGGTTGTTCGTGTCGATCATAACGGCACTGAAACTGGCGTTGCAGCCAAAATCCTGAACAGCTCATTTGATCTGAGTGACAATAAATCCTAAACAAAGCTGTTAGCCGAAAAATAACAGAAGATAACCGCTTGGTGATCTCTGGGATCGACCAAGCTCCAGGCTACTTACCACAGAGTTAATAGGGTGGGTTGACTACCCGGTAGTTGACACCGTTGGCACCATAAAAAGGTGTAAACCACACCGCACCGCAACGATAAAGCGTCACACCATTCACTGGTGAGTAGCTGCAAGTTGGAGGTAGAACTGAATAGACGCTGTTGACCATATAGACAGGAGCCATGGAGGCGCCTGTCGCAACACCTGCTGCGTAGGCATTCGCTGCCTGAGCATTTGCTGCACTGGCGCCTACCGCAGCACCTACGGCCAAACCAGTCACCGCTGCGGCCCCTGCATTCCAGCCACCGCAGTTATAACAACCTGCTCCGTAGGTATTGACGACCGTAGGCGGATGATAGCCATTGTAAGAAGCACCATAAAAGGAACCCCCATTTGCACCCGTTGCATGCCAGGCGCCACCGTCTGCCCCGTGATATCCATAAGCAGATCCTCCATCGGCGCCATGCGCGCTCCATGAGCCATCGCTTCCTGAAGCAGTGCCCCCGCGCGCACCTTCATGTGCCCAGCTACCGTTGCCGTTACTGACTGTATGCCCACCGAAACCGTTAGAGTGCATGTAGGCACCGGCTTGTCCCGCTGAGGTAAGCAGTGCGAATGTGGTGACGAGTTCGGCGATGAGAAGGGATTTGTTCAGTTTCATGGTTTTGCTCCCGCTGGAGTTTTCACTTCTTGGGCCAGCGCACTGGGCGAGGCAAATTCAATTTTGTTTGCCTGGGCAATGGCTGGATTTGTAAACGTTTTCGCTGTGAAAGTTGGATTCAGTTTCCAGTTTGAAAAGCTCACGACATGCCGAAAATTACCAGGCTCATTGAAATATGTGACGCGCAGCAGTCGGGGGAGTTTGTCGTCCCGTCCGATCCAGATTTGGGCTTGCATGTTGTCATTGACCAATGCGATGACATCGGTGGTGATGCCGCCGACGATCACGGACTGACCGACGACAAAAGCTATTTTCAGTTTATTGATAGCACCAGCATAGGGATCCGCCACGATCACATCGGTGAAGGGAAAGTAGATGTCCGCTTTCTGAAAGGCGAACTTGAGCATTTCATTAATGGAATCAGGTGCTTTTGCAGTAGCTACAACATTTGCAGCGGGTGAATACGCGGTAATGCTCTCACCATTGAAATAAAACTCTGAGCGAGGGCCATCACCAAGCGTAATCACGCTGAGCATATTTGGGCGTTTAACTGATACATCCATCTGACTTAAATACGCGAGTGGCTGGCCTGTCCTGGCGGTACTTTCATACGTAGCGGTCGCGCTGAATGAAAGAGACTTTGCTTGTGTCAGCTTGGCTCCCATTTCCTTGAGGATGGAGATGGCCGCAGGCTCAAGCTCAACTCTGAGGCCCTGGTCGGCAATTATCTGTGGCGCTTTAGTTGGCTGCGCGCAACCTTGAATAAAACTTAACGTTGCAATCGCAAGCGTAGTAGCCAATACTTTGTTGATTCGAAACATTAAATACCTCGGTTGCTGAGGATTGAACTGATAGAGGTGTAG
>CANCRX010000138.1 GCA_947380655.1 Alcaligenaceae bacterium | reverse complement strand
GGTGCGGGAGTTGTTGATCATGTCTACACTGATTTGGCGATTATCGACATTACACCTCAGGGTTTTCAAGTTCGCGCCATGCTTGAAGGACTTACATTAGAGGAGCTTCAAGCCAAAACCGGAGCACCGATTCATGCGTCCCCAACAATATCCGTGATCCGTCGAGACCATCAAGGCCATCCTTGTTATTAGGTCACAACCGACAAGCTCCTCAGACACTAACCGAGAAAATAATGAAACGTAGACAGCTCTTGAGCGTAATCACCCTGCCCTTATTTGCATTCTGCACGGTACTGTCAGGCACAGGCGTATACGCGCAGGCAAACTGGCCAGAAAGACCCGTTAAACTTTTAGTCGGTTACTCGGCAGGGGGACCTGTGGATGTTTCTGCCAGAACCTTTGCCAGATTTCTCGGTGAACAGCTCAAACAATCCGTGGTGATTGAAAACCGTGCGGGAGCGAGTGGCATGATCGCTGCAGACGCAACTGCAAAAGCGAATCCTGATGGGTACACACTGAACTTCGTCGCAAGCCCGAGCCTGACCATTTCTCCGATCGTCCAAAAAAGCACGCTGTTTGACCCCCGTCGAGACTTTACGCTACTCGGTCTGGTCGTCAGCTATGCCAACGTTTTGCTAATCGGCCCACAGATTCCAGCAAAATCCATTCAGGAACTCGTTGCTTACGCAAAGCAGAATCCTGACAAAGTCAGTTTTGGCTCGGCGGGTTTTGGTGGCTCCAATCACCTCTCAGCTGAATTGCTGAAACAAGCAACCGGCACCCAAATGTTGCACGTGCCATACAAAGGCAACTCCCCTGCCATGATGGACGTTGTCAGCGGCAAGATTACCTTTATGTTTGACATCACAGGCACAGGCAAAAACTTTATTAACAGCGGCCAGGCTCGTGGACTCGCAGTCACTTCAAAAAAACGCAATCCAAGCATGCCTGAGGTACCAACAATGATTGAAGCGGGTATCGCAGATTATGAGGTACTTGGCTGGTTTGGCGTAACAGGTCCTAAAGCACTCCCGCCCGCCATAGCCGATAAATTGATCGCAGCAATTCATGCCGTGAAAAAAAATCCCGAGTTTCAAAAAGCCATGGATGAAGGCGGTTACACCATCGACATGAGCGATAACAAAGAATTTGCTGCACGCATCGACCGTGAACTTAACATGTGGGGCGATGTCGTCACCAAAGGCAAAATTGAGGCGCAATAATGGCTACGTCGATTAAAGATTTGGTTGCACAAACCCGTATTCCTGTCATTGGGGCGCCTTTGTTCCTCATTTCAGGTACAGACCTGGTTGTCGCACAATGCACCTCGGGTGTGATCGGGACATTTCCCTCACTAAACGCTCGACCACAAGAAGAACTGCCGAAGTGGATACAAGAAATTCAAAGCAGGCTCGCTGCCTACAAACAAGCACATCCTGATGAGATCATCTCTCCCTTCGGTGTGAACCTGATCGTGCACCCCTCGAATCCCCGCTGGGAGGGTGATCTGGAAATTTGTGCTCAGCATCAAGTGCCTTTGTTTATTACTTCATTACATGCACCCAACAAAGTGGTTGAGCGCGTGAAGCCATATGGTGGGATCGTCTTGCACGATGTGACGAATGCCAAACATGCACGCAAAGCAATCGAAGCGGGTGTGGATGGATTAATTCTGGTTGCCGCAGGTGCGGGCGGCCATGCGGGGACCCTGAACCCGATTGCACTGATTAACGAAATCCGCAGTTTTTATGATGGCCCGCTGATCTTATCTGGCTGCATTTCTAAAGGCAAGGATGTGCTGGCTGCGCTGGCACTAGGCTGTGATTTTGCCTATCTCGGGACAAGGTTTATTCCTACAAAAGAGTCAATGGCTGTTGAAAAATATCAGCAGATGATTCTTGAGTCTCATGCGACCGACATTATTTATTCGCCTTTCTTTACTGGGGTGCCGGGCAATTATTTAACCCCTAGCATTCTGAACGCAGGACTCGATCTGGCTGAAGTCATGGCTGCGAAAACAGGTGGTGACGTCAGACTTTCCAAGGAAACCAAACCCAAAGCCTGGAAAGAAATCTGGGGTGCTGGACAAGGCGTGGGGGCGATCGATGAGATTGTGTCAGTGCGCACGCTTGTCGATCAATTGATCACTGAATTTAAAGAAGCGCGCGCAAAACTTCTAAGCTGAAGATACTGCGATACGCTACGCTCTGATTAAACAATCGCTATAAAAAAGGACCAACTGATTAAATGTCAGTTAGTCCTTTTTTCATGTTGCAAGTAGATTTCAATCATCCACTTTTATATTTGCATCACGAATAATATCGCCCCATTTTTTTATTTCATTGGTCAGCAATACCTCAAACTCCTTTGATGTCCCCGGAACAGGCTCAGCACCTGCTGCCATCAGCGATTCAACAGTTTTAGGTTCAGTCAAAACCTTGACCATATCTTGGTTCACACGCTGAACAATGCTGTCCGGTGTACCTTTCGGAGCAACGACACCCGTCCAGGAGTAGGCTTCATACCCCGACAAGCCCGAGGCTGAAATAGTCGGGACACCGGGAAAAAATTTCGAAGGCTCTGGGTTGCCGACGCCCAGTGCCTTGATCTTGCCGGCCTTGATGAAAGGCAAGGCAGAGGGTCCGTCTGCAAACATCACCTGAACCTGGCCTCCGACTAGATCTTGCATCGCCGGTGCAGAACCCTTGTAGGGGATGTGCTGCATCTTGGTCTTGGCCATACTATTAAATAATTCACCTGCAAGATGCGTGCCACCGCCCGTACCCGACGAGCTGTAGGACAGTTTGGTCGGATTCGCTTTGGCATAAGCGATCAACTCTTGAACCGTGTTAACAGGCAAACTAGGATTGACCACTAACACGATTGGAAAACGCGCAGCCATGCCAACAGGTACGAAATCTTTTTGTATATCGTAGGTCAGGTTACTTTTAAGACTTGGCAAAACAGAGTGATGTATTGCTGCGAAGAAAAAGTGGTAACCATCGGCCGGAGCCTTGGCCGCAGCTTGTGCACCCAAAATCCCACCCGCACCGGCTTTATTTTCAATGGGTGTTGCGACCGACCATAGCTGAGAGAGCGGCTGTGTAGTCAAACGCGCTGTGGTGTCGACGGGTCCGCCAGGAGGAAACGGTACGATGAAAGAAACCGCTTGATCAGGCCAGGCGCTATAGGCAGGTGCACTCACGGTTATCATGCAAATCGCTGCGATACTGGCAACGTGTGCGAAGCGGGAAAAAATGGTTTTCATTGATGTGCTCTCACTCTTGAATCAGGGTATTCCCTAGACTGGTTATCTAGACTTATCAGATTACAGCATGCACAGGCCACGTTGTTTCAACCAGCCAAAGGCAGACATCCTTAAATCTGAATACCCCGATTAAACGATTAACTCTACTATTAACCCTATAAATCGAACCACTGGAGATTGTTTCATGAGCGGAATGTTAGAAGGTAAAGTTGCGGTTGTCACAGGTTCAGGCGGCGGTATCGGACGCGGCATTGCATTAGCGATGGCTGCTGCAGGCGCCAAAGTTGTTGTCAACGACATTGGCGCAAGCCTCGCAGGTGAAGGGACCGGTTCAGGCCCCGCGCAACAGGTGACCGATGAAATTATCAAAGCTGGCGGTCAGGCCGTACCTTGCACCGACAGCGTGTCAACCTACGCAAGCGCCAACAGCATTATCGAAACAGCTGTAAAAACCTTCGGCAAAATCGATATTGTAGTCAATAACGCGGGGAACTTACGTGATCGCGTTTTCCACAAAATGAGCGAAGAAGAGTGGCGTCAAGTGATCGACGTGCATCTGAACGGCACGTTCTTTGTCAGCCGTGCTGCAGCCAATTATTTCCGTGAGCAGGAATCAGGCGCCTTTGTGCACATGACCTCGACCTCAGGTTTGATTGGTAACTTTGGCCAGGCTAACTACTCAGCTGCAAAGCTCGGTATCGCCGCACTGTCAAAATCAATCGCACTCGACATGAATCGCTACAACGTGCGTTCCAACTGTATCGCGCCATTTGCCTGGAGCCGCATGACGAGTTCCATTCCTGCGAATACGGATGAAGAAAAAGCACGCGTCGCCAAACTGCAAAAAATGGAATCGAACAAAATTGCTCCGATGGCCGTATTCCTGGCTAGCGATAAAGCAAAAGACGTGAATGCACAGATTTTCGGTGTGCGCGCCAATGAAATCATGCTGTTCAGCCAGCCACGCCCAATCCGCTCGGTACACAACAGCGAAGGCTGGACACCCGAGCTGATCGCTGAAATCGCTGCTCCTGCCATGAAGCACCATTTCATGGCGCTGGAGCGCTCCCCTGACGCTATCGACTGGGATCCGATCTAAGCATGGATTACAACCTGATCAAGAACTGGTCTTTTCCTGATGTAGACCAAACCTATACAGAAAACGACAGCATTCTGTATGCATTGGGCATTGGCTTTGGTCAGGAACCGACCAACCCCGACCACCTGAAATATGTCTACGAACAAGGTTTGCAGACATTTCCAACCATGGCGGTCGTGCTTGGTTACCCTGGTTTCTGGATGAAAGATCCGAACGCCGGGATTAACTGGGTCAAACTGGTACATGGTGAGCAGCGTATGACGATTCATCGTGCGCTGCCCCCCTCGGGCAGGGTCATTGGTCGCTCACGTATTTCTCATGTGATCGACAAGGGTGCCGACAAAGGCGCCCTGGTGATCACCGAGCGCACGTTACACGATGCAGAGGGCAACTTACTGATCACCATCGCGCAAACAACCTTCTGTCGCGGTGATGGTGGCCTATCTCACAGCGATGAAAGCCCTGTTGCGCTCGAGCCAACGCCTGATCGCGCACCGGACATGACTTGTGCTATTCCCACGCTGCCACAAGCAGCGCTGATCTATCGCTTGTGCGCGGACAACAATCCGCTGCATGCCGATCCAGCGGTGGCAGAAAAAGCAGGTTACCCACGTCCTATCCTGCACGGCTTATGCACCTATGGTGTTGCTGCTCGCGCAATCGTCCAGGCCGCTTGCAATAACGATGCAACACGCCTGGTATCGATGAACACGCGATTTTCATCTCCGGTCTATCCTGGAGAAACCGTTGTGTGTGAAATTTGGAAAGATGGTGAAGAGGCAGTTCGTTTCCGCGCCAAAGTAGCGGAACGTGACGTTGTAGTATTGAGCAATGGCTTTGCAGGAATCAAAAAAGCATGACACAAGCAAGACAAGCACCACTCACCGGCATTCGCATCCTCGATCTTTCACGTGTACTGGCCGGTCCGTGGTGTACCCAGAACCTGGCAGATCTTGGTGCTGATGTCATTAAAGTTGAAAGACCAAAACTGGGTGATGATACGCGCGCATGGGGGCCTCCATTTTTAAAAGATCAGGATGGCAACGATACAAGCGAAGCAGCCTACTATCTCAGCACGAATCGTAACAAACGTTCAATCGAAATCGATATCGCGAGTCCCGAGGGTATAAAGCTCGTCAAAGAGTTAGCCAAGCATTGCGATGTATTGGTTGAAAACTTCAAGGTAGGTGGCTTGAGTCAGTATGGTCTGGACTACGAAAGTATGAAGGACGAATTCCCTCACCTGATCTATTGCTCTATTACAGGCTTTGGTCAGACAGGTCCCTTCGCTGAACGACCTGGCTACGACTTCATGATCCAGGGTATGGGCGGACTGATGAGCATTACCGGTGAGCGCGACGGCATGCCAGGCGCAGGTCCGCAAAAGGCTGGTGTCGCCGTTACAGACATCATCACGGGCATGTACGCTGCGCTCGCAATCACTGCGGCACTTCAGGAACGTCAGCGCAGCGGACTTGGGCAACATCTGGATATCGCCCT
>CANCRX010000137.1 GCA_947380655.1 Alcaligenaceae bacterium | reverse complement strand
GGTGAAGGCAAAACAACCACCACGGTCGGTTTAGGCGATGCCCTGAACCAGATCGGCAAACGGGCGATTATCTGTTTGCGTGAGCCCTCACTGGGCCCAGTATTTGGCATGAAAGGCGGTGCGGCAGGCGGAGGCATGGCTCAGGTCGTGCCGATGGAAGACATCAATCTGCATTTCACCGGCGACTTCAATGCCATCGCACTGGCCAACAATCTACTGGCAGCGCTGATCGACAACCATATTCATCATGGCAATACGCTCGATATAGATGTACGGCGCATCACCTGGCGCAGAGTCATGGATATCAATGATCGTGCATTGCGTGAAATTGTTGTTGGACTGGGCGGAGCAGGGAATGGTTTTCCACGCGAAGATCATTTCGATATTGTGGTGGCCTCTGAGATTATGGCGATATTCTGTCTGGCGACCGGTCTGGCGGATTTGAAAAAAAGATTAGGTAGCATAGTCATTGGCTACACCAGGGATAAAAAACCCGTGCTCGCCAGCGACCTCAATGCCCAAGGTGCAATGGCGGCCTTACTCAAAGATGCGCTCGCTCCCAACATTGTGCAAACGCTGGAAAACAATCTTGCATTGGTGCATGGCGGCCCCTTCGCCAATATCGCGCATGGCTGTAATTCAGTGCTGGCGACCTCGACGGCTCTCAAACTAGCAGACTATGTCGTGACCGAGGCTGGCTTTGGCGCAGATCTGGGTGCTGAAAAGTTTTTCGATATTAAATGCCGTAAATCCGGTTTAACGCCCTCCGCTGTTGTCATCGTCGCAACCGTTCGAGCATTGAAATACCACGGCGGTGTCGATGTTAAACATGTTGGTGTGGAAAATGTGGAGGCGCTCGAGCGTGGTCTGGTCAATCTTGAACGACATATCCGCAACATGCAGGAAAACTTTGGTGTGCGCTGTGTCGTAGCAATCAACCACCGCAGCGAAGATACTGCTGCTGAGATCGAACGCCTGAAGTCAAGCGTCCAGGCGCATGGCGTTGAGGTGGTTTTAGCGCGTCACTGGGCTGAAGGCGGCAAAGGCGCGACGGAGCTTGCGCAGGCTGTCATCAAACTTTGCGATCAACCCAGTCAATTCAAATTTCTTTATCAGGACCAGGATACGCTTTGGGATAAAGTCCACACCATTGCTACAAAAATGTATGGTGCTGCAGAGATCAACGCCGATGCGAAAGTACGTGCCCAAATCGAACAACTGCAATTACAAGGGTATGGGAATTTGCCGGTCTGCATTGCAAAAACCCAGTATTCATTCTCAACGGATCCCGGCTTACGCGGAGCGCCAACGGGACATACCTTGAATATTCGTGAAGTCAGACTTTCAGCCGGTGCACAGTTCGTGGTGATGGTCTGTGGTGACATTATGACCATGCCGGGCCTGCCGAAGGTACCTGCTTCAAATAGCATCGACATTACCGACGATGGGCGTATTATTGGATTGTTCTAGCAAACAGGCCGCTAGCATGGTGCGAAGTGTCTGCTTGCTCTGGTCATTGTGATGCAAACTTTTTATAACGACATTACCGTTGAGTTAGTGACAAGACTAGGTCTGGCCATTATTGCCGGTACAGTCTTGGGTCTCAACAGATGGCTTCATCACAAATCTGCTGGGATTCGTACCCACTCATTGGTGGCACTTGGGGCGGCAGTCGCAATGCTGTTGATCGATACACATAACGGTTCAGACGCTCAGTCTCACAGTCGCGTGTTGCAGGGACTGGTAACAGGCATTGGTTTTCTTGGTGCAGGCGTCATTATTCGTGACAATAGTTCCAGACGGATACATGGGCTGACGACCGCAGCCAGTATCTGGGCCTGTGCGCTGCTGGGTGCCGCATTTGGCGCAGGACAAATTGCCTTAGGATTACTGGCCCTGACAGCGATCCTCATTACGTTGCTGCTCGGCGGTCGACTCGAAAGCTTTATCGGGCGACTTTTTGGACACCGCCCAGATAAACAACAAAATAGTGACTCAGAGAGCAACTAATCACGCCTGCCGCGGCCAGGGTCCAGACAATCAATGGTCCCGTTGGTAAATCAAACAAAGCAGAGCCCACCAATCCGAACCCATAGCCGATAATGGCTGTCGCGTAGCTCACAACCATTCGTTTTCTGGATGACTGCAGCGTGACGGTCGAGAGCGCGGGAATGATGAGCGTAGCAAACACCAGATAAACACCCACCAACTGGACCGAGACAGTGATGGCAAGCGCAAATAAACTATAAAACGCACCTCGGCGAGCGCTTAACGCATACATCGCGACAAGCAAGGCAACAGTAGCGATGGTGGAGTACAAGATTTGCGCACGACTGATCCATAGAATCTGACCTGCAAGCAGATCAGACAAATGCTGTCCACCCTGCGGGTCCTTTGCAAGCAAAAGAATGACTGCCGTGGCAGCCAACGCAAACACAATTCCAATAACTGGCTCTTGATATCTTGCACTCAATCGTTCAGTCGCAACCAGCAGCCAGGAAGCAAGCAGGGCCAGACAAACGGCACCGCATTGAATCCAGATCGCAGAAGCCTCTTTACCCAACAGCATGGTCACCAGATAGGCGCCCAGTCCGGCGACCTGAGCGATTGCCAGATCAATAAAAATAATCCCACGTTGTAAAACCTGCGTCCCTAAAGGAACGTGGGTAGCGATGACCAGCAGACCTGCACAAATTGCCGGAATCAAAATATCAACGGGAAACTCACCGATCATCACATCCTGCAGTGTCATGAGCTACTTCCTTACTTGAGTGCTTTGAGCAATAGATTGATCGTATCGTCATACAGCTCAGCGAGTGTTTTAGCTTGTGTACTTCCGCCAACAGTAAAAGGAAGAATCACAGCGGGTATACCGGCTTTTTCACTCAACCATTTGGCAGGACTGTCGCTGAGATACGCCGCCACAATAATCATGCGCGCCTGTTCTGTTTTTTGTCGCTGCAATACTTCCGTTAAATACGCAATCGAAGGCTCGACGCCAGGACGAGGTTCCAGCGTTCCAATCTGTTTTAAACCCAGCCAGGCATTCATATAAGGAAAGCCGTCATGCTGAGCCCATACACGCACGCCTTGCAAGGGTTGCGCTAGCACTGCCCATTGCACTAACCGCGCCTCCCAATCGGTGACAAAACGATTGAGCATGTTGTTGTAGTACGCAGTCTGTGCTGGATCAAGCTCAATCATCCTTGCAGACAATGCACGAGCGATCGGTAACAAATTCCTGGGATCAGATTGAATATGCGGATTGCCCTCAGCATGCACATCTCCCATGCTTCGATCCACGGACCTCGGGATATCCATGAGAGACACGTATTGAGCCGCCTCGAAAAAACCTGGCTGACCGGACTGGATTGCCCGATTACCCGAGTCTCTTTGAACAATCGGCAACCAGCCGATCTCAAGCTCTGCCCCTGTAGCAATCAGGAGCTTTGCGTTGCGAGCCCGAGCAATCAGAGAAGGACGCGCCTGAATATGATGAGGGTCTTGCTGGGCGACGGTCGCAACGAATACCTTGACCTGATCGCCCCCTAAGGCTTGTGCCAAGGCACCCCATTCAGGAACGGTTGCAAAAACGTTCAACTCAGCGCGCGCGGCATAACTTGTGCATAACACAGCGGTAAAAATCAACAGATTACGAATAGTTAATCTGACTATTGTTGTTGTCTTCATTGAAGTATCCATTAATCAGTAACGATGAGCGCCATGCGCACCAATGCTCATGATGTATTGAAGAAAGACTTGATTATTCGTCAGCCCTGGCCCGAGAGAGGTGTCGCGTGCGAGCTGGAGCCTGAACATTGAATACTCGCTGTTTGCCCAATCAAGCATGACCGTATTTCTGTTTGGATTCCAGGATTCAAGTGTTGCGCTGCTGATTGCACCCGGTGCAAAGCCATAATTTGAACTACCGCTATATAACTGATCATAACGATAGCCAATGCGCCAGCGCGGCATAAACTGATAAATGGCTTGAGCATAAAACCCCTTTTGTGTATTGGTAAAAGAGTTACCAATACATGCAGCGTCACAATCACCAGAGGGCTGCGTGGAGTTCAATATTCCCGAGCCGTTTTGCGTATTCCAGAAAAACTCACCTTGGAGCTTGAGGTTTTGCTGACTAGCGTTACCGTTCGGTGCCCATTTGTAAACAAAATCGGCAATATAAATATTTGTAGTGCCGTTGAAATCAAAACTTTCCGTATCGCTCAGCACTGAAGTGCGCGTTCGATTTCCAGTACCCGCTCGCACAAATGACAAGCCGCCCTGCCAGGACGAGGAAATTCCGATATCCCCACCTGCTTTTGCAAACAGTGTTCCGAGCAGTGGTTTATTCTGATTGTAATTATTGCTATTTGGGTAAGAGCCACCTTGGGCATATTCACCACCGAATCTTAAATACATGTCTTCAAGCGGTGCAACCCATTTGAGTTGTACGCCAGTATTGTTGAGCTGACCACCCAAAAAAGCCTGATAGGCCAAGGGCAAATCAACAAAATCCCATTCATGCGGATGTTTATTATTTAAATAACCGACATCAGAAAAATACTTACCGCCCTTCAATTTAAAACCCTCAGGCAATCCAAGCGTTTCGAAAAAAGCCTCCTCAACGGCAAAACTGGTCCCGTTTTCATTCTGCGACATCACAAATCGGGCTTCAGCTCGAAAGAGGTTGTCCACTGTCCCAGCAAGTGCTAACTCAGACTCCCCCAATGAAAAACCGCGAGGAATATTTTCTCCCCCTGAAGGTAAAAACCCACGCATGGGTAATTCAGGATTTTGACTTTGACTGGAATACTTACCGTCAAGAATCAGTGATATCTCTGGAGTCACCGCCCCTATCTTGGGCAAGGTGATTCCTCGGGCAAGCGTGGGAGATGGTGCAACAGGTTTTAGAGTACCTGCCGAACTTGATGCAGAGTCTGACGCAACGACATCCGTGGCTGAAGCGGTTCGCTCAGCACTGGTCTGGGCGGCACTACTTGAGCGACCCAATCCAGCGATGGACGTTGCAGCGGTAGGCGTCACCGCAGCCGTACCGGACGAGGTCGGCGTAGACGTCGACGATTTCGCAGCCACTGACTGCGACTGAACCTGCTGACTTAACTGGGTATTTTGCTTTTGTAATGTATTAACTTTATTTTCAAGAGCATTGATACGTTTTTCATACAACTCACGCATCTGATTCAAGCTCTCCTGGATTTTCGCCAAATCAGCGGTGGAGACACTGCCTGGTGCAGCACTTGGCGCACTTTGAGCAGATGAAACAGATGAAAAAATAAATGAAAGAAAAAATAGAGCGACCGCGCACAGGCGGCAAGCTATTACACGTAGTGAAATCATTTCCTGATCCTCATTAAGCATCGATACAGCACAGAACGTGCCGGTTAGATAGATGACTTAGGAGACCAAGGGAGGCGCACGCTGATTGGCGCGCTCTGGAGATAAAAAAGGAAGGTTAAAAGGTAAGGCTGCTTTTACCATCTCATGAGCTAGATCAGCATGAGAAAACTGGGCAATACTAGGCAAGACGAACGCATGCGCAACGTCTTCGAGGCATTTCTGGCAGGTCACCCCCTGCGGCAACTCAGTCTGAAAAGTATTGATCGATGCACTAGGATTTAATTCGTTATCAAATTCTGAATGCACCGAGAGTGATGACAGTCTATTGTGAGAACTGGCAAGATGCTCATAGACGTGCTTGAGCACAGAAGCTTGCATGATTAACAGCGTAATCAAAGCGCACGCGACGATAACCACCCGCAATAGGCGGGGGAAATCTCGTGCACCTGGATATGTGGAAGTCATCATATGATATAGGGTAGCTGAAAACAGGATTGCTATGCAAACTAATATCATTGTTATTACCGCACTAGACATGGAGCTGGATGCCGCTAAGCTCCCGTCTGGCGTAGGCGTTTATTACTCCGGCGTTGGCAAAATCAATGCGACCATCGCTACGATGCGTGCGATC
>CANCRX010000136.1 GCA_947380655.1 Alcaligenaceae bacterium | reverse complement strand
TTAAAACCATCAGGCAAGCGCGTGACCTGATCGCCATGACTCATCCAGACCTTGAGCATGCCGTGGCCTTCTGGTGTCGAGAAATCCTCGATACCTTTGAGTAAATTCGTATGGCCATGTGCCCGCACCTCAGCATAACCAAACTCGCGGTGATCAGCATGACTGACTTCACCACCGAGTTGCTGCGCCATGGCTTGCATGCCATAACAAATACCCAGCACAGGAATACCAAGCTCGAATACAGCGCCAGGAACCTTGAGCGAATCCTCGTCATAAGCAGAGGCATGACTGCCCGAAAGGATAATGCCCTTTAGACCAGATGCCATTTGCTCACGCAAGAAATCTGATGTCACGTCACCAGGATGGAGTTCACAGTAGACGCCTGCTTCACGCACGCGACGTGCGATAAGTTGTGTGACTTGTGAACCGTAATCGAGAATCAGAATTCGCTGATGCATGAGAACCTTGCCTGTTTGAATAAAAGACACCGGCTTAAAAGCCGGTGCCTGGATTTCATAAAAGTCAGAAATTAATCTGCGCGGTAATTGGGGGCTTCTTTGGTGATCTGCACATCATGGACATGCGACTCACGGAAACCCGCCGAAGTGATTTGCACAAACTCGGGTTTGGTGCGCATTTCTTCGATCGTAGCGCAACCACAGTAGCCCATTGAGGCACGCACGCCACCGACCAACTGATAAATGATGGCGAGCACACTGCCTTTGTAAGGCACACGGCCTTCGATGCCTTCGGGTACGAGTTTGTCAGCGTTATTGGCGGGATCCTGGAAATAGCGATCAGCTGAACCATCGGCCATCGCGCCCAGACTACCCATGCCACGGTATGACTTGTAAGAGCGACCTTGAAACAGGACGACTTCACCGGGGGCTTCTTCAGTGCCAGCAAACATACCGCCCATCATGCAAGTCGATGCACCAGCAGCGATGGCTTTGGAAATATCACCAGAGAAACGAATCCCACCGTCCGCGATCAAAGGCACACCAGTGCCTTCGAGGGCTTTCGATACGTCTGAAATCGCAGTGATCTGTGGCACACCAACGCCAGCAACGACGCGTGTGGTGCAAATAGAACCTGGGCCGATACCGACTTTGACACCATCTGCACCTGCATTGAGCAACGCGCGCGCAGCATCTGCCGTAGCAATATTGCCACCGATGACTTCGACTTTTGGATAGTTAGTTTTGACCCAGCGTACACGCTCGATTACGCCTGCGGAGTGGCCGTGAGCCGTGTCAACCACGATCACATCGACACCTGCAGCGACGAGTTTTTCGACACGCTCTTCTGTGCCATCACCGACGCCAACCGCTGCACCGACGAGCAACTGTCCATGACTGTCTTTACAGGCTGCGGGGTGTTCTGTGTTTTTAACAATGTCTTTCACAGTCGCCAGACCGCACAACTGGAATTCATCATTCACAATCAGCACGCGCTCAAGGCGGTGCTTGTGCATTAAGGTCTGCGCTTCAGAGAGTGTGGCACCCTCTTTCATGGTAATCAGACGATCCTGAGGGGTCATGACTGTTTTGATCGTCGCATCGAGGCGATCCTCAAAACGCAGATCGCGGTTGGTCACGATACCGACGACCTTACCCCCCTCAACGACTGGCAAACCAGAAATACCGTGCTGACGTTGCAGAGCAATCGCATCACGTACTTTCATATTGGGTGTCACAGTGATCGGGTCAATCACGATACCGAACTCGTGACGTTTGACGCGAGCGACCTCATGCGCCTGCTCGTCTGCAGTCAGATTTTTATGGATGATACCGATACCGCCTTCCTGGGCCATGGCAATCGCCAGACGTGCCTCAGTTACCGTGTCCATCGCAGCAGACACCAAAGGGATATTCAGGGAAATATTGCGGGTCAGACGCGTCGCGAGAGAAGTATCGCGGGGCAAGACCTGAGAGAAGGCAGGCACCAGCAACACATCGTCGAAGGTGAGCGCGGTTTGAATTAAACGCATAAAAAGCTCCGGGCGCAAAGAGAGATTATACGATGCCTGAGTAGGTCTTTTTTGATCAAAACGGGTCAAAAACCCCTAAAATGCGTCACCAGAATTGTTGTGGAATTGAAATCAGTAAATAAAAGAGCCAAGAAAGCGCCAAATAGGGGCCTGGAAACCGCATCTAGCTTAGGTAGAAATCATAAAGCTAAGCTTTTCTTTTATTGAAACACACACAGCCATCACCCTAAAACATTACAGACAAAATAATGACTCAAGAAAACATGCTCGCCACCTGGATCGCAGAAGAAGAAAAACTACTCGGGGCCATGGCCAACGGGCGACTGGTCGGACATCTCAATCAGGACAAAGTATCGGGACTCACAGGACTCGAGGTCATGCAAGCGGTCATTCGTGGTGATCTGCCAAATGGCAATATGGCGACACATATGAATTACATGATCATGGAAGCCTCGCCGGGTCATGCAGTCGTTCAAGGCAACCCAACCGAAAGCGTGTTGAATGTGCAGGGATTCGTGCACGGCGGCTGGTTTGCCACCATTATGGATGCAGCAGTTGGAAACTCAATCCACACCATGCTGCCGCCGGGCAAGGGTTACACGACGCTCGATCTGAGCGTGAAAATGACCCGTGCCCTGCTTCCAACCGTTGGTCGCGTGCGTGCGATTGGTCGCGCGATTCAGGTTGGCAGAACCATCGCCATCGCCGAGGGACGACTGATCGGTCCCGACGGAAAATTGCATGCAACGGCGACCACAACCTGCATGGTCGTCGATATTAAAAAGTAATCAACCCAGCGAAGTCCTGGCGTTCTGGAAAAACCGCATCCAGGGTGAATACATCCCTCCGGTATCGGCCTGACCCCAGCGCTCAGGCGCCCAGGACATCATCACATTGCGTGTGACACGCTCTGGGTGCGGCATGAGCACGGTAAAGCGCCCGTCGGCTGTCGTCACGGACGTCAAACCATTGGGGCTACCATTTGGATTAAACGGATACGCCTCAGTCGCCTGACCACGGTGATCGATGAATTGCAGCGCACCGATTGCTTGCTGCGCATTGCCCTGACGCGAGAAGTTTGCAAAACCCTCACCGTGCGCAACCGCCACAGGAATACGCGAACCCGCCATGCCTTTAAAGAAAAGTGAAGGCGACTCGAGCACCTCAACCATTGAGTAGCGCGCTTCGTATTTCTCTGACTGGTTGCGGGTGAAACGCGGCCAGTGTTCTGCGCCGGGGATCATCTTGGCAAGGGCCGCCATCATCTGGCAACCATTGCACACACCCAGACCAAAGGTATCCGGACGCGCGAAGTACTGTGCAAACTGGTCGGACAATTGTGCGTTAAACAAAATACTGCGCGCCCAACCCTCGCCTGCTCCCAGCACGTCGCCGTAACTGAAGCCACCGACAGCAACAAGACCCTGGAATAAGGAAAGATCAACATAGCCAGACTGCAAGTCTGTCATGTGCACATCCCACGCTTCAAAGCCCGCTTTGTCAAAGGCCCAAGCCATTTCAACCTGACTGTTACAACCCTGCTCTCGCAAGATCGCAACGCGTGGCTTGGCACCCATATTCAAGAATGGCGCTGCCACATTGTGTTGTGGATCAAAGCTCACCAGCGGTGACATGCCAGGATCCGTCAGATCTTTCCAGGTGTCGAACTCTGCTTGCGCGCATGCTGGATTTTCACGCAGAGAAGCAATGCGATAACTCACCTCACTCCAAAGCTGTCCGAGTTCGGCACGCGGACGTCCCCAGATTTTTTTACCATCGCGGAAAATTTCAACTTCGTCGGCTGCATTGAGCGAGCCGATGACATGCGAGAACTTTGACAAACCCGCTGCGCGCAAGACCTGCATTACCGCGTCACGCTCGGCAGCTGGTACCTGAATCACCGCACCGGCTTCTTCGTTAAACAAGGCTTTGAGTGTCAGCTCATCACGCTGTACTGCAACCTGCTCTGGACGAATTTTGTAATCACCCCAGTCTGCAGCATGCGCATCAATCGTCAACATGTCAAGATTGAGCGATACACCGGTGTGACCTGCAAACGCCATTTCACAAACAGTCGCAAACAAACCGCCATCAGAGCGATCATGATAGGACAACACGACGCCTGAATCAGCCAGAGCGCGAATCGTTACAAAGAAAGACCGCAACGCTTGGGCATCCTCCAGATCGGGAGTCTGCTCGCCCACCTGATTGATGACTTGAGAAAGGATCGAAGCGCCCATACGCTGGCGTCCCTGACCTAAATCAATCAGGATCAGGCTCGTTGGGCCAAGATTTGTTTTTAATTCTGGTGTGAGCGTATTGCGTACATCATTGACCGGAGAAAAAGCCGTCACGATCAACGAAACAGGTGCGAGGACCTTACGATTTTCATCGCCTTCATTCCAGGTTGTCTGCATCGACAAAGAGTCTTTACCAACTGGAATCGACAAACCGACTTGCTGGCACAGCACGCTAACTGCTGACACGGTGTCATAGAGTGCGGCATCCTGACCAGGTGCCCCACACGCTGCCATCCAGTTAGCTGACAACTTAATGTCTTCGAGTCGTGCGACATCTGCAGCAACCAGGTTCGTCAAGGCTTCGGCAACCGCCATACGACCCGAGGCCGCGGCATCAATTACAGCAAGCGGTGTGCGCTCCCCCATCGCCATGGCTTCGCCGCGCGTACCATCATGATCTGCCAGTGTCACAGCACAATCGGCAACCGGTACCTGCCAGGGACCCACCATCTGATCACGACTCGACAAACCACCCACGGTACGATCACCGATGGTGATGAGAAAAGTTTTATTCGCAACGGTTGGGTGCTGCAATACGCGTGTCGCAGCATCATCCAGACTGATCACGGTCAGATCAAGCGGCTCAGCGACTCCTGGCAAACGCTTCACATCGCGCGTCATGCGCGGTGGCTTACCTAGAATCACATCAATCGGCACATCAACAGGACGCGTTTCATTACTCGGATTGAGCGAATCAATGCCTGGCAACCCCTCGCCATTCAATACACGAAGCTGGCGCTCTTCCGTAGCAACACCAATCACTGCAAACGGGCAGCGCTCTCGATCCGCGATTTCTTTGAAGCGTTCCAGATCATGAGGCAAGATCGACAGCACGTAACGCTCTTGCGATTCGTTGCTCCAGATTTCTGCAGGGGACATGCCTGATTCCTCGAGCGGGACACGCTTGAGTTCAAAAGTCGCACCACGCCCAGCGTCGTTGACCAGCTCAGGGAAAGCATTCGACAAACCACCGGCACCCACATCATGAATCGCGACAATAGGATTATTTGTACCCTGCTGCCAGCAACGATCGATCACTTCCTGTGCACGGCGTTCTATTTCAGGATTACCGCGTTGCACTGAATCAAAGTCCAGTGCAGCCGTGTTTGTGCCCACGGCCATGCTGGAGGCTGCACTGCCACCCATGCCGATACGCAGACCTGGACCACCCAGTTGAATCAATAAGGCTTTGGGAGGAATTACATCTTTTTTAGTTTGTCCTGCATCGATACTACCCAGGCCGCCAGCAATCATGATTGGCTTGTGATAGCCCCAGCGTGTGCCACCCGCAGTCTGTTCGTAGCTACGGAAATAGCCTAGCAAGTTGGGGCGACCAAACTCATTATTAAAAGCTGCTGCTCCGAGCGGCCCATCAATCATGATGGACAGTGGGCTCGCGATACGGTCGGGACTACCGTGATGATCTGACTCCCAGGGGCGCGCAGCATCATCGAGTTTTAGATGAGAAACAGTAAAGCCGGCCAGACCTGCTTTGGGCTTGGAGCCGCGACCTGTTGCACCCTCATCACGAATTTCTCCGCCAGCACCCGTTGCAGCACCCTCGAAGGGAGCAATCGCAGTTGGGTGGTTATGCGTTTCAACCTTCATGATGGTGTGAACCATCATTGGATGCGCTTCATAAATCGGTGCGACTTCGTTGGTCGGGTTGGAAGCCTGAAAACGTATGGCCTCGCCACCTTCCATGATGGCCGAATTATCCGAATAGGCAACGATCGTGCCAAGCGG
>CANCRX010000135.1 GCA_947380655.1 Alcaligenaceae bacterium | reverse complement strand
CTGTGCGCCTGATTTTTTAACAACTTCCGCCCATTTATTGACTTCCTGTCCGACGAAATTCTTAAATGTCGCAACACTGTTGGGAAGTTCAGGCGTGGCTATGCCTGCCTGATTAAAACTTTTTTTGAGGTCTTCAGAGGACATCGCCTGTTGGATGGCTTGATTGACCTGTTGCAGTAATTGCTCCGAGGTACCTGCGGGTGCAAACAAGCCAAACCAGGCTTGTACAGAAAAATCAGGGAGACCAGACTCGGCAAGTGTGGGAATGTCTGGTGCAAAAGCTGATCGACTTGATGTAGTGACTCCTAGTGCACGCAGTTTTCCCGCACGAACCTGCTGAAGAACGGAAGGCATATTGTCAAAGATTGAATTGACTTGACCGCCCAGTAAATCAGTCAGAGCAGGGTTGCTACCCTTATACGGGACATGCAATATGTCAGTTTGAGTCTGTATTTTAAAAAGTTCACACGACATATGAATGGCTGATCCGGCGCCAGAGGATGCACAGGTCAATTTACCAGGATGTTGTTTTGCGTAAGCGATGTAATCAGAGACGGTTTTGATCGGTAAGCCTGGGTTGACGACCAACATGTTCGGTACGGTGCCGAGCATGGCAACAGCCATCAAATCTTTTTCTATATCGTAATTAAGATTTTTATATAAACTTTTGTTAATTGCATTCGCTGTGGAACCTACATAAAATTTCGTTCCGTTTGGTGTAGCACTCGCCACGTTTTCGGCACCAATATTACTACTTGCACCGGCCTTGTTTTCAACAATAAACGTCTGTCCGGTTTGTGTACTAAGGGTGCTGGCAACAATTCTTGCAATAATGTCTGTCGTGCCTCCAGGAGCGTAACCAACAACAAAAGTGACCGGTTGCGCAGGCCAAGTTTGTTGTGCATGGACTTGTGCAATAAATAATGCCGATGCAATGATTGTGCTCAGCATTAAAAACATCGCGTGTTTAAGCTGCTTCGACAGGTAAGTAATTTTTTTCATACTGGCACCGTGCCTTGAATAGTGATGCGATGCATCTCGCGACGATATCCGGGGTAATCATTGATCGCATAATGCATGGTGCAACGGTTATCCCAAAATGCCATGGAACCTGGTTGCCACCGGAACCTGCACGTGAGTTCTGGTTTTGAGCTCTGCTGGAACAAGTACTGGAGCAACGGCAAACTTTCCTCTCTGCTCATGCCGTCAAAACAAAAAGTGAAGGGCTGGTTTACAAAGAGTAGTTTTCTACCCGTCTCTTCGTGAGTACGAATGACTGGATGAGAGGTATTGATCTTGCCAACATCGTCACGTAATTTAGTGGAGCGCGTGCTGTTTCGCATTTGAGCATTGGCGTTTAAAAAATCACTCGTATGAATTGCTCTCAGGCTTTCCAGTTGCTTTTTTAGCTCAGGTGAAAGACGTTCGTAAGCCAAATACAAGTTCGCAAATAATGTATCTCCACCGACAGGTGGGATTTCTCGTGCATACAGTATGGAGCCAAGAGGTGGTGTCGCCTGAAACGTTTCATCCGTATGCCAGGTGTCGCCAATCACATCTTTGTCAGTGATTTCTTTCACGACGGGCATAATTTGCGGATGAGAATCCAGTGTTTTATAAACAGGGGATTTGCTGATGGGCCCAAAACGCTCTGCAAAGTCAATCTGCTGCTCGGGCGTCAGTTTTTGATCTCTGAAAAAAATGACCAGATTGTCGAGTAAGGCCTGACGAATGTCTGAAATAACTGCTGTGGATAAGTCCTTTGAAAGATCCACACCAAGGATTTCTGCCCCGATTTGACCTGTTAATTTTACGATTTCCATACTTGTCTCATTGCTATATTGTTATGGGCGACTTTTTATGCATTTAATCTTACTTTGTGGCTAATATGTTGCATAGAGAAATTTCACAATAAAATAAACCGGAAGACATGTATGTATACCCCTGCGTTAAGAGTTAAGGACAAGGTTGTAATCGTCACTGGTGCTGGCTGTGTCGGTCCCGGCTGGGGAAATGGTCGAGCGATTTCCGTGCGATTTGCACAGGAGGGCGCTAAAGTCTTTGCTGTCGATATTAATCCCGCTGCAATGACCGAAACTCAGGACATGATTCGCGAGTTTGGCGGTGAATTTACACCCCATGTTGCTGATGTCACGAACAGTTCCGCTGTGGCAGAGTTAATCGACGCCTGTGTCGCAAAATACGGCACTGTGGATATCCTCATAAACAACGTAGGCGGACCTGCACCAGGCGGACCTGTTGCGCTGAGTGAAGAGGCGTTTGATTCTCAGATCGACCTGAATCTCAAGTCAGTATTTTTGACCTGTAAATATGCGATCCCGATCATGGAAGCAAAGGGTGCGGGTGCGATTGTAAATATTGCATCGATCTCGGGTATCCGTTTTAGCGGTGCTCCTCAAGTTGGCTATGCTGTATCCAAGGCTGGAGTGATACAGTTTGGGCGTGTTGTGGCTGTTGAGTATGCAAAGAAAGGCATCAGGATTAACTCCATCTTGCCCGGTCAGTTACACACGCCGCTCGTTGATGCCGTCCTGGCCAATACACAAAGCGGTGGTGATATCGAAACTCTCCTTAAAAAACGACAAGCGCGGATTCCTATGCCATTTACAGGGGATGGACGAGATACCGCCAATGCAGCGTTGTTCTTAGCCTCGGATGAAGCACGATTCATTACCGGTACGGAACTGATCGTTGATGGTGGCATGACGGCAAAATGCGACTGATCACTCATTGACTTCATCACTTTATAAATTCGGAGACAAACATGAAAAAAATATTACTGGCTGCAGCGATGACTTTAATTGCTGGGCTGTTCGCATTGCCAGCACAGTCAGCAGAACCATTTCCGACAAAATCAGTCCAGGTGGTAATCCCATTTGCACCGGGTGACACAGACAATATGTTGCGTCCGTTTCTAGACAAAATGGGTGAGTTTCTCGGACAGCCGGTGTTGCTGACGTATAAAGCGGGTGCGGGTGGTGGTGTCGGTGCTGGCATGGTGGCAACCAGCAAACCCGACGGTTATACGCTGGTCGGTACCTCTCAGGGATCGATTGTGGTCGTGCCATTGTTCAACAAGGAAGTTAAATACACCACGGAATCGTTTGCACCGATTGCTTCGCTATCGGAGGGTGGGTTTATGCTGCTAGTCAGAGCAGACTCCCCATGGAAAAACTTGAAAGAACTGATCGAATATTCGAAACAGAATCCGAAGAAAATTAATTTCACTACTTCCGGTGCGATGGGTGTCACACATTTGTTAGCCGAGATTTTTGCTAATGAAGCAGGTGTGCAGTGGACGCATATTCCAGAAAAGGGGAGTGGTCCTGCTGTGACGGCATTGCTTGGTAAGCATGTGGAAATGACTTCTTCTGCTGTCGCGCCTGCGCTCGCCCATATTCGTGCGGGGACATTACGTCCTCTGGCAACGTTTGGCGTGAATCGCTTGAAAGCGTTCCCCGATGTGCCTACGTTTAAAGAGCTTGGTTATAAAATCGCCAGCCCTGGCTATTACGGCATTTCAGCACCAGCGGGTACACCCCCCGAGGTGATAGACGCCATCTATCAGGCGGCCAAAAAGGCAACTGATAAATATCAAGGTCAGATTGGAGAAAACCTGGGTGGGTTTGGTGCAGAGATTAAACTGTTGCCACCTAATGAGTATGCTGAGTATTTAACCAGCCAGAAAAAATTGTTCTCTGACGCCCAAAAGAATCTGGATTTGAAACAGTAACTGCGATGCAACTACATTTCTCCAAAGCCTATACACAATTTTTAAAAACCTCTGCGCTTTACAACTTGCGCTATCAGCCTGTTACAGGTCGTGATGATCAAAGTACGGGAGAAATGTGGTTAAAACGTTTTTTGGTCAATGAAACAAATGATAAAGGTCAGACTTATCAAACCCTGCAGTCTCCCTTTGGCATCACGCTTGATCGCGAGAAAGAAGAGGGCTTGAACGTAGAGCGCCTCAACGACAAACTTGAAACCGTTGAGACGCTCAATACCTTGGGAGAGCGCGGTGCGGTAGGGGAACGCTTAGCCGAATTTCCTGAGTTGCTCAGCGCAGGCGATAAGATTTGTCTTTTTAAACGTGCAATATTTGATAGAAGTGGAGAACTTGTGGGTGGTGCGACCCGTATCGTCGAGTTGTTTGCCCCAGCCACCGCATCAAGCTATTGGTTGACCATCAGCGACAACCTCTTTGGTAAAGAGTCTGTCGATTATGCTGGTGGGAGCAGCATGCTTTTTGAGATCCAGTCCTCTGATTTAATGACGCTTGAGTACGTCACTTTCAGTGGGCCGGATGATTCCTCATTGCTGACATTTAAAGTATTCGAGACCTTGGCTCTGCAGTGATTAACCGGCAGGGTCTGCGAGTTCATTGACCTCAAACGGATCTTTGACCGCGGCGGGTACAGTTTTCTCTTTAGGTTCGGTTTTAGGCTTGGTGCCGGGCATCATTTCAAAATCTGGAGTAAATCGTGTCAGCACACTACGCAGCTGATCGAAGGGTTTACGATCGCCAGCAAAGTTCGCTTTGCCCGCTTTGATTAAGGCCTCAAACGTAGTCTGACCACCCATGACCTGTTCCAGATCAACCCGGTTCAACGTGATTGTCAAGTCCGCTTGTTGTGCTTGCTGACCTTTAATGTTTGTCAGCGCGGAGTGATTCAGTTCAATCACAAATTTTTCACCATTATCCGGTGTCAACAGATTAATAATAAATTTCATCCCAGCAGCTTTCTTGCTATCCATACTGATTGCAAGTGAGTTCAGCCAGAGCTCCGTAGACATTGCTTTAATCAAATCAGGTCCACTTGATTTCGGCGAGGCACCCGCCGGCATGCCATGACGCAATTCGTAGGCTGCACCCAGAAAGCTGTTACGAACACTTGGACTTTCTTTTTGGTAACCGATTTGCTCAAACACATCGGCTAGTAAGTCTTTCGCCTGTGCGTTGTCAGGTTCAGCATAGACTAATTTGTTCAGAATCTCCATCGCCTCGCGATATTTTCCAGCGGCATAAAGTTCCTGACCTTTAGCCAGGATTTTTGTAGAGCCCCCCATCATTTCTACATAGAGTGGAGCCGAATCACGCGGGGATAAGGGAATGAGTGTTGCGGGATTTGCATCCCAGTAACCAAGATAGCGATTGATGACCGCACGGCTGTTGTGCTCTTCAGAGCCGTGGTAGCTGTGCGCTGCCCACTGCTTTTGCAAACTCTCAGGCAGCTTGTAGACGTTATGAATTTCATTAATGGTGACACCCTGATTTGCATGATGGAGTACTTCATTATTCAAGTGTGCATAGGTATCGCGCTGGGTGCGCATGATTTCCTGAATACGGTCGTTGCCCCAGCGTGGCCAGGAGTGGGAAGCAAATAACACCTCTACATTTTGACCATAGCGATAAAGAGCGGTGTTGATGTGTTTAGACCATGACAGTGCATCGCGAACCAACGCACCACGTAAAGTATAGATATTATGAATCGTACCGGTAATGTTTTCGGCTGCCCAAAACGCCTTGAGTTCCGGGAAATAGGTATTCATCTCTGCCGGTGCTTCGGTGCCTGGTGTATTTTGAAATTCCATTTTGACGCCATCAATTGTGATGGTTTCAAAATCTTTAGCAACATAACGCGTAGGTTCGATCATGCCCAGGTTGCCTGCAGCGGTATTTTTTCCGATTGACTGATCAACATGACCGAAGGGACTGCGTGGCAACAATACGCCGTACTGGAAATACATGCGACGTGTCATCGCATTACCTGCGTATACGTTTTCGGAGATCGCATGCTCCATGAATCCGCTTGGCGCGAGGATTTGTACTTTTCCGCTTTTAACATCAGCCTCATCAACCACGCCCCTGACACCGCCAAAGTGATCACCGTGAGAGTGTGAGTAGACGACAGCTACGACTGGACGCTTGAGCTGTACCCGGTTTCAAAGACACTTTGTTAAGTGTTTTAATGAAATCGGAGGTGTTTCATGGTTACAAGAAGAAAGTTCGGTCGCGAGTTCAAGCTTGAGGCGGTCAATCTGGTAACGGTTCGGGGCGTAGCACTCGCTCAGGTT
>CANCRX010000134.1 GCA_947380655.1 Alcaligenaceae bacterium | reverse complement strand
TGCTCATCCTGATTAGTAAACATCAGACCGCTGTCAGCTTGCATGACGGAGTCCGTGGCCGGCGCATCCGCATAAGGACCGTCGGGACCATAACCACTGATTGAAACGTACACAAGTTCGGGTTTTAATTTCGACAAGTCCGCGTAGCCAATACCCATGCGCTCAGCCGCACCAGGTCGAAAATTCTGCACAATCACATCCGCCTGCATTGCGAGTTCGAGCAATACCTTTTTACCTGCTTCAGTTCGGGCATCCAGGGCGAGGGCTTGTTTACCCGCGTTGAATTGAATAGCCAGAGCGCTGTGTTCGCCTTGCCTGACACCGACAAAACGAATCCAGTCGCCTGCGGGGGGTTCGACTTTGATGACCTCTGCGCCCTGCTGCCACAAAATATGTGCGCAATAAGGACCTGCGATCCCCTGACTGATATCAAGGACGCGCAAACCTGAGTATGGAAGTGGAAATTCAGTAGACATGCGGTGTGCTCTCTCGTGGGACACCGTATCCTAGTTTCATTCTATCGGGATGGCAAGGTCACAGACATTTACCATCCCAATAGCGTGATTACTTTTTAGTGCTTTAACGACGTGTGCAAATCTTGCAACGAATAGACTTTGATGCCCAGGCCTTCGCGCAGATACTGCATGCCTTCGACCGCAGCACGGGCGCCCGCGATCGTCGTGTAATACGTCACCCGGGCAGCGAGTGCCTGGGTACGAATCGCACGTGAGTCGGTGATTGCGTTTCGGCGCTCTTCAACGGTGTTAATGACGAGCGATATCTCACCGTTTTTAAGCATATCCACAATGTGAGGACGGCCTTCAGCGACTTTATTCACGACCGAGACAGGAATTCCTGCCTGTTCAATCGCAGAGGCAGTGCCTCGGGTTGCAACGACTTTGAAACCAAGCGAATGCAAACCTCGGGCGACTTCGACTGCCTTGGGTTTATCCTGATTTTTCACGCTAATGAAAGCCGTACCTTTTTCAGGAAGATTCACGCTGGCTGCCATTTGCGATTTAACGAAGGCTTCACCAAACGTCACGCCAACACCCATCACTTCACCGGTTGATTTCATCTCTGGGCCGAGGATGGTATCGACGCCAGGGAATTTCACAAACGGGAAAACGGCTTCTTTGACTGAGAAATAATGTGGCACGACTTCTTTTGTGATGCCCTGGGATGCGAGGGTCTGTCCGGCCATCGCACGCGCAGCGATCTTCGCTAGCTGCAGGCCAGTTGCTTTGGAAACAAAGGGTACGGTTCGCGAAGCACGTGGATTAACCTCAAGCACGTACACATCACCATCCTGCACAGCAAACTGAACGTTCATCAAACCCTTGACATTGAGTGCACGTGCCATCAAGGCAGTTTGACGCTTGATCTCTGTCGTCATCTCTGGCGACAAAGAGTAAGGTGGCAAGCTGCAAGCCGAGTCACCGGAGTGCACGCCAGCTTGTTCAATGTGCTCCATGACACCACCGATGAACACTTCCTCACCATCACACAGACAATCAACGTCTATCTCGATCGCGTTATTCAGGAAGTGATCAAGCAGCACGGGTGAGTCATTACTGACCTTAACGGCTTCGCGCATATAGCGCTCGAGATCAGTTTGTTCGTGCACGATTTCCATCGCACGACCGCCCAGCACATAGCTTGGGCGAACAACCAGTGGATAACCGATATCTTGTGCGTGAGCCAGCGCTTCACTTTCTGTGCGCGCGGTGCGGTTAGGCGGCTGACGCAAGTTGAGCTTGGTGAGAAGCTTCTGGAAGCGCTCACGGTCTTCGGCGACGTCGATTGACTCAGGGCTCGTGCCAATGATCGGCACACCGTTTGCCTCAAGGGCACGGGCGAGCTTCAGAGGCGTCTGGCCACCGTACTGCACGATCATGCCAACTGGTTTTTCCAGATGAACGATTTCAAGGACGTCCTCAAGGGTCAACGGCTCAAAATACAGTCGATCCGAAGTGTCATAGTCGGTCGACACAGTTTCGGGGTTGCAATTGATCATGATGGTCTCGTAACCATCCTCGCGCAACGCGAGCGCTGCGTGGACGCAGCAATAATCAAATTCAATTCCCTGGCCGATACGGTTAGGACCGCCCCCAAGCACAATGATCTTCTTACGATCGGTCGGCTTGGATTCGCATTCCTGCTCGTAAGTCGAGTAGAGGTAAGCGGTGTTGGTGGCGAATTCAGCCGCACACGTATCGACACGCTTATAAACAGGGCGCACGTTGAACTGATGACGCTGTTTACGAACCTCTGACTCGCCCGTATCAAGCAAAAAGGCCAGTCGACGATCAGAAAATCCACGGCGCTTTAATTGCAATATGGTGTTGGCATCCAGATCACCGAGTGTGCGTTGCTCGAGTGCGAGCTCGATATCAACGATCTCTTTGATCTGCGACAGGAACCATGGGTCGATCTTGGTCAGCTGATGCACTTCTTCGAGCGTAAAGCCTTGCGCGAACGCATCACCCACGTACCAGATACGCTCAGGTCCTGGCTCACCGAGTTCGATCTGGATTTTTTCACGATCAGTGGTTTTCTGATTCAGACCATCGACCCCGACTTCAAGCCCGCGCAGCGCTTTCTGGAAAGATTCCTGGAACGTGCGGCCAATCGCCATGACCTCGCCGACAGATTTCATCTGCGTGGTCAGACGCGCATCGGCGGTTGGAAATTTTTCAAAGGCAAAACGAGGCACTTTGGTGACAACGTAATCGATTGTCGGCTCAAACGACGCAGGTGTTGCACCACCCGTGATTTCGTTTTTAAGCTCATCAAGCGTGTAACCGACCGCCAGACGGGCTGCGACTTTCGCAATCGGAAAACCTGTTGCTTTGGAAGCCAGCGCTGATGAACGCGACACACGTGGGTTCATTTCAATGACGATCATGCGACCATTTTGGGGATTTAACGCGAACTGAACGTTTGAGCCACCAGTATCCACACCGATTTCGCGCAATACGGCGATCGATGCATTACGCATGATTTGATATTCTTTATCGGTCAACGTCTGGGCCGGTGCCACAGTAATCGAGTCGCCGGTATGCACACCCATTGGATCGAGGTTTTCGATCGAGCAAACGATAATGCAGTTATCCGCCGTGTCACGCACGACTTCCATCTCGAATTCTTTCCAGCCCAACAGCGATTCTTCGATCAGCAATTCGCTGGTCGGTGAGGCCTCCAGACCACGACGACAAATCGTTTCGAATTCTTCGGCGTTGTAGGCGATACCACCACCACTGCCACCCAGCGTGAAGCTGGGACGAATCACGGCGGGAAAACCTGATGTGCCAATTTCTGCTGCGATCTGCTTTTGAACAATCCAGGCTTCTTCGAGCGTGTGTGCGACGCCTGATTTAGCTGACTCAAGCCCAATCGAAGACATGGCGACTTTAAATTTCTGGCGATCTTCGGCTTTATCGATCGCATGGGCGTTTGCACCGATCAACTCAACGCCGTATTTCGCGAGCACACCGTGTTTGTCGAGATCGAGCGCACAATTCAATGCGGTCTGACCACCCATGGTGGGCAGCACTGCATCGGGACGCTCTTTTTCGATGATCTTTTCAACAACTTGCCAGGTAATCGGCTCGATGTAGGTGACATCAGCGGTCTCCGGATCGGTCATGATGGTCGCTGGATTACTGTTGACCAAAATGGTGCGATAGCCTTCGGCTTTGAGTGCTTTACAGGCTTGTGCGCCTGAATAGTCAAATTCGCAAGCCTGCCCGATGATGATGGGGCCGGCGCCAATAATCAGAATACTTTTTAGGTCTGTACGCTTGGGCATGATGACTCTTTATTTTTGACCGGCCAACAGGCTCATGAATTTATCGAACAACACGACGATGTCGTGAGGGCCTGGGCTGGCTTCTGGGTGCCCCTGAAAACAGAACGCAGGACGATCAGTCAGCTCGAAGCCCTGAAGCGTGCCATCGAACAGCGAGACGTGTGTGACGCGCGCGTTTGCGGGCAAACTCGTCGCATCGACTGCGAAGCCATGGTTTTGTGCAGTAATGAACACGCGCCCAGTCGCCAGCTCGTGCACAGGGTGGTTTGAACCGTGATGACCTGTTTTCATCTTGATGGTTTTGGCACCGAGTGCCAAACCCATAATCTGATGTCCCAGACAAATCCCAAAGACGGGCAATTTACGCTCAAGAAAAACCTTGGTCGCAGCAATCGCGTAGTCACATGGGTCTGGGTCCCCAGGGCCATTAGACAAAAACACACCATCCGGCTTAAGTTTCAAGACTTGCTCAGCGGTAGTCTGCGCGGGCACAACCGTGATGTGGCAGCCGCGCTCAGCAAGCAGTCGCAAGATGTTAGATTTCACACCGAAATCGTAGGCGACAACGTGAGGGGTCTTGCTATCAGTTTTGCCGTAACCCTTGCCGAGTTCCCAGGTCGATTCGGTCCAAGTCGATGACTCCTTAGCCGATACGACTTTAGCCAGATCCAAACCGGACATTCCGGGAAAGCTACGGGCGAGTTTGAGAGCCCGTTCGGCATCATCACCCACGAGGATGCAACCACCTTGGGCCCCGCCCTCGCGCAAAATTCGGGTCAGCTTACGTGTGTCAATATCGGAAATTGCCACGATCCCCTGGGATTTCAGGTAGTCAGGTAACGTCTGGGTCGAGCGGAAATTAGAGAGTAGTGCGGGACAATCACGCACAATCAAGCCTGCCGCATGGATTTTTGAAGACTCGACGTCCTCAGTATTAATCCCGGTATTGCCAATGTGAGGATAAGTGAGTGTCACCATCTGACCGCTATAACTTGGATCAGTAAGGATTTCTTGATATCCTGTCATGGCAGTGTTAAAAACCACTTCAGCAACAGAATGACCATCGGCCCCGATTGAGAGGCCCTTAAAGATGGTTCCATCCGCCAAGGCTAAAATCGCCGTTTTCGTGGCACTATCTGGAAATATGTTCGGCAGCACAATCAACCCCGGCATCTGTATCAATAAGCAAACCTTGGAAGTATAACCCGATGGCCAGCCTTCTCGAATCCTTACGTACCCACACCGTTGTAGTCGCCGATACCGGCGACTTTGAAAGCATGCGCAGCTATCAGCCAACGGATGCGACCACAAATCCTTCCCTGATCCTGAAAGCGGTCCAGCAAGACGCCTATCGCCCTCTGATGGAGCGCTGCGTAAAAGACTACCCGCATGCAGGGCCCGCCGAGCTGGTGGATCGCCTTCTGGTGGCATTTGGCAGGGAAATATTGAGTATCGTACCTGGCAGAGTATCCACCGAAGTCGATGCCCGGCTTTCCTTTGACACCCGCGCCACGGTAGATCGCGCCCGACGCATCATGGCGCTCTATGAGGCAGCGGGATTTGGACGGGATCGTATCCTGATCAAAATCGCCTCAACCTGGGAAGGGATTCAGGCAGCCCGCGTGCTGGAATCAGAAGGTATCCGCTGCAACCTGACCCTTTTATTTTCACTGGTTCAGGCTGTCGCCTGTGCAGAGGCAAAAGTACAACTGATCTCCCCATTTGTTGGTCGTATCTATGACTGGCATAAAAAACAACAAGGTGCGAACTGGGACGAGACGGCCTCAAGTGGCGCGAATGACCCGGGGGTGATTTCAGTTTCAGGGATTTATCGTTATTACAAAACCTTCGGCATCCCCACGGAAATCATGGGTGCGAGTTTCAGAAATACGGGGCAGATTCTGGCGCTTGCGGGATGTGATTTGCTCACCATCAGTCCGGATCTACTTGCAAAACTTGCGTCATCAGAGTCAGCACTCAAGCCTAGCCTGACCATCGATTCTGCCAAAGCTCAACCTGCAACACGCCTGGTGGCGGACGAAATAAGCTTCAGATCGCTGCTCAATGAAGACGCGATGGCGACTGAAAAGCTCTCTGAAGGGATTCGCGCTTTTGTGGCCGACGCTCGCAAACTCGATCAGTTGCTGGCGGGAAAAACTTAAAGTTTTTCAGTTTCGCCTGACTGAGGCTGCCATTTCATCAATCGTTTTTCAACAATCGCCACCAGAGTATCCAGAAATAAGGCACAAGCGGTCAGAACAAAAATACCTGCAAACACAGTGTTTACATCCAGGGTGCCTTCTGCCTGCAGGATCAGGTATCCGACCCCTGC
>CANCRX010000133.1 GCA_947380655.1 Alcaligenaceae bacterium | reverse complement strand
ACGTCTGGCAAACTCATGGCAGTAAGTAGATACAGGGGTATTACGATGGCCCTCATTATCAAACTCGTCAGCCTCTTTAGAGCCGCGATGAAACGCGCCCCCGAAAGCCATAATCAGTGCAGGCTTTGCAGCGTACCCGCGAGCGGATTCGTCCTCGGTGGACAACTCGGGCAGATAAACATCCAGGCATAAGGCGCGCTCACGCGGTGCAGTCGTGTGATGGATGCCACCGACTCCATACTGAACGTCTCGCAGGATATTGACCGTATATTTTTTTGCAATAAAGTTTTTCATATTCAATCGTTTTTAGCGCCGGCTTTACGGGCGATATCACCCCAGGTTTGTACATCACGTTGGAACTGTGCCGTCCAAGCGTCCACCGTCCAGGGCGGGTCGGCAGGGATCGAGCCACCCGAGACGATTTTTTCACGGATCTCGGGTTGGGCTGCGACAGCATTGAGGTCTTTATTGAGTCGCTCCGCTAAGGCACGCGGCATATTAGCGGGCGCAAAAATCGCATGCCAGCCTACAGACTCAAAGGCGATTCCGGACTGAGCGAGCGTTGGCACATCTGGCAAGGCCGGCGAGCGCTTTGTACCCATAATCGCTAACGCACGCAGCTGACCACTTTTAATCAGTGGCGCGATCGCGATCGCATCCAGCACAGCAAACGTCAACTGACCTGAGACTACATCAGGGATTGCTGCCGCACCGCCTTTATAGGGCACATGGGTCATTTTCACATTAGCGAGCTGCTTGATGCTCTCACCGACCAAATGCGCGGGGGAGCCATTCCCAAAACTACCAAAGGTCACTTTCTCGCCATCTTTGCGCGCTAAAGCAATCAGATCATCCATGTTTTTAATAGGAGAATCAGGACGTGTAACCAAGATTAAAGGTACGGTAGCGATCTGCGTAATGGGTGTGAAATTTTTAACCGGATCGAAATTCAGGTTATCAAACACAGCAGGAGCGATCGCAAAGGGTGCGGAGGTAATGAGCATGGTGTAGCCGTCTGCTGGCTGGCGTGCGACATAATCCGCACCGATATTGCCACTGGCGCCTGGGCGATTTTCAACGATGACGGGTTGTTTCCACTGTTCGCTGAGTTTTGCGCCAATCAGACGTCCAACAATGTCCGTCCCACCACCGGGTGGAAAGGGTACGATTATTTTGACGGGTTTAGTGGGGAAATCTGCCTGCGCCGACACAACTGTGCTCAACACTGCACTCACAATCAGCGACATGGCTATCAAAATTTTCCGCATCATCAGTTATGCCTATTTTTATTAGGGATAAAGCTAGCTTAGTGAATAAGTAATTTATGCGCAATGAGCGGTGCAACAAGAGGAATACTAACTGCCAAGATGCTGGGTTATAGATGCCTGGCTATAAAAAATGCACCTCCAAAGGCGATCGTAATCACACCCGTCGCCCAAATAATCATGCGCCAGCTCGCTGCTGCGATTTCCTTGTGAATTAAGGAAGTCAACTTTCCCTCCACTGCGGTGAGTTTTGTATCGAACGCATTGAGCTTTAATTCAAAAGCATTGAACTTTGCCTCAACCTTAATTTCGAGATTAGACATTTTTTCGCTCAACTTTCCGTCGAGCAATGCTAAATCCTCTTTCCTAGCCAGGGTAGGTAATATCGCCTCAATTCGACTCATTCTGCTTTCCATATTCACACCATATAACGCCCAATACACATAATTTTAGTTTTTATGAGTAAGTGTTTGCTCAACCTTTTGGACAAAATTGTGTAAGCATATGTACGCAACCGAACAATAAAAATCAATACCTTCGATTAAGCTCTTAAGTATTCACAATGAGTCTTCACAAAAATAATGGCAACACCATGATTACAAGAATCCTATTCGCACTCCTACTTGCTATTAACCTCAACGGACCTCTCGCCATGGCTACAGAAGAACCCCCCTTCACGGCGTCGCTCAAAGAAGGGGATTTTGAGGTACGTGAATATCCGCCCTTGATTGCGGCAGAGGTTACTGTGTCGGGCGAACGCAGCGATGCGATCAGCGCAGGCTTTCGGCTGCTCGCGGGATATATATTTGGTGGCAATACCAAAAAGCAAAGTATTGCGATGACTGCGCCAGTTACTCAGGCAGCGACTGAAAGTGAAAAGATCGCGATGACCGCGCCTGTCACACAAACAGGTAGCGAGGCGGGATGGACGGTGCGCTTCATTATGCCGCAGGGCTATACGCTTGACTCGCTCCCTACACCGAACGACCCAAAGGTTAAGTTGGTACCGCTCGCACCTTCTCGCGTGGCTGTGGTGCAATTTTCAGGCTTAGCGAAAGAGCCGGACATAATTGAGCAGACAGCGCTGCTCAATGCATTCATTACAAAACACAAACTAACCCCGACTGGTCCAGCGACACTCGCGCGCTACGACCCGCCTTGGACGTTATGGTTTTTACGGCGTAATGAAGTGATGATTCCTGTTCAGTAAGCCGGCTTAAATCCAATTAAAGCCTTTAGCAAGCAATCCGGCGATACCTGCATATAAACCACCAAACGCAGCTAGCATCGAATAAAAAAGTGTATCTAATTTTTTGTGTAATGCTCGAGAATTCTGCTCGGCCAATGTCAGCCTCGTATCAACGCTCATTATCTTTTCCTCAAGTCTATTTACTCTTTCAATCATCCCAAATCCTATTGTTCAATTGTTTCGGCCTTAGTCGACCAGAACTTAACCTACGAACAAAAGCATATATATTATGGAGATTATTTACTATTCGTGAAGGCACGTGAGGCGTTTTTACAATTGGAAACAGACATTTCGAGAAACAACAGTCAGAATTGCGGTAATCCACTTACTAAAGCACGGTCAAATGTCTCAGCTTGCAACTTCCCACGCACCTAGCTCAATTATCCTAGGTTACTCAGACTTGTTCACTCGACCAGCCGAGTTAAAATTATTAGCACCAACGTATCACGGCATTTCATCTGACTTATTCAACAAAAACAATATTTATTCTGGAATAGCCATGGTTACTATCTTTGATGTAGCGAAATACATCACCGAGAGAAGTGGTGAATTATCAGCAATGAAACTTCAAAAGCTTATGTATTACGCACAAGCATGGAGTCTTGTTTGGGAAGAGGAGCCTTTGTTTGAGGATGAATTCCAAGCATGGGCAAACGGCCCAGTACTTCCTGCTCTCTATGCGCGCCATCGAGGTCAATTTAAAGTTAATTCAGAATTGTTCATTGATGGTGATAGCTCACATCTCTCAGAAGCTGAAACTAAAAATATAGATAAAGTTCTTGCGTTCTACGGAGACAAAACTGCTCAGTGGTTAAGCACTCTCTCTCACCAAGAAACCCCTTGGCTCGATGCAAGGGGAGATTTACCGTCTGGAAGTGCCTCAGAGAACATGATCCCTAAAGCCACAATCCATGAGTACTACTCTTCGCTCTAAGTATCCCTGTGAATAAGAAGCGAGAGGAACGTGTTCGAAAAAAAGAGCTTAAACACGAAAAATTCGAAAAAAGTAGAGCTCTCTTTTTAGCTAAAGTTCAGCAAAAAATTATCCCTCAACAATCCATTATCGTTACCGGTGGAATACAACCGCGACTAGCTCCCCATCTTGAAAGACTAGCGTATGAAAAACTGTCAAATACACCCAAAACAATTAAAAGTGGGAGTCGTTTTGATCAACAGGTTACTTGGTGTATTTCCAAAGCGGATCAACATGATGAGTGGTCGTGGGGTGAACCTCGGCGCTGGGATGACACAGAATGGTTTTCCATCATTGCGCCAAAGTTTAAAGAACTTTCCAACCTGACTTGGCGAGAAATTGACAGCTTTTCCTCTGATACCGGCCATAGAATGCATCACGGGCACGAGGTAGGTGATCTCATAGAGGAAGCCCAAGGTCGTTGGCGAGAATTAGATTTAGAACAATTTGAATCAATATTCCGCTTCCGACTTGGGGGTCAAAAACGAAGAGCATGGGGATTCATCGTGCAGGCACATTTTCATATGGTCTGGTGGGATCGCAATCACTCCTTATACCCAACAGAGCCTAAGTAATCTGCCTATTTTCTCAATAGAAACAGGCATTGCAAATAAGACTCAGTTTGCGGCAAAACCTAATTAGATATAGCGTTAATTAGTGGCCTCTGCTTTTTTTTCAGGCTCTACTAATGCCTCCTCAGTCGTCAATATGTCGTA
The DNA here is from genome assembly GCA_947380655.1 of Alcaligenaceae bacterium. Taxonomy (GTDB): domain Bacteria; phylum Pseudomonadota; class Gammaproteobacteria; order Burkholderiales; family Burkholderiaceae_B; genus Zwartia. Next base: position 2,025 of record CANCRX010000133.1, on the reverse strand, counting down.
ATACTCTGCACGTCCGCTGACCAAGTTATCCCAATTGGAGACCTCGCGCGCTATTTGATCAGCGGTAGGTTTGTAATTTCGAATCATTTCTTTGCGCTGTTTCTTTTTTAACTGACTTGTCATCGTCCGCCCTCATTCCTCAGGAAAATTAGGTGAAATATCCCCTCCGCCATCTCCCTCATACTCACCAAACTTAAAAGACAACGCAGGAAGATTAAATCCGTTAGTTTGGTCACGCCACGCCGTATAGCTGTCCTCGCTGAATTCACTTACGCAATTCAATTTGAAGGTCGTATCTATCGTGATACGTACACACCCCTCCTCTACATCCAAAGCCATCGGGCAATGATGACTCGGCACAGGGATATTTAATTCATTTTCTTCAAACAGGCCGTCTGGGATCACGTCGAGAAACACTTGGATCGGACAGAGTGACTCAACGAGCTCGGCCATTAAGAGCTCTATGGTTAAGTCATCAACCTCCCCCTCTACCCTCTGCTCCACCCAGTCATTCAGATTTAGAACAATGTCCTTAATATACAAAGCGAAATTTGCCTCTTGGAGTATTTGTATATTTTTCATTTTGAACAAACTAAATAAAGTTAACTTGCATACAAAATTTTTCGATGCGCGCGCAAAGTATGTCTAACGTTTAGAGACGTTTTTACCTTAGGTTGTGTTGCCCGAGCGGGTTTAGCACACCAGCGTTGAGGCGGTTGCCATGGCTGCGGTTGCAATACAGAGCGCGGCAATACATTGAATTGTTCATGTGACTCACCTTTTGATGCTTTGATTATGAGGAGACAGGTGTGTCGTGGGGTGATACTCACTACTCGCTCTGGCTATTTTTTTCAATTCAAAAAAATATGACGCTATGTGTGTTGGCGAACCTTTAATTTAAACAAGACCAATTAAAGTGAGGTCATGGAATTGATCGTTAAACACTCAGGAGCATTTTGAAATGGATAAAGCCAATAGTAATTTTTACGATTTACTGAAAAATTTCGACGTCGCAATGTTGGTTACTCATCAAGCCGAGGCAATGCACGCCCGGCCAATGGCCATTGCTCGCTTAGATAAGGACATGGACGTCTACCTTTTAACGGATACTGATTCGGTAAAGGTGCACGAAATTGACAAAAATCCCCATGCTTTGCTGACGTTTCAAAGCTCGGGGCAGTTTGCATCAGTGAAAGGCGAGGTCGTTGTGACGCATGACAAAACACTGCTTGAAACGATGTGGAAAGAGGCCTGGAAAGTCTGGTTCCCTCTTGGGAAAGCGGATCCTAATATCGCGATACTTAAATTTACAGCCCAAGAGGGTGAATTTTGGAATAACGCTGGAATGCAGGGGCTGAAATACGCCTATGGTGCTGTGAAGGCCTATATTGCTGGCGAAAGACCGAATACAGATGGCGCTCAACACAATAAAATTAAGCTCTAGCAGTCAGTTGGCGCAAAACCGCGCCAACTAAATTTAATCAATTGATATTTGCGAGGCACTACCCAGCTTAATCACCTGATGTTTGAAAGGCCCCGCCAAGGCTTTTTTCAGCAGCTTATAAATATCCAGATCAAACTCGACATCTCTTGTTTCTGCTAGCTCGTAAAGCTCGTCTTCATTAATCGCCGTACCCAGATAACACCAGTTGTTGAGGACGATCAGCTCGTCGCCCTCTTTGATCGCAATCACACCGGGATAGGGCCAAGCCTGTACCTTGTAAAAATTCAGTGCTGTCTGGACTTGCAAATTATGCAGAGCAAGCGAGGACTCTCCGATGCATGCGCCGCTACACTGTTTGACCTGATAGGCAAAACAGGATTTTCCCTCCTCGACTTTTTCCAGGCCTAGCAAGGCCGCACAGAGGTGATACTTTTTAGACACCGCAGTGAGATAAGCGTTTGCTTCTCGTTTGCTATAAAACAAACCATACAGATCTTCTTGCAGCCCTGGCGTCAACTCTTTGTGACTCACGAGCGAGGGCCGCAGGACGCCAGCGGGATCGTGGTCGAGTCGCCACCCGC
>CANCRX010000132.1 GCA_947380655.1 Alcaligenaceae bacterium | reverse complement strand
GTTACACAGCCTACGCAGCTTGCTGCGGGTACGCAACTATTGCCTTTGTATAACACCAATACGCTGGGGTTTGGTAACGTTGATCTAACAGTCATGCCAACTTCGTATTCTGCAATGCCAACCGTTCAGTCCTCGACTGCGAACTCGCGCAGTGCAGCCGCAGTACTCGACACCTTGATGCTATCGAACAAGACCGGTCAGACCATTGCACCGAACGATCAGCTGTTATATGCGGCTTCCAAACAGACATCTGCGACGATTGGTGATTTTGTATCGTCATTAGGTGGCGATGTACTCGGTGCAACGCTAGCCGTGGTTCCTCAGACGACGCTTCGTGTCCAGCAAGCGGTCTTGTCAAGACTAGGCGATCAGACGAGCGCAGCCGTTATGTCTGCTTCGACGGCCCCAGTTATGAGCTCTGCAATCAGTGCGACAAATCCTGGTGGCCAACCGACTGCAAATATCAGTTCGAATCCTTTGGTCAATAGCACAGCAGGTAATGTCACAAACACTTCGGTATCCAATGGCACAACCTGGGGGGAGATTGCTTATCAACGTGGAAACCGCTCGGGCGATAGTAATGCGAACGGTTTTTCCAGCAATCTTTATCAACTCGTTTTCGGTGCTGACGCATACTCTGAGAATGGCATCAAGGCAGGGGGTGGACTCGCACTATCCAATACCAATGTGTATGCAAGTTTGGGTTCAGGTACTGTGCAACAAGGTTCACTTTTCCTCTATGGCAAATTACCCGTCGACACCTTCATTTTTGATGCAATGGCAAGCTATGGCATCAACTCAACGAATCAATCACGTAGTGATTACACTGGATTTAGCTCCGGATTAAATTCAAAGGGTGTGACCGGTAATGATGCGTTGATTAGTCTTGGCGTGACGCGACCCATCGACGTCGAAAGTGTAATGATCACACCCTATGCACGTGTGACGTGGCAACAAGTTTCACAGTCTGCGTTTGATGAGGGCTCTTCTGCTGCGGCATTAAATGTCAATAGCTTTAATGCTAGTGGTGTGAGGGGCGTGTTGGGAGTGGCCGTAGGTTCAAAAGCCAATAATCCAATGACGGAAAAATATACTTATCGTGCGAATGTGGGGGTCGGTGCCGACTCGTCCAATTTGCTTAATCCAACACTGAGCGCTTCTTTAGCTGGCGTGCCGATGACAATTGCGACAGCGAATGCCGGTACGACGTTTGTGCAGGCTGGTTTATATGGCACTGCAAAAATGTCAGAAAACACCTTTGCGTACGTGAGTGTTGCGGGCGAGTTCCGCTCAGGAGCCACTCTGGGTAACGTGAGTGCTGGTGTGCGTATCCAGTTTTAATTGAACCGTGCCTCTCATCTCACTCCTGGATTGACCGCTGCAAAATTCTGTATTGGCCTGCGCAATGTCGGATCAAAAGGATTGATATTTTCACTTAATAGTTTTGATTCTTTTTTTAATAATTCGACAACAGTCGGCAGTCTGTCCTGATTCAACCGCCCGGCGAGGGTACCAACACTCAACGCGGCGACGCAACGACCCGTGCTGTCAAAGACGGGGACAGCGACACCTGCCATTCCTTCAATTAATCCATTACTTTGAGCGGATGGGAAGCGGTCCTTCAGAGCGGTCCAGGAAAATCGCATCTAAGCCGCTACGAGCCAGTAGAAAGGTGGAATAAATTATAAATAAATAACGATGTGTGGAATATTAAAGCTAATTCCGTTGACCCTCCGTATTTTTTAGGGCAACATCAAAACACTTTAATTTTTCTCTTGTGCCTACAGAATGCGTTGCAGCAAACTATCCGGAGTGTTGAATGTCCTTTCTGTCACTTGAAAATTTATCAAAACTGTACGGCTCACATTACGCTGTAGAGGATTTGTCGATTGATGTAGAAAAGGGCGAGTTCGTGACGTTGCTTGGCCCCTCCGGCTGCGGCAAGACCACGACCCTACAAATGATCGCGGGTTTTGCCGAAGTCTCAAGCGGCAAGATTACCCTTGATGGTCGTGACATCACGCATACCAAGCCCAACGATCGTGGTCTAGGTATCGTATTTCAGAGTTATGCCTTATTTCCTCATATGACCGTTCACGATAACGTGAGCTTTGGTCTTGAGATGAGGCGTATGCCAAAAGCCGAGCGACTGGATCGCGTGCGTGCAGCTCTGGCACTTGTTCATCTGGATGCCTATGCGGATCGCTACCCACGAGAATTATCCGGAGGTCAGCGTCAGCGTGTTGCACTTGCACGGGCACTTGTGATTGAGCCGCCGGTTTTATTGCTAGACGAGCCTCTCTCCAATCTCGATGCAAAATTACGTGAAGAAATGCAGTTTGAGTTACGGAAAATCCAGCGCAAAGTCGGTACTACGACAATTATGGTGACTCATGATCAGTCAGAAGCGATGTCGATTAGCGACCGAATTGTTGTGATGCAGGCAGGACGTGTCACGCAAATCGATGAGCCCTACAAACTATATGATCAGCCGCGTTCAACGTTCATCTCTACTTTTGTCGGTAAAGCTAATCTTTTAACTGGTTATGCGCAATCTACTGGAACGCGTTTCAAGATTGATCTGGGCGAGGTGAGACTTGACATCCCTCAGACAGCGCTTGAGCCAGACACAGAAATAACTTTAAGCTTACGGCCAGAAAAAATAAGCTTTGTTCCAACAGGGCAAGGCCTACTCGATGGCATAGTGACCGCACGCTATTTTTTAGGTGATCAGTGGATTTATTACCTGAGCACTTCGGTTGGGGAGTTGGTGGTGGTCGCGCCTAATGCCGATTCTGAACCACTCCCTGAACAAGCACGGTCGGGTCTGACCTGGTCCGTGAGTGCGTTGAGATTGTTGACTGAAAGGGACAGTCAGCAATGATTCGGCCCTCAGTTTTACGCCCATGGATGTTATCGGCTCCAGGGTTTTTCTTATTTATTTGCATGCTGATCGTGCCGCTCGCATTGACTGCTGCATTGTCATTTAATGCTTTTGATCACGTAACGGGTATCAAAAATCAGTGGACTCTTGAGCATTATGTGACAGTCCTGACTGATCCCTATTACCACGGTATTTTTTGGCGAACACTCTGGGTCTCTGCACTGACTTCGGTCCTTTGCATGTTAATTGGTGTGCCTGAGGCCTATATCTTGAGTCGCATGGGTAATCCCTGGCGAACAGTTTTTTTATTAGTGTTGCTTGCGCCTCTGCTCGTTTCAGTTGTGGTGCGCTCTTTTGGCTGGAGCATGTTGCTTGGCCCGCAAAGTATTTTGCATGAGATATTCAGGCTGATTGGGATAGGCCCGGTCAAAATACTCTATACCGAGACTGCGATCATCATTGCCTTGGTTCATGTCATGCTGCCCTTCATGGTGATACCGGTTTGGACGTCATTGCAAAAACTGGATCCAGAGGTCCAACATGCTGCGCTTTCATTATCCGCGTCACCGTTCACAACGATGCGCCGTATTATTCTCCCGCAGATTATGCCTGGTGTGTTGTCAGGTAGTTTGATCGTATTTGGTCTGAGTGCGAGTTCCTTTGTAATCCCTGGTTTGCTTGGCGGTCGCCGATTAAAAATGGTTGCAACCATCGTTTACGACGAGTATATGCATGAACTGAACTGGCCGTTTGGCGCTGCGGTTGCGTTAATCCTCCTGGCGGTCAACCTTCTCATCATGTTCACCTATAACCGTTTGGTTGAAGGTCGTTATAAAAAGACGATGGGTTGATACGATGAAAAAAAATGGAATCCTTGCCTTAAGTTTTAATGCGCTCGTGATCACTTTCATGGTTGCGCCTCTGGTCATTGTTTGCCTTGTGGCGTTTACCCCTGGCATTACCTTGTCGGTTCCAACCAGCTCTTTTTCATTGCGCTGGTTCAAAGCTGTATTTGCACATTCAGATTTAATGCAGTCTTTTAAAAATAGTCTCTGGTTAGGTTTCATGTCAGCCTCTATTTCCACGCTGATTGCTGTACCTGCAGGTCTTGCACTTACACGCTTTAATTTTCGCGGCCGAGAACTACTGAACGGCTTATTCTTATCCCCTTTGATGATTCCGCATTTAGTACTCGGTGTGGCGCTGTTGCGGATGTTTTCCTTGATAGGGGCTACAGGAAGTTTTTTCTGGCTGATTTTTGCGCATGTAATGATTATTACGCCCTATGTATTGAGACTGGTGATCGCGGCATCGGTTGGCTCCGATCAGGCTTGCGAACAAGCCGCACAATCCCTTGGGGCGAGTAACTTTACTGTTTTCAGACGCATCACCTTACCCATGATTTTGCCTGGGATCACTGGAGGCTGGTTGCTGGCATTCATTAATAGTTTTGATGAGGTCACCATGTCTGTTTTTGTGACAGCACCCGCTACCGTGACATTGCCAGTCCGGATGTATATGTATGCGACCGAATCAATCGATCCATTAATGGCCGCAGCCTCGGCCCTGATCGTAGGATTTACGCTAGTGGTGATGGTCCTGATCGATCGGTTCTACGGGTTGGACAAGATTCTGGTGGGGGGTAAATGACCGCTAACAATAATCCGCACGCACTAACGCGTCCGATGCTAGTTAGGCTGGCTGAAACGGAACGGGAGCCCGTCTCCTTTGAGCTAGACGGTAGGGTGGTTCATGCACTGAAAGGGGACACATTACTCACGGCGATTCTGACTAATCAGGCGACTCTGCGCGAAACCGAGTCGCTGTCTGCCCCGCGCGCTGGGTTTTGCTTGATGGGAGCGTGTCAGGATTGCTGGGTCACACTTGAGAGTGGAGAGCGCGTGCGTGCCTGTTCGACTTTTATTGCACCTGGACTCTGTGTGACGACGTCCCAAGGTAGTCGCAGATGAATAAAAAAATCATTCCCGACAGCATCAAGCCGGTTATTGTCGGAGCGGGGCCTGCTGGTGTGCGCGCAGCACAAACACTTGTTCGTTATGGGCTCAGACCTACAGTGATTGATGAGTCTGCTTCATGGGGCGGACAGATCTACCGACAGCCTCCTGCATTGTTTCAGCGCTCCAAAAAACAACTCTATGGCTTTGAAGCGGGTCGCGCACACTCAGTACATCGTGCGATGGCAGAGATTCTTGATCAGATCGATTACCAACCAGAAACGCTGGTCTGGAATGCTCAGGATCATTTGCTTGACACCTTACGTGCAGGTGCTACGGCTACGGAAGCCTATAGCCATTTGATCGTTGCGACGGGTGCGACGGATCGCGTGCTGCCGTTTGCTGGTTGGACCTTGCCGGGTGTGTATTCACTGGGTGGCGCGCAAGTCGCGCTTAAATATCAGGGATGTGGGATCGGTCAGCAAGTCATCTTCATGGGGACTGGACCATTGCTTTATCTTGTCGCCTATCAGTATGCACGCGCTGGGGCTGCTGTCGCCGCCGTGCTCGATACCTCAGGGCTGGCGGGTCAGATCGCGGCAGTGCCCAGAATGCTGGCGCAGCCGGCCTTGCTCGCAAAAGGGATCTATTACGTTTCGTGGTTGCTATCGCATGGTGTTCAGATCCATAGAGGAATTGAACCCGTCGAGGCAACGGGTACAGAGCGCGTGACGGGTGTTGTATGGCGGGATTCCAAAGGTGAACATACGCTCGCGTGCGATGCCATTGCTTTTGGTTATGCGCTCAGATCTGAAACGCAGCTTGCAGATATCCTTGGTACAAAATTTACATTTAATGAGGCTCAGCGCTCATACCTTCCTGTGCGAGACGAGATGGGTCGGTCAAGCGTTCAGGGTGTCTATCTGGCTGGTGATGGGTCAGGGATTGTTGGTGCAGACGCTTCCGAGATTGCGGGTGAACTTGCTGCGCTTGCCTTGATATCGGATTCACATCCATATTTATTAGATCAGGCTGCACGACAACACATCCTCTCATTGCAGTCTCGAATGTTGGTATTAAATAAATTTCGTGCCGGACTCGACCGTGCGTTTTCATTTCCCAAAAAATGGGCGAGTCAAGTGGCAGATGAGGTGATCATTTGCCGCTGTGAAGAAATCACCGCCGGTGAAATCAGAACGGCAGTGAATGAGCTGGGTGCGGTAGAGCTCAACCGGCTTAAAGCACTCACCCGCGTTGGAATGGGGCGCTGCCAGTCACGCATGTGCGGTGTGGCTGCAGCAGAGATCGTCTCAGCTTGTGCGGGTATCGATATCCGCGAAGTAGGGCGTTTGCGTGGACAAGCACCGATTAAGCCTATTCCTTTCATCACTGACATGAATAAAGAAGCCG
>CANCRX010000131.1 GCA_947380655.1 Alcaligenaceae bacterium | reverse complement strand
AAAGAAGGCAAACTCAAAGCCATCGCTGTCAGTTCAGCTAAACGCTGGCCGACTGAGACCAACATCCCCACTATGGCGGAATCTGGATTTCCAGGCTTTGCCATGTCATCCTGGGTCGGACTGATGGCACCGAAAGGCACACCACAACCAATCATTGATCGCATCGCAAAAGAAATTGGCGAAATTGTGAAAGATCCTGATGTTCAGCAAAAGTTTCTTGCTGCAGGCTTTGTTGCCGAAAGCACGACGCCCGAGGGTTTTAGAAAACTCATTGAAAAAGATAGTGCCATGTATGGCGAGATCGTCAAAAAAGCGAATATCAAAGTTAATTAAAAATATGAACCAGTCAACAAACAAAGAAATGCAAAAAGCAACGCTTCATCTGTCAATACCTGTTAGCGATATAGAAAAGACAGTAAATTTCTATCAAGAATTATTAGGCTGCAAAGTCACCAGAACGATATCAGACCGAGCAGATATTGATTTTTTCGGTCATCATCTTGTCGCGCAGCTTTCTCCCGTTGAGGCGGCACATGTCTCAGTGAATATCGGTAAAAATCCATATCCCTTGCGTCACTTCGGGGTCATTGTTGAGTCCGATGTATACGAAACGATGCTCACAAAATTACGCACAGCTCAGGTTAAATTTGCCATGGAACCCGACCATATTTTTATCGGTACACCTCGTGAGCAAAATGTCTTTTTAGTTTTTGACCCCTCTGGCAACGCAGTTGAGGTCAAAGGAATGATCAAACCTAATCAAGTCTTTTCTGAGACTTAATTCAAATTCAATCCAATTAAAAAATTATCCAATCAAGATCTGGAGATCACTATGCAGTGGAAAAGTATTATTCAGCGCACCGCTTTAGCCGCATTATTAATGACCGGCGTGATGGCGCCTGCGCTAGCCCAATATCCTAACAAGCCAATCAGAATGATTGTTGGCTATGCGCCAGGTGGTGCCGCAGACAAATTAATACGCCCTATTACAGACCGCGTATCAAAAATTATTGGTCAGCAATTTATTATTGAATACAAACCTGGCGCAGGTGCCTCAATCGCCCTGGACATCGCCGCAAAAGCCCCTGCTGATGGCTATACCCTTCACATCACTGACTCTGGACCCATGGTCATATTGCCAAATATGCGCAAGATGAACTACGACCCAACTAAAGACTTCACCAACGTTGCAATGATAGCCGGAGGTGGCACAGTCATTTTAGTACGACCAGACTCACCAGCTAAAGATGTTAAGCAACTCATCTCAATGGCCAAAAAAGACCCCTCTAACTGGGGCTATGGAACCTCAGGAATTGGTGGGGTTGGACATTTGGCTGGTGAGCAATTGAAAGTAATGGAAAATTTGACGATTTCACACGTCCCTTACAAAGGTGGAAATCCTGCCGTTGTGGAGTTACTTGGAGGTCACGTCCCCTTTCTATTTTCCTCACTCGGTTCTGCAGCAACGCAAATCTCTGCTGGCAGTCTGAAACCTCTGGCTGTGACATCAATGAAGCGTAGCGTATTGCTGCCTGATGTCCCGACCATGAATGAATCTGGCTATCCAGGCTTTGATGCAGCGATCTGGTATAGCATCGTCGGCCCAAAAGGACTGCCTAAAGAGGTGATGGATAAGCTTGTACCAGCCTTTAATGAAGTGATGAAGGATCCGACGATTGTAAAATCAGTGAACGCAGATGGATACGATGTTATTGAGATGACTCCTGCACAGATGGATGACCTTGTGCAAAAGGATCTCAAACGTTGGGGTGAAATTATTCAGAAGGCTGGTGTGAAAGACGAATGAGTTCGTGCGCAGCTGAAAATAAAAAATAGATTTTCAGCTGCGATTAACTTACGATGCGCCCGTCTACTAAATTAATCGTTCGGTCACAGGTTGCTGACAACCTTGGATCATGGGTCACAATCAATACCGCACAACCAAATTGCTCGTTGAATTTTCGAAAGAGTTCGAAGATATCAGCGGCAGTCTTTGTATCTAAATTACCAGTAGGTTCATCTGCCAGCAATAATGCAGGCCTAGTCATCAACGCTCGGGCTATTGCTACGCGTTGTTGCTGACCTCCCGACAAAGAATCAGGCTTTTTATCCAGATGTTTTTCCAGTCCGACTTCAGTCAACAGACCGCGGGCCCGCTCCAGCATTTCTTTGGAGGGTTTGCCTTGTGTCACCATCATCGGCATCAGCACATTTTCAATTGCAGTAAATGCCTGTATCAAGTGATGGAACTGAAATACAAAGCCAATGGAATTTCCACGCAAGGCTGTGCGTGCCTCATCATCCATTTTACTGGTTGGTTTACCGAGCAGGTAAAGCTCACCAGACGTCGGCTGATCCAGCAAACCAATAATGTTGAGAAGCGTACTTTTTCCTGAGCCCGAAGGTCCGATCAAGGCTGAAAAATCGCGACGACCGACAGACATATTAATGTCATGAAGCACTTCAACCTCGTTAGGCGCTCCAATGTTGTAGGACTTTGAGAGTCGCTCAAGTCTTAAAACATAATCCTGATTTGAAGTCAGCACCTGAGCATCAGACATAACGTATCGCCACGACGGGATCCAGTCTTGAAGCACGCCATGCCGGGGCTAGCGCAGACAAGACGCCGGCGAGGGTCGCCACAGCCATTGCGGCAGGGATTAAGCCCAAAGGCAGTGGGATATAAAAAAGCCTTGGACCAAAGGTATTAAAGGCCCAGACCAAGACATAACCAAGAAATGCCCCCACCAGCGAGCCAATCATGCCTAAGATGGCACCCTGAATCAAAAACACCTGCAACATTTGTCCACGCCGTGTTCCCATTGCACGCAAAATACCGATCTCGCGGGTACGCTGCGTCACGCTGATCGCAAGCACGCTCGCAATACCGAGGGCAACAGATAAACCGACAAAAAAAGTAATGATGGTGGTTGAAACACTCTGAGAACTCAAGGCATTCATCAACTGCGCGTTCGTCTCCATCCAGCTCTCGGCTTTCAGACCCGTCAACTTGGCAATACGTGCGCTGATCACATCAGCCTTGAATATTTCTTTGACGGTGACATCAATTTGATTGACCCCTCCATACAAGCCAAGTAAGGACTGTGTTTGTTTTAAATCAAGATAGACAAAACGCGAATCAATATCACGTACACCGAGCTCAAAAATCCCTGCAATGGTGACTACAGCGGACCGCCCCAGACCCGCTTCAATGCGCAGCTTATTACCTGCACGTAAACCTAGATCATCGGCGAGGAGCTTTCCGATGACGACATCGCCTGCCCCAACACGAAAGCTGCCTGAAATAATATCTTTACTGATCGGTATGATTTTCTCATAACGAACGGGGTCAATCCCGATGATCGATATTGACTTTAAAACGTCACCTCGTCTTGCAAATGCAGGACCAGAAACGACAGGAGAAACCGCCTTGATTTCTGGCAACACATCCAGCGTGTCGCGTACCTCGAGCCAGTTAATAATTGTTCGTAGTCGCTGAGCGCGTTTGTCTTCAAGTGTCAGACCTACCACGCCTGCGGGCATTGGCAGTACTTTATTTTTTTCATCTGGAGGCTGAACTTTTATATGTGATTGCGTCCCAAGCGTACGTTCAACAATATTGCTCTGGAGCCCCATGATCAGTGCAGTAATAAATACAATGACCGAGACACCAACGGAAATACCAACCAGTATCAACGCAGTTTGCGTGCGGCCCTGACGCATAAATTTAAACGCGATCGTTGACTCGATCCACATGGCTTAGTTAAATTTTACCGGTGTTTCTTTACGCGAGGTCGAGGCAGCCTGACTGAGCGGCAGGACCTGCGAAGACACACGAACACGATCACCATCGCGCGCGCGTGCACCTTGCAGCACCCACTCACCAGGCATCAACCCAGTGCTGGCTTGCGAATAAGCTAACCCTCGCAAGCCAAGCTTGATATGAACGAGCTTGGCGCGCCCATCTCGCACGACCAGCACATCCGCGTCAGTCCCATGCACATTCATCAAGGCATCGTTTGGTACGGCAAGGGCCTGATCGATTTTTCCTGTCAGGATATTGACTGAAACAGTCATGTCTTGTCGCAAATAAGCGGGTACCGGATCGACTTTTAATCTGATATCTACCGTCCCGCGCTGCGGATCAATCGTTGGCGCAATAAAATTCACCATCGCATTGAAATGCTCATTTGGATAAGCATCTGCTATGCACGTCGCACCCTGACCGACAACAAGGTTGCCGAGGTTACGCTCGTCGAGTGGAACCAGTATCTCCGTGTCACCTGCCCGCGCGATTTCCAATAAAACCTTACCGACGGGTTGTACTAAATCACCCGGCTCGACATTACGTGTCAATATCGTGCCGGCAGCCTCTGCGCGGATGACAGTTTTCAGCAACATGGCCTGAGCAGCCGCGAGGCGCTCCTTTAAGATCCGTTCCTCTGACTCGTCGGGTGCAAGTGACTGCACCAGTAAACGCGCTTGTTCGACAGCGGCTCTCGCCGTGGCCAGATTGTTTTTAGATTGCTCGACAGCTTCTTGTGCAATGGATTGTTTTTCGAACAGTTCAGTTCGACGCTTTGATTCGCGTGAAGCTTGTGCAAATTGAGATTCCGCCTGCGCTAATGCCGCAATAGCCTGAGGACGACGTGCCAGACGCAACTGATCTAGCGCTGCCTGTGCTTCCTTTTCTTTGGCAATCAGGTCATCGGCTCGCAAAACAAGCAATATGTCGCCTGGTTTGACCTGGTCGCCCTCTTTAACGCGACGCTCCAGCACAATACCTGTAATTTCACTCCCCACCTGAGCGCGCGAAGTCGAAATGACACGGCCCGTTGCGACAACATTTTGAATTAAATCAGTAGGTTGCAATTGATACGCCGGCACAAGCGGACCTTGCCACCAGCGAAAAACGCCGATGGCAACGAGTAACAGCGCTGCAATACTTAATAAAATCGGGGTACGTTTAATCCTCATACCCTATTAGACACCTTAATGTTCAAACAGGTGAAAGGATGTGAATAATGCGGCTTGCAATAAACTCTTTAGTCTTAGCTCCATAGGCAGCCATGTGCGGAGCGGCCGCATGTGCCTTCAGTGCATCCATGCTTTCCCACTTTTCAATCACTAGAAAAGTGTCCGGTCCCCAGGGAGTCTGAATAGCTGGCGCTTCGGTCGCATCAATTGCAGCACCGTACTCAATACACCCCTTTTCAGCTTTCACGGCAGGTACATTTGCGTGAAAGTGCGTCAGGATCGAGTCACGCATTCCCGGCTTGGCAGTGATGACAGCTAAAACATGAATCATTTTTTAAGTCTCTCTTTGAAATGTTGTTTGATTTATGGATGTAACGTAGAAAAATTCTATCCTTAGCACTACAAAATTGACACTGGTTTCTTCAACAATTAAATACATCGATTAGTCTATAGACACCGTTATACGATCGTGAAAAAATGATTAAATATTCTTTAATTTTTGAAAATATAATATTCAAAAATTTTATTTAACCCACATAGTAATTTAAACGAATATACCTAGCTTCAGAGGCTAATCCTATGAGATCACTTACTAAACAGACACTGACTGCCGTTTTAGCACTCGGTGCACTCTGCCTGATGCAACCCGCATTCACTGCTGGAGGAGGTGCCATCATTAGTGATCCAGGCGCAATCGAAGGTAAACACTTCGACGTCAAAGGAAAAATGCCGTCGCAGTTCACGATTGAACTACAAAAGGGCTTACGCAAGACCTTACCCTTTGAAGATAAGCGCGACGCAGAAGAAGCTAAAAAGGGTTTTATAGCTGCCCCTGAATATAAAAAAATTATGGCGGATGCCGGCAATGTTGCCTGGGATATGGGCAGTTATGAGTTTTTATTGCAAGGTAAAGACTTCGATAGTGTGCATCCCTCACTGCAACGACAAGCCATTATCAACATGGCTTATGGACTTTATGAGGTCATTCCCGGAAAAATCTACCAGGTACGTGGGTTTGATCTGGCGAACATCAGTTTTGTAAAAGGCGATACCGGCTGGATCGTCTTCGACCCACTCACTGCAAAGGAAACTGCCCGCGCTGCACTTGAACTCGTCAACGAGAAACTAGGTAAGCTGAGCTGTACCCGGTTTCGTGGACAACAACCTAAGCAAATCTAGCTTCTTCAAACTTCATTGGACTGACATAACCAAGGGTTGAATGTCTGCGCCTCGGGTTGTAGAAGGCTTCAATGTAATCGAAAATATCTGCCCGAGCCTGAGATC
>CANCRX010000130.1 GCA_947380655.1 Alcaligenaceae bacterium | reverse complement strand
GGTCGTTTTGTATGGTGCAGGCCCACGAACCGTTGAGGAAAGCCGTGCTAAACAACCCGATGAAAGGCTTGAGCTCGAAGACTTGCGACGTGCCACTAAAGTCGTGGCACGAACCTGCCTGGATATGATGTCTGCTTAGTTTTGAACTGGATATCTTCTTTGGTTAGATATCCAGTTCTGATGCGGGTGGGTCACGCAGAGAATCTACCAATCAGTCTGGCTTGATGTTTTTTTCACGAATCACACGGGCCCATTTGTTCGTATCTTTCTTTAATAACTCGCCAAGCTGTTGCGGACTTGAGCTTGCGGGCAGGGTACCCGAATTCAGTAAGCGTTGTTTGACTGATTCTGTATTTAGGGTGCGAATGACCGCCTGATTGAGGCGAGCGATTTCTGCTGCAGGGGTGTCCTTTGCAGTAAATAAGGCATACCAGTTATCTGAGTCAACGCCCTCGATGCCGATCTCCTTGAAAGTTTTGATCTCAGGCAACAACGGATGACGCTGATCGGCAGCCATTGCGATCGGTTTTAATTTTCCTGCGCGAATGTTATTGATCAGGCCAGGTACATCACCAAAAAAGGCATCGACATGTCCAGCCATGACGTCGGTGATCGCTGGTGCGGCACCCTTGTAAGGTACATCGACTAATTGTGCTTTGGTTGCATCACCCAATAATGCCGACGCTAAATGCGGCACACTTCCCATGCCAGACGATGCCATGGTGGTACGTTGTTTCATAGCATTGGCAACAAAGTCTTTAGGGCCTGTCGCAGGGTTCGCTGGGTTGACGACGAGTAACTCGTCATTACGCGAGACCAGCGATATCGGGGCGAGATCTGTAATAGGGTTGTAAGGCAGTTTAGGGTAGAGCCCTGGATTAATGGCTACGGCGCCTGCGCTCGTAAACCAGATAACAGAACCGTCCGGTGGAGACTTAATGACATATTCCGCAGCGATGATGCCATTGGCACCTGGTTTGTTTTCGACAATAACGGCCTGTCCGAGCTCTTTGCCAAGTGTTTCGCTGATGCTGCGCGCAACAAAATCTACTGGACCACCAGGCGGAAAGGCCACGATCATGCGTATTGATTTTGTTTGGGCGAAGGTATTTAGGCTCGCTACCGTTAATACCGTTACACCGACAAGCCGTGACAATAATTTAAATGTTTTGAATTTGTTCATTTCGTTGTCTCCACCATTAACCGCAACGTACCGACATTCCACCATCAACGACGATTTCTGTACCTGTTACAAAACGTGCTTCATCTGAAGCCAGGTAAAGCGCAGCATTAGCGGTGTCGCGGCCATCTCCCATGAAGGGCAGGGGAATACGTGCCTGGCGCTGTTCCAGCAGCTTTGCTACATCACCACCCGCACGTTGTCCTGCCAGGCGGACTTCAACCATAGGAGTGTGCAATTGCCCAGGCACAACAGTATTGACTCGAATGCCTTTTTTTGCATACTGAATGGCGATGACTTTGGACATCTGGATGACACCTGCTTTTGTCGCTGCATAAGCAACCTGAGCTGAGCCTGTCCAGCGTGTTCCAGAGGTCGAGGCCATATTAATGATGGCGCCATTGCCTTGTTTTTCCATGATCGGCAATACGTGCTTACAGGTGAGGAAAACGCTTTTCAGATTGGTATCGACTTGCGAATCCCAGACTTCTTCTGACATCTCGACCGGACCGCCGGCGGCTGAGCCACCCACGTTGTTGACGAGGATGTCGATGCGACCAAAACGCACTAAACAGGCTGCCACAGCATCCTGTATACTTTGATGAGAGGTGACATCACAAAATGCAGTTTCTATTTCCCCGCCGGCAGCTTTGACGCGTTCGATGGTTTCAGCCATACGATCGAGATCACGATCTACACCGAAAATTTTTGCACCTTCTTCAGCGAAACGGGTGGCAATAGCACGACCATTTCCCCAGCCTGGACCTACTGACCCCGCACCAATAATGAGGGCAACTTTACCTTCAATACGACCTGTCATTTGTTTTCCTTCAAGCAGTAAAGCGATAAAGCTTTTGTGGGTTGTCGACCAGGACCTGGTGAAGTAGATCGGGTTTGGGTGCAATCAGTGCAAGTGAGTCAATCAGCATGCCATCATCAGGAATATGAGTGTGGTTAGGATGAGGCCAGTCGCTGCCCCAGATGCATTTATCAGGATAATTGCGCACTAGGTACTTGGCGAATGGAATACCTTGCTCGTATGGTGGCTTGGAGTCAATGCGATCAATGCCGCTGACCTTGACCATGAAGCCAGGTAATTCTAGTAATCGACAAAAATCCTGGAAGTGCTGATGATCGATACCAAGATTCGCATCGACTCGCCCCATATGATCCATGACGACGGCCACTGCCGATTGTTTGAGCAAGGGCATGAGCTCTTTAGCATACTGTGCATGGAGTTGTAATTGCAGATGCATCCCTAGCGGTTCAAGTCTCTTAGTCAACGCGATAATTTGCTCAGGAGTCTCGTGGACTTTGTAGCCGGGCATGAAATGAAAGCGCACCCCTCTGAATCCTGCCAAGGCCAGACGTTTGAGCTCCGCATCCGAAACATCGATCTGTACGAGTGCTATACCTAAATAACGGCCTTTTGAGGCAATAATCGCATCTTCTACCACGCTGTTGTCATAACCATGTAAAAGCGTGTTGACGATCACGCAGCGATCAATACCCATTTTTTTGTGCCAGGCGAATAAGGCTTCTTTAGGGGCATCGACCGGGGTAAAGCCGCGTGTTGCAGCGTAAGGAAATTTATCGTTTGGCCCGAATATATGGACATGCGAATCAGTCGCGCCGCTCGGGAGCTTAAATTTAGCCTCCGAAGGTGTTTGCATGTAGGTCAGGATAGGTTCAGTCATCGTCCAGTCTCTTGGTTGTTTTGCATGCTCAGCAAGGGTTTAGGCTATTTTGACATGGGGCGGGGCAGGCTGGGGTGCGGAGTCTTCAAAAAAATGCTAGAATTTTGGTCTTCGGTTGATTGGGTGTGTATTCATAGTCAGTCAATAGAATAGAAGGATGGCGCATTAGCTCAGTCGGTTAGAGCAGCGGAATCATAATCCGAAGGTCCCCTGTTCGAGTCAGGGATGCGCCACCAAAAATTTCAATAAAATCAATGACTTGCGGCTCTACCCCATTAACGGGGGATGAGGGCTCTACCCCATTAACGGGGGATGAGCAGTATTCATTAAACAGCTGTACTCATCAAACACGGCTAAATACGCCGTTCCAACCGCAGTGGGCCAAGACCCTCAGCCGGTAATTTTCAAAATTTCTAAAGCCATATGCCCTTCGGGTCATCATTTCCATTTTAGTGTGGAATCCTTCGGTGATCCCGTTTGATTGTGATGTGCGCCACATCCTGACGATCGGCTCCAACCAAGAATTCAGTGTGTGAGCCAAGGTGCGGGCCGGACTTTGAGCCAATTGTGCAATCAACTTAAGCAAACGCGCCATAAATTTCCTGCCGTGTTTAGGCATCAAATTCTTAATCAATAGCAACTTATTGAGCCGTTGCTTGGCATGATAGAGGGATCTCAGAATTGGGAACTGCTCTAAATACCGTGCAAGATTATCGCGCTGCTCTTGGCTCAGGTTCCACTGGTGTCGACGCATCAAACTGAGCAAGCCGCGATTCATTCTGCCCACCGGATCTTGTTGCTTCCAGAGATTGAGGAAGTGATGATTGACCAATCGGATCACATGAAAGCGGTCGGCCACGATCTTGGCATTTGGGAAGTACTTATGCACAATCGAGCGGTACGTTTCGGACAAATCCATCACAACGAGCTGAACCTGCTCACGACCCGGCAAGTGGCTTAAATACTGTCTGAGGCTGAGTTCTGAGCGTCCAAGCACTACATCAAAGACCTTATGGTTTCTAAGATCAACGAGGGTCGTGGCATAGCCCTTCTTACGAGTAAAAAAATGCTCATCAATCCCCAGCACTCGCGGGCAAGCCCTGCCTGACAACTCAGAAACGCGTCGCTTGATCAAGTGTTGATACCAGCGCTCGACGGTGGCGCTCCCGATGCGGTGTGTCACGGACAACTTGCTCTGACTGACACCACCATCATGGGCTTCAAATACCTCTAGACGGTACGGTTCAGTCGCCCGCAGGCGTGGTCGTGCCCATGGGAATTGATGTCGGAAGTAACGGTCACAGTTCTGACAGTGGTACTTAGGTATGCTCAAGTGCAGAATCATGATCTGATTGCCTTGGCGGGTGTGTTTCAGGGTACGGCTGTGGGTGGCTTTAATGCGGACCGTTTCGCTCGCGCAGTGAACGCAAGACGGGCGGCTTGAGGGCTTAGCCCAGACATGGATCCCCAGCTTGCGATCCACGCGTTGGACGGCTAAACCAGGTAGACCTAGGATAGAATCGACTTGGGACATCGGTATGACCTCTATTAAAAATGTTTCTTCGCAAAAACAAGTTTAATAAATACCGTTGTCCCCCGTTAATGATGAAGAGCCGCTTTTTTGTTATTAGGATCTATGCACTGATTGCAAGATGCGCAATAAAGGCTGAGCGATTTTCGCCCGCGACTTTAGCTTTTGCATCGAGTCTTGCTAATACACGTTTTGGTAAAGTAATGTTGACCCGTTCAATTTCGTCAGACAGCAGGGCAGGGTTAATTTCAACGATGGCCCAAATCCAGCCTTTAAACTCTTTTTTCTTTTGAAGTTCAGAGATTTGGCTTGGTTTAGGAACATCTTGACCCGCGTCAATGGCCATTTCAATCCATAATTCAATAGACTCTTTCGCATTATCGATCGCTTCGTCAACTCCGCTGTCAGCTGCCGAGAAACATCCCGGCAGATCAGGTACAACAACGCCCCATGCGGTTTTGGCATTACCTGGTTCAATCGCGATTGGATATTTCATTATTTTAGGCCTGCCTGTTTGAGTAGTTTTTGAACCAAACCAGTACCGAGATCTTTTTTAGGATGGGGAATGCTTAAATGTCCCAGCTTTGTTGGGTGGTTAAAAACATGGTGTGAACCCTTCGAGCCACGGAGAATCCATCCGTCCGCGTTAAGTAACTTTATTAATTCTTTGCTGTTCATTGATTCATAATGAAATTATACACACCATACACATTGCGTGCAACTTGGTAGTGTTTGGTGGGTGTTAATGTAGTGAGTTAAGTTTGATGATGCGGGGGCTCTTTTGGCATCGAGTTAGAGTCGATGATCACAGACTATTTTAGTTTTAGATAGATCTCATTCGGACTTGTATTCAAGCTATATTTTGTAACTAAATGTGGCATTAGTCCGCGCTACGCTCTCCATCCATAATCATTGAATCTCCTTGGTTCTGAAGATAATCTCGTGAGTTTCACTCCAGCGCCAGGACAATTGAGTTTATTGTTGTCCACCAATCTGAAAGTTGAACGGTATCCCAAATGCCACGATGACCAACGCGAGTGCCAGGCACAGCCCTAAAGTCCCCAATAACGAATACAAAATCATTCTTGTTCTGGAGAGTTGTCGAGTGCGCCATAGGTTGCACGCTAACGTTACGATAGGGACAAAGATAAAGGTCCAATCGGAGTTTTGAACGTTGCTAGGATATTCAGGGGAATGCACGAGAACATAGTCCAGTACGCACCATGCAATAAAGAACAAGATGAGAAGAACGAAATCTACAATCAACATCTTCTTCATAAATTTCTCATTTATAGAAAAATTGGTTTTAAGAACAATTACCCTTATACTAAATTCCAATAATAATTAAACGTCGTCCAACCACTATGGTTATATGCAAATGTTCTCTGTAACTGCACAATACCCCATCCTGGTGGTGATGAATGCTTTGTTCGGCATTCTTATATTAATCATATACAAAGGTAAGTCAGACAGATCTGCAAAGTTCTGGGCATGGGGTTCTTTTTGCTATGCATTAGGTTTTTTTGTCATAGCCATACGTGAAAATCTTCCCGCGTCAGTGAGTTTCATACTGGGGAATTTTTTTACCATGTATGTACTTTTTCTTCACAAATACAGTATCGAGTATTTAGCGTACGGCAAGACTAAACAAAAAATTTGGGAAGAGTTATTTTGTGTTTGCTACGCCTTGTTATTTTTATTTTTCTTAAATCCAGAATTAAATAATTAGGCGGTTTCAAGTACGAAGTGCAACACGGTCTAACGACTGGTGAAACACTTGGTACGGAGTTTTAAAACCTAATCGTTTTCGTGGTCGGTGATTAATACGATCTTGGATCATTTTAAGTTCTTCCGCGGTCACGCTCGATAAGGGGCGC
>CANCRX010000129.1 GCA_947380655.1 Alcaligenaceae bacterium | reverse complement strand
GCTCACCGACACCAGCGGCGTGTCATTCGTACCCGTAACTGTGATCGTCACATCCTGAACACCAGAAACAGCACCTACGCTATCAGTAACCTGCACACTGTAAGTAAGCGTCAGCGTCTCGCCCTGCGCCAAAAATGCAAACTTGCTATCCAGAACGCTGTAGTCCCAATTCAACTGACCATTGACACCACCGGTCGTATCTGTCGCTGCGTCGTTCACAGCAAAAGTACTCGCCTGAACAACCAATTCAACATCAGTCAAGAGCGCACCATCAAGCGCAACTGCATTTCCTGATGCATCAACATAATGCGCAACAACCTGAACAGGTGTCGCACCACCATTAGAAATCAACACACCAGAAGCATCTGCAACAGGATCCAGCACAGCATCAACAACAGCAACGGTGTGTGTGTCGTTCAAATCCACATCAACAAACGTCAACGCTCCTGAGACGCCATCAACCAACGTCGCATCAGGCTGTTGCGTAGTAGGATCTACGAATTCAGTAATCGACCCCGCAACGACATCACCCACCTCAACGCTCAGTACAGGAATATCATTCGAACCCGTCACAGTCACAACAAAGGGCGTTGCCTCCGAGACCAAACCAGTCGACCCATTAGTAAAGATCAACTCATAGGTAATACCCAACGTCTCATTTAATGAAAGAAAATCAAACGTTTTATCTGCAACGTCAAAAGTCAGGGTGACTGTGCTCAACACTCCTGTCAAACCAGTAAGAGGATCCGTGTAGACAACAGAGTTAGCCGTGTCTAGTGCGAACACCTGAGTCAACTGGCCCGTTCCATTGGGATCAGTACTTAAAGTAGTATTCAACGAGACAAGTAAATTGCCAGACAGATCACCACCACTCCACACCAATGAATTCTGAACGAGAGTGATTGAAATACTTTCGGAGGGATTCGGGTTTGCATCAAACACCGAAATTTCTACAACACCACCCGTGACAGATGGATTGGTAGAATCAGTTTGAGCAAGCAATTCATCTACAGGCAGAATTTTGACGCTGACCAATGCAGGCGCTAGCAGTACTGTCGGCGTACCAGAACTTAGCGCATCAATGTTGGCTACAGCATTGACCCCAGGAGCGTTTGCTGTCAGATTAAACGTAGGAACTACCGTAGGCGTAGCACCAGCATCAGCCGCAGCAGGCGCCGCTGCACCAGATGTTGTACCATCACCCGCGGTTCCAAGAGTGGCCGCCAATGCAGTCGGTGCTGCAGCGACTGGAGCACCTCCAGGCGCAGTACCAGCAAGCTGCGTAGTACGCGCAGCACCGCCACCCACACCTCCGGCACCACCCACGACATTGCTCGCATCAGCAGACACCGTCAGACCAGCATCAGCCGCCGCAGCAGCAGCCGCATCACCGGCACCATTGCCAGCAGGCGCATTACCTGCAGCACCGAGCTGACCACCGAGCGGATCGATAGGACTTGTCGAACCCGGATTAGTCAATCCGCCTATGTTCGCCAAACCTGTTGGATCTGTCGCCCCCTGTGGCAGCGCAGGATTCAAAACATCCGCAACGGTGTTGTTGTAAAGGCTTGGGCCATCCGGCGTATCAACGTTGGTTGAACTCACCGCGGCATCCGCGCGCGCAGTTGTGTTCTGTACCGCAGCAGTTTGCTCGGCACCTGAAGGCTGTTGCAGCGAGGTCAGGTTGTCGAGGTTTTGCGCGTCTTGCGCTTGCTGGGTGCTGGAGGTGTTTGCGTCTGCCATGGTCTAGCCCTCAAAGAGGATATTGAATTCAAAAGTTGAATTCCTACCTCTTGACTTTAAGGCCTAAATTGACACTAAACAATCCTGATATTGGTTATATAACCAAAGTATTGATTACAGAATGAAGACAGCCGGCATTACCGCTTAAAAACTGCAACCCCTTGCATCAGGTTTGCACCGGTACTGAAGTTATAGGACAAACCCGCATTTGCAGCAGGGGTTGCATTCCCATAAAAAGACACATTACCGGTACCGTTACATCCCGCAGAACAAGTCGAAAGCGTACCAGTCAGCCTGGTGACACTGGTGCTGACATTATTAGACGGTGCGCTCGGCGACAAACCGCCATTAAAGGCCATGTTATAGGTTCCCGAACCTGCAGCCTGACTGGCATACATCGACAGATTTCCAGAAATCGAGGGGCTGGCAAAGTTCGCAGTTAAATTGCCTCCCGTCACAACCCAGGTTCCTGGAGAGGACACAATGGAAGTTGGAGTCGTCGCACCAAGTAAAGCAAAATTTAACACGCTATGATTTGCACTTAACAAATTCATATTGGCCGGGCTAGTCAGATCACCAACAATATAATGAAAACCCGAGTCAGCAGGGATATAAAAAGACTGACCTTGGTTATAGGCAGCGATTTGCTGGACATCGCCATTTGCCCAGCGTCCCCAGGAAACAATCCCGCCTGAGTTACCACCCTCCAGCTGTTGGGCAGTGCCAATAGCGTAAACGACAGGTAATGTGGTTCCAACCACAACGTAGGGAGGAGAGCTCAGCGCCATCTTAGTCACGTAAGTTGTCGTACCAGAACCCCCAGTTGTGACTGATATACCGTTTGGTGCCTTTGGACCGGCTGGTGGATTGGAGTCTGCAGAGTTATTGTGAGGAGGCAAACCGTCCGGACCGACCGGGCCGCCCGGCCAGGTCTCAGCTTTTTGCATATAAAAAGCATAGCTTGCAGCCGAGGATGGCGCCTGACCATCACCAATCGATGGCAAATTGTAGAGATTCGAGGGCGCCAAGGGCGTTGCACCACTGTTGCTAACAACAACGTTAGGCAC
This sequence comes from Alcaligenaceae bacterium, assembly GCA_947380655.1. GTDB lineage: Bacteria > Pseudomonadota > Gammaproteobacteria > Burkholderiales > Burkholderiaceae_B > Zwartia. The sequence continues at coordinate 4,131 of CANCRX010000129.1, read as the reverse complement.
GGTAACAACCAGAGAGCCCACATTGGGCAAAGAGGAAGTAGGCGGTGATACTTTTGTGTCTGCACCAGGCTCGGGCGGAGGTGTCACAACTGTCGCGAGCGTGGGAATAGAGCCACCGCTTTTTCTGGAAGCCGCTTTTTTCCCAGCAAGTGGATCCGGTAAAAAGTTAGGTGGCTGTAATAATTTTTTAGGAGCGGTGTTTTGATCTGCAACGTAGTAGTACTGATTAACTCCCAACACATCCGAGGCGGCCTGATTTTTGAGAGAAATTTTCCCCTCAAACACACCGGCATAAAGACCCTCTTTAGCGACTGTTTTGTCCGTATTCAGACACTCGTTCTGACAGTAGGTTAAGTTAAAACCCGTGCCGCGAATACCTACCGTTGCTACGACAGCATTAACCTGAAGATTATCCTGGTTTTGATGACCAATCGCGCCTGTCACAGCACGAACGCCACCTTTTACCAGGCTCAAAACTGCCTTTTCAGTACCATCCTCTTTTCCATTGAATTTGTACTGATCGATCTTGAATTCGGTTTGTGCACGTAAAGCGATCACTGCTCCGTCGATCATACGTAACTGTAGATTACTTGCTATACCCGTGACAACCAGATCGCCACTTTCAATGGTGGCACCTTTGGTTAAGGCTGAGGTGACTCCCTGACGGGTGACTTTCACTTCACCAATTGCCATCAGCACTTTACCAGCAGCGTTAGCGTCCTGCGCTGCCCCAGCCGCGGCGGGGGGCTGAGGTGTTTGAGCATAAGCCTGCGTCAAACAAACAGAAAACAACATTCCCGCTACAAAAGCACGAATCAACCTAAGCGATTTGGCAGGAGAAGTATGCAGTGTCATCTTTCGCCCCTTAATTCGTACTGTAGGCATAACGCAGCTTGAGCGCGCCTGTCCACTGGTTATAACCATACAGATTCAGATTGGACTGATTGCTGTAATAGGTAAACTCCGCCCGGGTTGAGAGCTCCTTGGTTAATTTGTACTGAAATGTTGCATTGGCAGAGTAAAGACTATCGTTCCGATTTGACTCAAAAATCACATCCTGAGCACCGTATTTGCTCTGAACGTAACCTGCACCGACAGACACAGCTAACTGCTCTGTAGGCAAAAAGCTGAGCTGCATATTCAGGCCTGCTAAATTACGTCCAAGATCAGGGCGATCGCTTAGATTCACTTGCTGACCGAGGTTAAACATCACGTCCAGAACAGGTTGCCAGGTAGCAGTTGGAAAAGCTTTGCGATAGCCAAGCGAGGCAAAATTCAGATTAGAGTTATAGGCGTTATAGCCATTGGAATAAGCGAGCTTAAACATGCTGCCACCGACCAAGACCGACTGCGTATCGGTTAGCTGGCGGGTATAAGTCAACGCACCACCTGCCGTATTCGGTACAGGGACATTATCGAGTTGTGCAACACTGCCTGACAAAGAAAACTTGAGCTGATTTGCACCTTCGGAATATTTCAAGCCAGTATTTGCAACGGCGCCCGCCATGTTGTAGCCATCGACCTGAGAGTACTTTTGTCCTGTGCCACTCACCTCAAAAAACCCATGTAAATTGGTATCAAGCGGGACAACCACATTGCCACCAATCGAGCCAAAACCGAAAGGCGATGGTTTTGGTTTTGAGTCTGCAGGAAGCACCACGGCTCCGATAGAGGGCAGGGTAATCGTATCAACAGTCGCCGCAGCATTAACATTACTGTTATAGCCCGCACCAATCTCACCATAAAAACCATAGTTCACAACAAACTGTGATTCCTTGCGGCGAATCGCATCGAGATAAACATTCAGAGTACTCACCACACCTGCAGGCGGTCGATGACTGAGCACTTCGTTAAACTCTTCACGTGCCCGCTGGAACTCACCCAGAGCAAAATAGGCACGCCCTAACTCCAGCCTGGCCAAATCATCATTGGGATTAGAAAGAAGCACACGCTCAAGGGCGAGAACACCCAATGATACGCGTCCAGAATCCACCGCCGCCACACCAAAAAAATAATCAAATAAAGGATCACCTAACAACTCTGGGTGTTTCATCCCCAGCTCATAGGCATCTTTGGCGCGTTGCTGTTCGATGAGCATTTTCATCTCGTCTGGCACTTCAGCATAGGTAACCAGAGAGAAAACGCAAAGCAGGGCTCCGCCAGCCTTGGCTAACAAAGCTGACAAATGAACAAAAGGATAAGAAAAGTATTTTTTAATCAAAGATAGGCTTGTTCGTTCATTTTTTAGAGCAAAACGTTTTAAATCAATACATAACAACAACATCATAATCAATTATGTGAGCATTTTGGATGACTAATGCTCAACACAACAAATATTTAGCAAATGACAGGTTTAATTCAAATAAGGGTCGCGTAAAACCAACTTGTAACAATCAATAAACTCTTCATGCTTACGGTCAAACTCTGCGCACCTTGATGCGACCTTAGCCGTCCTGCGCGCTAACTCATCCCGATCCATCTGATAAGGACGTTTGAGCTTCTCAAAAAAAGCGACCCGCTCTTCAAAATACGTACTTTCAAAGCCAGTTAAACCAAAAAGCGTCAACTGACGGCTATTTAAGCGATAAACACCCTTACTTTGGTGATTTTGCATGGTTTGAAACAACTCAGGCGCCATGCCCATTTCGGCAAAATACTTAGCAGCATTCGCCTCGAAGGACTGCAACATTTTTTGTGCCGCAGGATTTTTACTTACATCGACTTCCTCGAGTATCTTGGCATTTGAATCACTAATTGTGATGCGCCCACGGTGAATACCGATCGAATAAGCCGGTGCACCACGAATCACACCGCTGGCGAGGATAAAAATACAGGCACTGGCACACTGCCCTGTAACAAAAACATGTGCATGCGCCTGTCTCAGCAAACGACCAATATTCATCGCCGCAATGCCATCCCCTCCCGGAGAGTCCAACAATACAATCAGTCCTGCCGGAACAGGATCGCCCTGCACTTTTGAGATATTTTGCTTAACCGTCTCGAGTACTTTTTTTGAAATCTGCCCGTGTATCCCTAGCACCACAACTCTGGAAGCAGAAACCTCTTCAGGCGATTGTGTTTTCGCGAATAACGAAGCATGCAAACCTAGCCAAAGCAACAACACCCAAAGGACACTGCGGGTTCTCATCCAACAGCCTTTTCCAGAGCAAGCGGCACGTTTAATTTTCTAATCGCATGAGCGGTCGCTACATCACGGAACTGAAAGCCTCCTCCCGCACGCGGAGCAACCAGGCCTGAAGCCGTCAACTCATGCAGACAATTCTGGGTCTGATTATGCGGAAAATGCATCTCTTGCATGAAATCTTCGATCGAACGCTCCGTATCACTTGCTGCATAGGTAATCAAGCGGTTAGCCGAGACGGACAAACTATCGATCAGCGCTTGCAAATCTACACGGATTGCCTCGGACAGCACCTCACTCTCGGGCACCGTCATTGAGAAAATCCGTTTGGCCGCTGTGACATTGGGACGCGGGCCCAACAATCTAACAATCGTCTGTGAACTGCCTGCCTCACGCAGATTCGCGGCAACAATCAAAATGGGTCTGGATACCAAGTGATCCGCACCCCGGTCACCCAAGATAGTCTTGAGCGCGTCCAACGCCTTCAAACCGTAGACCTGCACCACCATCGGGCCCTCTGCGGCACAGTCGGCCAGCATTGCTCCCAATCGTTCCCCTGCGGAAGGGTAAGAATACATACGGTCTTTTGACAGACCAAATTTCACAGCCACATTTTCAATCTGGCTTGTGAAAGAGGAAATGAGTCTTTCGCGGCGGTTGGTGCCAGGGCAGCGCAGACGCAATAGTCTGAACTGACCTAAGGCTGCAGCATTACCAATCACATCGATCAGTGTTGTCGCCGCAGCAGGTGGCCAGGACTCAACAGAAACCCATTGCGAAACACCACTTTGTACCGTTTCAAATATTTCACTCAGGAATGGGATACCTCCCCAGCGTGCCCGCACATCCACCAGCGATAAAGACTCTGCACCTACTGCTGCGATGCGTCCAAGCCTCTTTTGCTCTGGTGTCGTATTGTTCTCACTGGCTTTGACCTCAAGCCAAGGCACACTAAGTGGCGCAAGCTTCTGTGTTGACTCATCAGCAAG
>CANCRX010000128.1 GCA_947380655.1 Alcaligenaceae bacterium | reverse complement strand
TTGATATTGCCATCTCCGCAGAAAAAGTTTGATCCGCCGGCTTTTAGATAATCTATATTGGGATTCGATATCCCGTTCGAGGCATAGGCCAGTCCCAGCACATCATCCGGACGATTCCATTTATTACCTTTGATGGACACGCCGATCAGCGCCGAGTTATTGACCTCGGTGAAAGAGTAGGCTTCGGTCTGACCGTTATTCCAGCTGTATCGGGCAAACACACCAATATCTTCGGTAATGTTTTGTTCAAGATTCAATCCAAAACCGTATTTGCTTTGTTGTTTGCGCACATTAGCTAGGTCTGGTGTGCCGCCGTTTTGCTGGGCGTAAGCGATCGCATCATTGAAATTCCCGAAGTTTGCCTGATTACGAAAATAGAGTGCCCGTAATTTTCCAGGCTGACCGAAAATCTCGTGAGCTTTTTCAATTTCAAAGTTGTCGCTATAGGAACCAGAAAAGTCGCCGTTCAGTTGTAAACCATTTGATTCGACGGGCAACAAGTTGCGGCCCGCTCTGAAGGCCCAGTCATCATGGTAATACTCGACGGCGATACCGCGGGTGTAACCGCGTGCATCGGCCGGAGTATCCCAGGCCGCGTAATCCATCATGGCCCAATTTAAAAATTGAGTTTTGGGGTCATGGGAAAAGCTGTTCTGATCGAAAATGTCAGTGATCGCATACACACCACCCGTGAAAACAAGCCGTCGCTTATCCACATTGCCTGCAAACTGATTAAAGCTGGCCTCTTGCTCAACCGTACCGCCACCAAAACCGACCGTTTGACGGACAAAAGCACGAGCCCAGTAGCTCACGGCATCCGTTGAGCCAGCCTTTTGTGCCTCTCCGTTGGTTATTCCTCCAAAGCCTCGCAAACCCGAAAAAGGCAGGCCTTGTGAAACTTCGGGATCAACAAAGAATTCTGTCCCTTTCCATGGCCTTGCTCCCAGGAATGCCGTGCCAGTGAGTGAGTGGCTGATTTCACCCTCACTGGATAAGCTGCTCGGGCCAGAATAGGGTGCATTAAAAGACGGGTGCTTTTGCCAGACCCAGGTGCTTTGAGCTTTTGCAGTGAAATACTGGAAACCTTCCTCTTCGGCGTGAGCGGCACGCACGAGCAGACTTGCAGCAATCACGAAGATTGCTGCAAGATAAGACTTAAGCGCGGAGTTAAAGGTAATATTCAGCGGCATCAGCTTGCGGGCAGGCGAGGGACTCGCTAAGAAACCCCCAGCGAATCAAGATCCTATGAATTGTAAGTTACACGCCACAAATAATAATGAGTTTCATTTGCAATGATAGTTGTACTTGTTACATTTTGAAGGCTTATTGTGACAAGCGTATGTCTTGAACCGATTAGACAATCATAACGGGGTGTCGTTTTTCCCAACTATCTGGGGAACATGCTTTACAGATAAGTTGACGCGAAATATGCGTTTAAATGAATTAGAACAACGTTGCTGGATACCCAATGCCTATTAATCAGATACCGCCTCATATCGATAGTCCCGCCGCGTGGTTTGGCCCCGAAATCCGCGACCATTCAGACTGGCAATTTACGTTGAATGATTCTGAGATACGTGAGTTGGAAACTGCGGCTAAGCATTGCCTTGAAATAAGCTCTGATATCAGTTCAATTAATCGTGGCAACTTTGTTGTACCGAAACTCTCCATCCGCTTTCGTGAAATCCATGAGCGGTTAATTCATGGAGCAGGTTTTGCCCTGATTCGTTCGGTACCGGTCAACGAGTGGAGCAGGGAGCTGAGTGCGGCGGTCTTTTATGGCATTGGCTCTCATCTTGGTCATGCGCGTCCGCAAAACGCGAAAGGGCATTTGCTGGGTCATGTGATTGATATGGGGCTGAGGGCAGACGACCCAAATGTGCGGATTTATCAGACCCATGAGCGCCAGACTTACCATACGGACTCGTGCGATATTGTTGGTCTGATTTGTTTGCAGCAAGCTAAATCCGGCGGCGACTCTGCTCTCGTGTCATCGAACACGATTTTCAACGAAATGCGACGCGATCGCCCTGAATTGGCCCGGCTGCTCTTTGATCCGATTGCCACCGACCGACGCGGTGAAATCCCTGAAGGTCACAAGCCTTATTTTGAAATTCCTGTTTTCAATTGGTATCAGGGTCTGATGTCGACGATCTATCAACGTCAATATATTGATTCGGCACAGCGGTTTGAGGAAGCCATGAGATTGACAGCACTTCACGTGGAGGCACTCGATTGTTTTGATCAGTTAGCCAATGATCCAAGGCTGAATTTTTTGATGCGGCTCGAGCCAGGCGATATGCAGTTTGTACATAACCACAATTTGCTGCACGATCGAACGGCTTTCGAGGATTGGACGGACCCGGCTAAAAAACGACATCTTTTGCGGCTATGGTTGTCATCACCTGAAGCGCGGCCTTTGCCCCCGGTATTTGCGCAGCGCTATGGTTGCGTCGAGCCTGGTGCGCGCGGTGGCGTCATGCATACCGATATGGCAGTCAATGCACCGCTTTATCCCAGCTGATCAAAAGCCGGTACCGCTCTGCATAGAAGTCGATTTAATCTTACTAATCAAGGCATTGAGCATCGAGTAGAGCGCAGCTGCAGAAATCGAAGCAGAAAAAATTCCACCAATCGAGATGATGATGGGCAACACGCGCCATCTCGGATCAACGTTGAATTGTCCGAATCCAAGGGTTGTGTACATTTCCCCGACAAAATAAAACGCACTCATTGGCTCTTGGATCGCACCAACATAGAGGGTGGTGTATGTCCAGATGAGCAAATCTACAAAATGGCTAAAAAATATTAGATTGATCGCAATGAAATAGAAAAAACCTGCCAGAAGTATGCTTTTAGGTTTCAGATATTTTTCAACTAAACGATGAAATACCAGTGTCAAAAAAAGCACAAACATCCCGTGTACCGTCAACATCATCATGAGCATGATAGTGAGGCCAGTCGGTAAATTATCACCCCCCGCGTTGGCAGCAAAGGTGATTTGTTTAAGCATCTCAAACAGGCTGGGGAGTTCGTGCGCACTTTGCATAGATTGTTGTTAAATCAAAGCTCTTTGTTACGTGAAGTCAGATTGGGCAAGAACCAGGCGACTAGCCCTATCGCAGGTAAATAAGAACAGAGCATGTAGATATAAGAGATGCCATGTGAGTCGGCAATATAGCCCATGAATGCTGCCCCAAGTCCGCCCAGCCCAAATGAAAGACCGAAAAATATGCCGGATACGAGTCCGACACGCCCGGGAATTAATTCATGCGCAAACACCAGGATCGCCGGAAAGGCCGATGCCATTAGCAAGCCGATGATGATTGTCAGAACACCGGTCCAGAATAAATCCGCATAGGGTAGAGCCAGGGTAAAGGGCAGGGTGCCAAGAATCGAAATCCAGATCATGGGTCGCCGGCCGATTCGGTCCGTCAGGGCCCCACCTACTAAAGTTCCCACAGCGATGGAGGCCATGAAAATAAACAGCTGCACTTGTGCGGCTTGAATCGGTAAATTAAACCGTTCAATCAGATAGAACGTGAAAAATGAGGTGAGGCTGGAGCTGTAAACATTCTTTGAAAAAAGAAGCAGCATCAGGATGCTGATCAGAAATAACACGCGTCCCTGAGACAGGCCGTGTGTATTGACACGCGCTTGTTTGGCCGCTGTTTGGCTGGGGCGTGATCTTGCACGGTACCAGAGGCCGATTCGTGTCAGGATGGACATGCCGACTAAGGCAGCTAAGGATATCCAGGCGATCGCACCCTGGCCACGCGGCAGCACGATGAACGCAGCGAGTAGCGGCCCCAACGCCTGGCCAAGGTTGCCGCCGACCTGAAAGAAAGCCTGCGCACTACCGTAACGCCCACCCGAGGCCATGCGCGCGACGCGCGAGGCTTCGGGGTGAAAAATTGCCGACCCTGTGCCAACTAAAGAGGCTGCGAAAAGGATTGCAAGATAATTATGCGCAACGGACAAAAGCAGTAAGCCAATTAAGGTCGAACACATACCAAAGGCAAGTGAAAAAGGCTGAGGCTTTTTATCTGTGTAGAAACCCACTGTGGGCTGCAGCAGTGAGGCGGTCATTTGAAAAGCAAGCGTAATGATCCCGATTTGAGCGAAATCCAGTCCAAACTCTTCTTTGAACAAGGGGTAAAGGGCTGGGATCAGCGACTGGATCAGGTCGTTGAGCAGATGGCAAAAGCTCAGCGAGATCAGTACCGGGATTGCCGCGGCTTGTGCAGTGATCGCTGTGCTGGCAGTTTTTCCTGCTGCGGTGCTATTCATAGATATTTAGAGTCAGTCTGAATTGATTTCCAATTAATATAAGTGACTGCGTCTCAAACTGCATAGTCGTCTTTACCATTGAGGTCATTTTGATCAGGTTTTTGTCTGTATCTAAACGTTTAAACGACGATTTTGAATTGAAATCCGTCAATTTATGTCTTGAAAGAGGAACGACGACCGCTTTGATTGGCTCAAGTGGCTCGGGTAAATCAACAGTTTTAAGGCTATTAAGTGGACTACTTGAACCCGATCAGGGAACGATTCTTGTTGAGGGGCAGAATATTTTTCATTTGGATCTTTCTGCATATCGCCAAAAAATTGGGTTCATGGTCCAGCAGGGCGGTTTGTTCCCCCACTTAACGGTTGAGCAGAACGTCTTAATTGTCGGTAAATATCTCAAACAGGATCGAGAGATGCTACAAAACCGGCTTGACTCACTTTGTCGGCTGGTCTCGCTTTCCACTCAACTCATGTCTCGATATCCTCACGAACTATCTGGTGGACAGAGGCAGAGGGTCGGTTTGATACGTGCGCTGATGCTTGATCCAGAAATTCTGTTGTTAGATGAGCCTTTGGGGGCGCTGGATCCTATCGTGCGGCATGATTTGCAACAGGAACTCAAGGCGTTGTTTGCACAACTGCAAAAAACAGTCTTACTGGTCACCCACGATGTGCATGAAGCGCAATATCTTGCAGAGCATCTGATACTGATGCACCAAGGTGCGATTGTTCAGGATGGTCTGATGACCGAGTTCCTCGATAGCCCCGCCTCGCACTACGTGACAAAATTTTTCTCCGCATGGAACCAAAGTATTCAAGCTCAGTCAGGGAACCAGGGGTGAAGCACATACATAGACTCTTCGTCGTCATGACTATGGCGTTCTGTGCGCTAGTCGGTATTGCAGGGCACGCTTGGGCTCAGCCGGCAGGAACGCTGAGCGTCGGATCAAAGCGATTTACTGAGTCTTACATACTGGGCGAAATCATTTCTTTGATCGCAACTCAAACTGCTGAGGCAACAGTCGTACTGCGTCCAGGCATGGGTAATACAGGTATCTTGCTTGCGGCACTCAGAGCAGGTGACATTGATATTTATCCAGAATACACCGGCACGATTATTCGCGAAATCCTGCAAAGCCAGCGCGTGCTGACTCTTAAAGAGATGAATCAGTTGCTCGAGCCGATGGGGCTAGCCGCTTCGATTGCGCTTGGATTTAATAATACTTACGCACTGGCGATGCGAGAAGATCTCGCCGAGAAATTAAATATCCGTACGATTTCAGATTTAAAAAATCATCCGCAACTCAGATTAGGCTTCACTCAGGAGTTCATTGGTCGTCAGGATGGCTGGCCCGGATTAAAAGCGCGCTACAGCTTGTCGCTATCGACTCCCCGAGGCATTGATCACGGACTCATCTACGAGGCCGTTGCTGCCAATCAGGTCGACGTGATGGATGCTTACACGACGGATGCGATGCTCAAACGTTATCCTATAAGGCTACTCGCCGACGACCTGGGTTATTTTCCTGCCTATGAAGCCATGCTGCTGTATCGGTCAGATGTACCGCAGAGATTCCCTAAGACCTGGCTCGCCCTGCAATCTTTGCAAAACGCAATATCTGCTCCTGCCATGATCTCAATGAATAGTCAGGCGGAACAGGACAAAGTTGGTTTTTCGCACATTGCACAGGATTTTTTAACAGAAGCAAACTCTGACAGAGCGCCTCGTAATTTTTTCAGTGTCATGTTTGCAGAGGATTTCTGGCGACTGCTTGGTGAGCATTCAAGGCTGGTGTTCATCTCACTTGTCCTGTCGATCATGCTTGGCATACCGCTCGGTGTGCTGTGTTTTGAAATACCACTAGTTAGGCAGTTTGTATTAGGCAGTGTGAGCGTAGTTAACACGATCCCCTCACTCGCATTGTTTGCTTTGTTTATTCCACTACTCGGTATGATCGGAACCATACCTGCGATTTGTGCACTGGTGCTGTATGGATTACTGCCTATTGTGCGCAATACCTACTCAGGACTGAGCGATATTCCTGGCGATATTCAGGAAACAACAAGAATGCTTGGATTAGGCTGGGCCTATCGGCTTGTGCGCATTGAATTGCCAATGTCGTCGCGCAGTATTTTGTCTGGGGTGAAAACCTCTGCCGTGATTAACGTCGGAACCGCAACGATTGCCGCTTTTATCGGTGCGGGTGGCTTTGGTGAGCGTATCGCGCAAGGACTTGCCTTGAATGATAATGCCATGCTGCTCGCGGGTGCTATCCCTGCAGCAGTGCTGGCGCTCATCGTTCATGGGGGCTTTGAGATTTCTGAGAAGTGGCTGGTGCCAAAAGGCCTGCGGAAGTCAGGTAAACGTTCAAGCCCTGGAGTCCGGACTGATGCTTGATTTTAATGACTATGGGCCTGTACCCCGTGCCGATGAAATGTCCCAGTGGCTTGAGCAATCTCATCTGCTGACATTATCTCTGCTCGATGATTTGACCCCCGAGATGCTCGCCCTCACGCAACGTGCAACGGTCAATCTTCCTTTGTGGGAGTTCGGTCATGTCGGCTGGTTTAGTGAGTTATGGATCCACCGCCACGGCGATACAAAAAATATTTCGATTCTCCCTGGCTCAGATGAGCTCTATGACTCTTCGAACGTCGAACATGCCACGAGATGGAATCTTCAGTTGCCGGATCGTCAACAGACACGCAATTTTCTGTTGAA
>CANCRX010000127.1 GCA_947380655.1 Alcaligenaceae bacterium | reverse complement strand
ATCTGCAATTTCACCAAAAAACGAACTCGATCCGTCATTGAAACGCCATTTATTGTCGTCCTTAAACACGGCCGAATCGATTTGCAGCAAAACATGTTCGGATACGGTGTCTGAGACAATATCCGCATCTGATTCTGACACCTCAAACCAGGCTGCATCTTCTTTACGGATGACTTCAGCGGTTTGTCCATTACGACCTGATGCGAAGATATCAATACCCTCACGCGCTAAAGGCTTTACAACATTTGATAATGCTTTTCGAACTACGCGGCTTTGATAAAGCTTGCCTGCGACTAAATCCACTCCAAATGTTTCAACCGAAGACTCTTCTGTGATCTCAAAAATAATTTGATCACCTTCTGTACGTATGGCTGATGGTTTACGTCCACGCAACCACTTCATCAGGCCCACCAGTCCACAACCAGCGCAACCGATTAGACCCAGAGACTCAAGAATAGTTTTTAGATTTGAAAATGCGGCAGCCTCTGGACCTGACAGTATGGAGACTATTTGATCGGCGATGGTCTGGACCGCGATGAGGTCGACACCAAATGAGCCGCCTTTAAAGTTCCCCTGAATATTGACTTTGACATTTCCAGAGTCTGGAAAGACTACCTTGTTCGCCTCCTCCAGCATATTGGACAAAGCGATCAAGGCAGGAGCCAACTCACGCACGTCCATTTGATGGCTCTCCAACGCAGGGCCATCGTACTTAATCGAAAAGTGAATTGAATTTGCCATAGGTTAAATAGACAGACCTACTCGGCATATCGATTTCAATGTTTGTTTAAGATGCTGTTCAGTTTTAGTGAGTATTTTTTCCATGCATCAATGATAGACATATGCCCTCTATCTTTCAATCCGTAGCGAGTCTGTTTTACTAATTTCTTAAACGTGAAATAGTGACTAAATGTAACGACACTCCGACATACATACCGCGCTTGCTCTCAATGATATTTTTGTCTCATGCGCATTGTCGAGTTCATTTTGAACCGCTAAAACATCGCCCTTTTCAACATAAAAGTGATGCGATGTCTGTCGATGAATTTGGCTGGTTCACCATTAACATTTTGATACCAATTTTCCTACCACTGCTAGGGGTGTTGCCTTTTAAAATGATGTCCTTGCCGGAAGGAGTGGAAGTTCGGCTAATTAGTCTAGTGAAGGATGGTCAATGGTGTTGGACTGCAATTTGTATTGGCACGAGTTCAATGTATGAACTCTGGGATGCAAATACTCGGAATTTAGTGCTAGCTGAATTTGCTGGCTTATGTTTATTTTTAAATTCATCAATTCTTGTAGTCGCGATGAGTTTTGCATCTGGTGGTGCAATTTTTAAAACACCAATACTGGATAGGTCACTTTCGTTCTTTAATTGGATTTCAAATTATCGAACTTTTGTTGCGTCATTTTTCTTAATTCTATTCACAGTTTGCTCTTCATCAGCACAACATTTTTATCTCACCAGGTTAAACAACCTTACTTTGTAAAGGCTAAATATGCGGGACTATTTAAGATACAGATTTAGCGATTCCGAAAAAGCTAGAACGACCATGTCTGTGTTCACAATTGGATATTGTTTGGTTATGTTTGTAGTGCTTATTGCAATTTATATTTGATTTTTTATAGTGTCCACAGTCAGTTATCAGATGTTAAGGAAAATAAATGCGCGAATATTTACGATATCGTTTTAGTGATAACGATAAAGCTCTTACAACAATATGTACTTTTGTGGCGATATCTTGCATAACGTGCGTCTAAATGATTGCCTATGCTTATATATTTATGTACTAAAAAATCCCCCTAAGGCTCACCCCATGAGCCACCTCCTTGGTATGGTGTATTTACTAGTACAAAACCATCTTTTCAATTAATACACTTGATTCGTACAGTAGTAGTGTTAATATATTGACATGACTACTGACACCACACCTCAATCTTTCTCGCTCGATGAGCTCTGCGCCCTGACTGATCTGCCTAAGCGCACGGTCCGCTACTACGTCCAGATCGGACTGGTGGACCGTCCCGCTGGCGAAACTAGGGCGGCGACCTATTCGTCTGTGCATTTAGAACAGTTGTTGTGTGTAAAAAAATGGACCGCTGCAGGGGTGTCGCTCGACCGGATCAGGGATCTGCTCCAGGGGGAGTCAGCACCGGTACCCACGAGACCTCGCGCAGCCGGTTCTATCGAGGTTTGTAGTCATCTGACCGTGAGCGAGGGTATTGAGCTTGTCATCGAACCAAGCCGTGCGGGTTTATCACCCGAGCAACTACGCAACTTTGTCAGAGCAGTGATGGCCGCGTATGGCCAGATTCAAGCAGGGGCGACTGAGACAAAAGCGCCGCAACCTGTCGTGCCTAGTGTGGGTGCGACGACCAAGCCAAGGACAAAAAAATGAACACAAATGATTCCGCTAGCCCCGCCCAGCTTCAAACCCTCTCTGGTGAGCCAATGCTCCTGAAAAACGTCTCGGTCTCCGGCGATCTGCGTGGAGCGCTTTTTGAGGCGGAGGTACGTCAGGAATTTAGCAACCCGACCGCTGAGCACGCAGAGGTGATTTACTCTTTTCCTCTGCCCTGGGGCGCAACGCTGCTGAGTGTTGAGGTCATGCTGGGCGACAAACGCTTAAGCGGTCATGTCATCGAGAAAAAGAAAGCCGAAGCGCGCTACGAGGAAACACTCTCCAAAGGTGATGCCGCCATCATGCTCGAGCGCGGAGAGGATGGTCACTACGTATTAAATCTGGGCAATCTGGCGCCAGAGGAGAACTGCATCGTGACCTTACGTTACGGGCAGATGCTGCGCTTTGAACAAGATGGATTGAGGCTATTGATCCCGACCGTGATTGCACCGCGCTACGGTGATCTTGTAAAGGACGGCGGCTTAGCACCGCATCAAGTACCTGAGTCGGATGTTTTAGCAGAGTATGGCTTTGCTTTAACGTTACGTTTACATGGGGAGCTTGCACAGGCGCGTGTTGCCTCGCCTAGTCATCCGATACGTGTTGGAGCATCGGCAGGTGGGCTGCTCGCGGTCACGTTAGGCAAAGAAAGTATGCTGGATCGTGACTTTATCCTGGTGATGGATCAATTGGCACAGACTTCTCTGATCTCTGTGTCGGCTGACTATGCCAAACCTGAGGGCTTTGTCGTCGCGGCTAGCTTTAAACCGGAGCTTGGTCAATCAGTGGCTCAGCCCCTGGCTTTGAAACTCCTGGTGGATTGCTCAGGCTCCATGGCGGGCGATAGCATCAAGGCAGCGCGCCGTGCTTTACAGGAAATTCTTAAGCGCCTCCAGGAGGGTGATAAATATTCACTCTCTAAATTTGGTGATGAGGTTGCTCATCGAACACGCAGTCTCTGGACTCGGACCGAAACGAGCCTCGTCGCAGCTAAGCGCTGGGTAAGCCAGCTCGATGCCGACATGGGTGGGACAGAGATGGAGGAGGCCTTACGCTCGACTTTTTTACTCACTGAAGATGAGGCTTGTGATGTGCTGCTGATCACGGATGGCGAGATCAGTGCGGTGCAGGGTGTGATCACGGCGGCTAAGGCCTCAAAGCACCGCGTGTTTGTGGTGGGGATTGGGAGTAGTCCTTCAGAGGGTCTAATCCGCGAGCTTGCGGAACAAACTGGTGGCGCTTGTGATTTTGTGGCACCTGGCGAGGACGTGGATCCAGCGATCCTCAGAATGTTTGCACGGCTGCGTGCACCGCTGGTGCGTAATCTTTCGGTGACGTGGCCCGAGGGATGCAAGCCTTCTTGGACCTCAGCGCTGGGGCATGCTGTGTTTGATGGCGATACCTTGCACGTGTTTGCATCGGTATCTGCAGTTCCAAAGGGTGAGGTACGTTTATCAGGGACGGTCTGTAAGGCGGGGTTAAACGCTACCTCAGTGGATACAGCATCTCTGTCAGGTGAAACGCTCCTCGGAACAGCTGTATTTGATCCTCTCATAGATGATAAAGAGGCTGACCGCACTGAATCACTTGGCAATACTTTGTCGCGCCTCGCGGCCTCTGCCCGTATGCAAGAGACGACTGATAAGAAAAAGAAAGTGCGTCTCGCGCTGGACTATCAATTGGTCTCACCGTTGACAAATTTCCTGATGGAACATATCCGCGCTGAAGGAGAGAAAGCCACGGATATGCCAGTTTTACGCAAGGTTGCACAAATGGCCCCCGCGGGGCATGGGGGTTTGGGTACTGTGGATTATGGAATACCGAGTGTGATCCGCAACGTTTCTTATTCAATGAAAGCACCATCCAAGATGATGCAATCTGCAGAAATGATTGATGTGCCCTACGACATACCGGCATTTCTAAGACGTAGCGATGTGAGTGACTCCATGATTGAAAAATCATCTGTCATGTCAGAAAAATCATCGCTGAGAATGAGACAACCTGATTCAAAAGTTTTGAAAGACCTGAGAGATTTCTTCGGCTTTAAAAAATCCGGGAAAGATGAATTTGCTCGCATTATCCTTTCACCACTTGAATTCAAGACCTGGCTCAACGCTAACGATGAAAGTACATGGCCAAATACTTTTGTGCGTCTGGTTGATATGGGCTTGCCGAGCGACATCATCGACTGGCTGGCTAAGCTCTATCAATCTTGCCCTAAAGACTCTTACACAACGGCTCAGGTTATCAAACTATGGCTTGAAATCCTTGCTCTGTACCCACTCGCCCAACATGCTGCAGGGTTGGGGACGCAGCAAGAAAAGTTTCTGGAGCGTTATTACAAACGCTATCCAGAGCGTGAAGTCCTGGATCAAAACTCACCGATAAGTGATGGTGAGCAATTGCTATTTAAAGCAGTTTTGGAAAAGCTGGTCACGATTACCTCGGACAAATGGCCAGGCGCTGTTGAGGTGAGCAAAGCGGCTTAGTGGCCAGCTTAGTTATATATTTCGCGATCCTAACCCGCATATGATGCGCATCACTCCCGTAAAAAGTCTATTAAACCTAAAACATATGCTTACTGTTCATCATCTGCGGTGTTTAGTCATTCTGCTTTTTTATCTCTATCTGCAACCTGTCTTTGCAGCTACGCAAATAACAAAGTTTGTCCCTTCGCTTTATGTGGTCGAAAAGTCAAAGTACGACTATCACGTCAATTCCGATGCGACCAGTACAACGATAGTGGAAAAGCAGTTACTCATTAAAGATCAGTCGATGGTAGAAGGACTATCTACTGCAGAAATAACATTCAATAGTTCACAGAAAAAAGTCGAGATCCTTGAGGCCTATACGATTTTGCCTTCGGGTGAAAAAGTCTTGGTCGAACCTAAGGCTATTCGTCTAGTCGATGCTGAAAATGGCAGTAGCACAACAAGTTTTTCTGATGAAAAAAAATATTCGATTATTTTCCCTGGCGTAACACCTGGTGCGCGCACCTATTACAAAGCGCGCACGGTCACCCACACCCCTATTTTGACTGGCATGTTTACGGCACGCCTGACCTTTACTCCCCATGTTGAATTCGGTCCTGTTGAGATTAATCTTTCTCACGATCCAGCCATCAAGGTGTATAGCTTTGTACGTGATCTGCCCGGGGGCCGCATTGAAGACGGTGCCAAAGGCGAAATCCGCTATCGCTATAACTTTGCTCAAGACAAAATCGTAGCGCGCGAATCCGCACAGATTTCTATCTATGACTTTGCTCCAACAGTCATTTTTTCAACATTCGAAAATCCCGCCACGCTCGGTGCCTTACTCGAAAAACTCTACATGCCTAAATTTTCTGTGACACCTCGCGTACAGAAAATAACTGATGAGGTAACAGTAGGCATTACGGATCCGAAAGCACAGGCCCGGGCAATCTACAACTGGGTAAATAAAAACATCCGCTATGTTGCGTTATTCCTTGGTGACGGCGGACTGGTTCCGAACAATGCAGATAGTATTCTGGAGAATCGCTATGGCGACTGTAAGGATCATGACGTCCTGTTGATTGCGATGCTTGCCGCCAAGGGTATCTCTGCAACAACCGCCTCAATCAATCTCGGCAGTGCTTTTGAGACTCCAACTCTCGGGACGATCTATCCTTTTAATCACGTAATCACATATATTCCACAGTGGGATTTGTTTCTCGACTCTACTCAGGAAATGCTGCCCTTCGGGATACTCCCTGCAGAGTTAGCAGATAAACCTGCCTTGCTCACTGCTACAGGCAAAATGGTACGTACGCCTAACTTGTCCGCAGACACAAATAAAACGTTGACGCGTGCCAAGCTATCTATTGCGAGTGATGGAAAAATATCAGGTCAAACAAAGACGGAATATTTTGGTGTATTGGAGTATCTGGCCCGCACTACTTACTCAAGCTATGTCGGCCAGAGTAAAGAGACGATGGTCAGAAATCATCTGAATATATTTAATGAGGTCGGAACGGGTAGCTACATGCCAACTGACGTTTACGCACTCGATACGCCGCTTGTCGTCTCAAGCGAATTCAACATCTCTTCGATGTCGAATTTTCCTGGACCCGCTGCGATGACTATTCCGATTGGCCTAGCCACTGGCGAGCTGACCATAAAGGGCTATGACAATCCTAATTTTGAAGTAACTCGACCATTTATTTGTTCCTCTTATACCTACGAAGAACACTACGAACTCGTATTTGATCCCTCGATTAAGCTTTCGCGTGTGCCTCAAGGCGTTTCATATATTGTAAAAAACGGTACTGAGCATATGGAATACAAATCAAGTTATGTCAGGGAGGGGCAGATGATTCAAGTTTCTAGATCTCTACGTTCTCAACAAGCCGGGCGTGTCTGCCAGCCAGAAAGTATGGACGAATACGAAAAAATGCATCGGGTTATTCGTCGCGATATTCTGAGTCAGATTTTTTATGAGTAACTTACTCAACAATAAATGATGTGATTTCGATTTTGAGCGATACTTAGGTATACACAATCGTTTTATCGAGACCGCATCATGTCTAGCCAAAGCACCGCAGCACCCTCCTCGACCCGCATGCCAACCATCTTTGTGCCGCACGGCGCAGGTCCCTGTTTCTTTATGGACTGGAGTCCGCGCGATGCATGGACAAAGATGGGAGCGTATCTG
>CANCRX010000126.1 GCA_947380655.1 Alcaligenaceae bacterium | reverse complement strand
TCGACACAAATAAGTATTGCAGGTCGTATGCTGGTTTACCTGCCAAATGATCCTCATATAGGTATTTCTCAGAAAATAGGTTCAGAGGAGGATCGCCAAATCTTGCGTGATCGCGTGCAGGCCTTGGTTCCAAAAGACGAAAAAGGTGGTTTTATTGTGCGGACCCAAGCGGAGGGTGCCGGCGACGAAGAGCTCAGTGCCGATCTTGCGTATCTCAAAAAACTTTGGACCAGCGTTCAGACAGGTGCACGCACCCTGCCCCCAGCGAGTCTGCTGCATCAAGACCTGACACTCGCTCAGCGTGTGTTGCGAGATATGGTGACACCAATCACCAACCAGATCCTGGTGGACTCGCGTACTGTCTGCGCCGAGCTCGAAGAATGGGCCAAGATCTATACGCCTTCTGTACTCGAACGCATTCATCATCACAACAGTGAACGTGCGCTATTTGATACGGCGAATATCGAAGAAGAAATCGTGCGTGCACTATCACGCCGTGTAGATCTGAAATCGGGCGGCTACCTGATCATCGACCAAACAGAAGCACTCACGACGGTAGACGTGAACACAGGCGGGTTTGTTGGCGGCAGGAATTTTGACGATACGATTTTTAAAACCAACCTCGAAGCTGCGCAAGCGATCGCACGACAACTGCGCTTACGCAATCTCGGCGGAATCATCATTCTTGATTTCATTGATATGGATGATGAAGAACATCGGGAAGCCGTATTAGCTGAACTAAAGAAAGCTCTCGCCCCCGATCGTACCCGAATGACAGTCAATGGCTTTACGCAGCTCGGCTTAGTAGAAATGACACGTAAACGGACACGGGATTCATTAGCACACCAGCTCTGCGAACCCTGCCCGACCTGCCAGAGTCGTGGCAACGTGCGCACCAGCCGCAGCATTGCCTATGAGATTCTTCGTGAGATCTTGCGCGAGGCACGTCAATTCAATCCAAAAGAATTCCGTATCCTCGCCTCACAAGCGGTGGTGGATTTATTTCTTGAAGAAGAAAGCCAGCACTTGGCGATGCTTGGAGATTTTATCGGCAAACAAATTTCGTTGGAAGTCGCAACGGGTTACACACAAGAACAATACGACATCGTTTTGACTTAAAAATGAACGTAACTTCCACACTTAGCGAAACTTGCAAATTTAATTAAAACCACATTCGATTTCAGTCCAACCCAATAGCGCAATTTGTACTAACAAAGGACAAATCATGACGACCGAATCCAAATGCCCTTTTTCTGGTGCCGCCAAACAAAACATGCAGGCAGGCGCCCAAGCCAACGCCAACTGGTGGCCAAATCAGCTCAACCTGAAAATCCTGAATCAAAACTCTCCACTGCCTAATCCAATGGAGAAAACCTTTAATTACGCAGAAGAGTTCAATACACTCGATTTGAATGCCGTCATTCAAGACCTTCACGCGTTGATGACCGACTCACAAGACTGGTGGCCTGCCGATTATGGTCACTATGGCCCATTTTTTATCCGTATGGCCTGGCACAGTGCGGGTACCTATCGTATCGCAGACGGTCGGGGGGGTGCGGGTTCTGGTGCGCAACGTTTTGCGCCACTCAATAGCTGGCCCGATAACGTGAGTCTGGATAAAGCGCGTCGCCTGATCTGGCCAATCAAACAAAAATACGGTCGCAAAATTTCCTGGGCAGACCTGATTATTTTGACGGGGAACGTAGCGCTGGAGTCGATGGGCTTTAAAACCTTTGGTTTTGCCGGCGGACGAGAAGATATCTGGGAACCAGAAGAAACATACTGGGGACCAGAATCAACCTGGCTAGGCGATAAACGTTATTCAGGCGATCGCAAACTCGAAAATCCGCTCGCTGCAGTACAAATGGGGCTGATTTATGTCAACCCTGAAGGTCCGAACGGAAAACCAGATCCGGTTGCCTCAGGGCGCGATATTCGCGAAACCTTCGCCCGCATGGCCATGAATGACGAAGAAACTGTCGCCCTGGTCGCAGGCGGTCATACGTTTGGGAAATGCCATGGTGCCGCCGATCCTGGGAAATATGTTGGGCCTGCACCTGAAGGTGCGCCAATCAATGAGCAAGGTCTTGGTTGGAAAAACAGCTTTGGCAGTGGACATGGCGTAGACACGATCAGCAGCGGTATCGAAGGCGCTTGGACTAAAAACCCAATCCAGTGGGATAACAACTACTTTGAGAATCTGTTTGGCTATGAGTGGGAGTTAACGCAAAGTCCTGCGGGTGCACATCAGTGGACACCCAAAGATCCCTCAGCAAAAAATACCGTTCCCGATGCACATGACGCCTCCATGCGTCATGCGCCAATGATGACGACTGCAGACCTGGCATTAAGGATGGACCCTGTCTATGAAAAAATTTCCAGACATTACATGGAGAATCCTCAGGCTCTCGCTGACGCATTTGCAAAGGCCTGGTACAAACTGACCCATCGTGACATGGGTCCTGTTTCCAGGTATCTGGGACCACTGGTTCCAAAAGAGACACTAATCTGGCAGGATCCAATCCCTGCCCTGGATCATCCTCTGATCGCTCAACAAGACATCGCAGAACTGAAAGCAAAAATTCTATCCTCCGGGCTCACCACATCTCAACTCGTCCTAACAGCCTGGTCATCTGCTGCAAGCTTTCGTGGCAGCGACAAGCGTGGTGGCGCCAATGGTGCGCGCCTGCGACTTGCGCCGCAAAAAAATTGGGCAATCAATCAGCCCGCAGCGCTCAGCAAAATCATACCGGTGCTGGAGTCGATCCAAAAAGACTTTAACGCAGCACAATCTGGTGGCAAGAAAGTCTCTCTGGCGGATCTAATTGTGCTGGGTGGATGTGCCGCAATAGAGCACGCCGCCGGGCTCGCAGGATACGCAATTCATGTGCCCTTCTCGCCAGGACGCATGGATGCTACACAAGAGCAAACCGATGTTGCATCGTTTGCGGTGCTGGAGCAAACCTCTGATGGTTTTCGCAACTTCCTCAATCCAGCCCACGTTGACATAGCAACGGAATTGCTTCTGGATCGGGCAAATCTTTTAACCCTGACGGCGCCTGAAATGACGGTATTGATTGGTGGCCTACGCGCACTCAACGCTAATGCTGACCACTCAAATCATGGGGTATTCACCACGCGCCCTGGCACACTCAGCAATGACTTTTTTGTCAATCTGTTAGACATGAGAACCGCCTGGCAAACATCAGCAACCGACAAGGGAGTATTGGAGGGGCGTGATCGTCAAACCCAAGCACTCAAATGGACCGGGACAACGGTCGATCTGGTGTTTGGTTCAAATTCACAGCTTCGCGCAATCGCTGAGGTTTATGCCTGCAGCGATTCACAAGAAGTCTTTATCAATGACTTCGTTGCAGCATGGAATAAGGTGATGAATCTAGATCGCTTTGATCTTAAGTAATTTATTCATCGCGAAACTGCATTTGGTACAACGCGGAATATGCACCACCGAGAGCCAGCAATTCCGCGTGCGAACCCTGCTCAACTACACGGCCATGATCCATGACGATAATTTTGTCTGCATTCAGGATTGTTGAGAGTCGATGAGCAATAACCAGAGTCGTACGACCCTGCATCAAAATTTCCAGCGAAGCCTGCACCTGACGCTCTGACTCATTATCCAGAGCAGAGGTGGCCTCATCGAGAATCAGTATGGGTGCGTCTTTAATCAGTGCCCGAGCAATAGCCAGACGCTGTCGCTGCCCACCAGAAAGTCTGGTTGCATTCTCACCGACCTGCGTTTGTAGTCCCAACGGCAAACTATCTACGAACTCAAGCAGATTGGCGGCTTTCAACGCGCGACGGATTTCATCCTCTGAGGCATCATGCAACGCACCATAGCCAACGTTGACCGCAATCGTGTCATCAAACAACACGACGTCCTGACTGACCAAGGACAATTGTTCGCGCAAATTTTTGAGCGACAGCATCTGGATATCATGGCCATCGATCAGTACAGTGCCGTCCGTGGGTGAAACAAACCTGGGCAACATATTGACTAGCGTGGTCTTACCGCTTCCGGAGCGGCCAACCAATGCAACGGTCTGACCGGGTTCCGCATGAATGGATACCTGATTCAGCGTATCGACCTCACCATCGGCAAAGCGATGCGAGACGCCACTGAACTGTACGCGTCCCTGCGCACGTCCCGGCAGTTTTGCAGAACCGAGTTCAGTCTCTGATGGCTGATCAATCAGGATAAAGACGCTTTCTGCCGAAACCAACATTTTTTGCATACGTCCGGCGACTTTAGTCAGGCGCTTGATCGGATCAAAAATCTGGGCAAGTGCCGCCATGAACGCAGCAAAACTGCCAACTGTCAGCGTACCCGCGTTCGCCTGGTTCAAGGCTACAGCAATCACCGAAGCCACAGCAAAGGCCGTCACAACCTGAGTAATCGGTGTCATCGCAGCATCAGCCGTCGCTGCGCGCATATCGAAACGACGCAGACGACCGCTGACATAAGAAAAGCGCTTACGTTCGAACGCATAGCCATCAAACAGTTTGATGACCCGCTGCCCATCAATCCCCTCGCCTACAACGCGAGTGAGCTCAGCATTCATATTGACCATGTCTCGGTTAATACGGCGCAGACGCTTGATGAAAGAGCGGGAAATCAAAACCGAGATTGGCATGGTCACTAAAATAATTAATGTCAGCTCCCATGACATATAGAGCAGCACAATAATCATCGCCAGTACAACCAGCGACTCGCGAACCAACACGGTCAGGACATCGGTTGCATAACCCGTCATGTATCCCGCATCGACGGTAAAGCGGTTCAGCAATCGGCCGGTATCACCCTTTTTAAACTCACTGTCAGGCATGGTCAGCAGCTTGTCAAACATTTCGCCACGCACACCCAGCAAAACGTTATTGGCCACCCAAGCGAGTAGATAATCGCTAAAAAAGTTACATACACCGCGTAAAAAGATCAGGGTAATAATCGCCAAAGGCACCTGCCAGACATATTCTGGTTTTGCGCCCGAAAACCCCTCGTCTAACAGTGGCTTCATCGCCACTGCCAAAGTAGGCTGGGTCGCGGCTGCACCAGCCATGAACAAAACAGCCAGTGCCAAACCTTTCCAGTAGGAACCAACACGCGAGTAAATGCGATGCCAGAGATTCAGATTCAAGGGCGACATGGTCGCTTGGGAGTTGCTTTGTGACGAATTCAAAGTCGGGCTCGAGATCAAAGGAAGCAGGAATTTTACCCCTTGAGCGCCCTCAGGACTTGGGAGAACCCCGAGGATGTCGTATTCTTTCGGTCTAATGACTACTCAGCAACCATCTCCCGCTCCAGAACCTATCCTGATTCGCCTGCCTAACTGGGTGGGGGATGTGTGCATGTGCCTGCCTGTCATTGCCCGACTTCAGTCTCTTGGTATAGAAATCTCTATCTGTGCAAGACCTTGGGCAAAGGATCTCTTGGCGGGCATGGATATTGATAGTTTTATTCCTGTCACGGGCAAATTCGCGAAAGATTTAAAAACACTCAGGGCATGGCATCAAGCACATCCAAAATATAACAAGGCACTATTACTGCCAGACTCGCTCTCAAGCGCGCTGCTGTTCAAATTAGCTGGCTTGGTTAGCGCAGGATACAAAGATGATGGGCGCAGTCTGCTTCTTAGTTGGGCATTTAAAAAACCTCAACCAAGACCCCACGCCGCACAATCCTGGTTCAATCTGTCCGAACAGGCCTTAAAAGACTGGAAAGTGATTAAGGAAGCTCAGGAAATTCCCGCCAACCTGGCTTTGCCTTTAACGCCCCAACAGCAACAGCTGGCAAACCAGGCAATCGATCACGCGGGTCTGACAGAGGGCTCCTTTGTATTGATTGCTCCCACAGCAATCGGTTTGCACAAAGGGCAAATAAAAGTCTGGCCGCACTTTGATGCATTGACCCGACACCTGCAAGGCTTAGGTTTACCCGTCATCATGTGCCCGCCACCCGCTGAACAAGTTGCAGCGCTTGTGGCCGCCCCCACCGCACAACTCATTGCACCACTCGGTTTAGGTCCTTTTGCCGCCCTGACCCGTCAAGCTAAGCTCGTGATCTGCAATGACTCAGGCGTATCACATATCTGTGCCGCAGCAGGCGCTAATCAATTAACCCTGTTTGGTGTCACAGACCCACAGAGAACAGGTCCCTGGACACCACATTCAGTGAATTTGGGGCAAAATGGACACTGGCCTGCACTGCAAGACGTGATTGAGCGTGTGCAGCAATTAGTCAGTATCCAAAAATAATCGAACATTGTTCTATCAGATACCTTTTTCCAATCTGCTGCTCTATCCGCCCAGCCTGTGCATGATTGTGCTGGTGTGCGCGGTCATCGCGGCACTGTTCCAGCAGAAACGCACTGCGATTAGCCTGACCCTTGCGGGACTGATTTGGGTGCTGATCTGGTCCCTACCCGCCACAACTCTATTTTTGGGCGGTCGGCTCGAATCTCGCTATCCGTATCAAACACCTGAGTCAGTCGAGCTAGCAGATTACATCGTGGTTTTGGGAGGCAATACCCAAGCGAACCGCTCTAATTGGTTTGAGCCTTATAACCGTGCAACAGCGACTGACAGGATAGATCGTGCGGCAGCGCTTTATTTTGCAGGCCGTGCGCCCAAAATTCTAGTAACCGGTGGCGCTTATGAAGGACGCGTCAGCGAAGCACAAGGAATGGCAAAAGTTTTACGGCAAAAAGGCGTACCAGACCAAGCTATTGTGCTGGAAAAAGAAAGTCGAAATACGTATGAAAATGCACTGTTCACTGAACGTTTGTTGAAAAATCTTCCACATTCAAAGTTATTACTTGTGACCTCAGCACTGCATATGCCACGTGCACTGGCGACCTTTCAAAGGCTCAATATGCCAGCCATCCCCGCCGGGGTCGCACCACAAATCGTGCCGCCAGATGATTACATTCTTGATCTGTGGTTGCCACATACGCGCAGTCTTGAGGCGAGTCGCACGATCCTCAAAGAGTATTTCGGCTTACTAGGCTACTGGATTCGCGGCTGGATCTAGTTGCACGCCAATGAATGAGCGATTATTTGCGCTGAGCAATGCAATCCATATAGAGCGATTCGTACTTTTCAGCGACTTGATCCC
>CANCRX010000125.1 GCA_947380655.1 Alcaligenaceae bacterium | reverse complement strand
AGCGGGCCTTTATAGCCGCAGCCGCCAAGCCATGACGCGAACGCCAGCATCGCTACAATGCGAACAACACTGCGATAGTGGGTTTTGCTGATCACTGCAAACTCCCTCAAACGTGAGGATAAGGATTATGAACGAAACTGAATTTCATGCTCGGGTCCAGGCCATTCTGGATGCTATTGAATCACAGGCTGACCATTGGTTCGAGGTACTCGACCTTGACGTCGAAAGCGCCCGCCAAGGCAACGTGCTGAATCTGACTTTTGAAAACGGCCATCAGGTCGTCATCAACAGCCAGGCGCCTCTGCAGGAAATGTGGCTCGCTGCTCGCAGCGGTGGCTTTCATTACCGGTTTGATGGCCAGCATTGGAAAGATACGCGCGGCGGCCCTGACCTGCATGACGCCCTGTCACAAATCTGTTCAGATGAAACAGGCCACAAGCTAGAGGTCAATCTCTAATTGCCTGGACCTGGTCCGGTACCTGGGCGAGTACTACCGCCCATATTATTCAAAAAGTCTCCTAGCGAATCCTTCGCGGGTGCGCCTGGAGCGTCTTTCTCAGAGAGTCCGAGCTTAGTCACGGCTTGACCGGGCGGGAACTCGCTGAAATACAAATTCGTGCCGTCAACAATCAGCCCATCTGGAGGAGGCGGACGTTTTTCTTCAGGAAAGGCTTTCAGCGCATTTTGCATATAGCCTAGCCAGACCGGCAGGGCGGCGCCGCCACCCGTTTCCCTGGATCCCAGAGATTTAGGCTGGTCGTAGCCTAGCCACGCGATACCGACTAGCTGCGGGGTATAGCCTGCAAACCAGGCATCGACTGAGTCGTTGGTCGTACCTGTTTTACCTGACACGTCATTACGCTTGAGAACCTGTCTGGCGCGTGCTGCCGTGCCATAGGTCGCCACGCCACGCAGTAGATCATCCATCACGTAAGCGGTGCGTGCATCGATGGCGCGTGCAGCAGAGTCGCCGGCAATAACCGGCTTGGACTGCATGATGACCTGGCCGTTGGCATCCGTCACACGGTCAATCAGGAACGGGGTGACCCGATAACCCCCGTTTGCGAATACTGAGTAGCCGGTCGCTAGTTGCATCAGTGTGACAGCGCCCGCTCCGAGCGCCATTGGCAGGTAAGCTGGATGGCGGGCTTTGTCAAAGCCGAAGCGCGTGACATAGTCTTGTGCATATTGTGGTCCGATGGCCTGCAAAATGCGGATAGACACCATGTTTTTGGATTTGGCGATCGCATCACGCATCGTCAAAGAGGGCTCGTACTGACCGCCATAGTTTTTAGGTGACCAGGCTTTTGAGCCGGTTTGCTCAGCAGTAAGCTCGAAAGGCTGATCAGAGATCACCGTGCCGGGTGTCAGGCCTTTCTCAAGCGAAGCCGCGTAAATAAAGGGTTTAAACGAGGAGCCTGGTTGGCGCCAAGCCTGGGTGACCCGGTTGAAATTACCCGAATAGAAGTCAAATCCACCGACCATCGCACGTAACGCACCATCCTGCGGTGTCATGGCTACAAAGGCAGACTGCACGGTCGGCATATTGAGGATTTCCCAGTATTCGGGGCTTTTATGCAGGTAGACGACGGAACCACGCTGGATCCGAAGATCGTTGGGGGCTTTGGGGTTGAGTGCTCGTGCTATGACTCCCAGTGCTTTTTTGTCTTTAATCGTAATGATGTCACTGGCACTGCGCGCGACGCGAACCTCATCGGGCTTAACCGACAACACCACGCCGATCAGCATTTCTGTGCGATCAGGATGTTTTTCAAAGACGCCGTCCAGAAACTCATCGAGTTTGGCGGGATCGTTTTCTATCCCTGCGGGCATGTTTGTTTGTGCTTCAGGGCCTGGATAGGGCGCGCGACGGGTGTAGTCCAGTACGCCTTCGCGTAAAGACTGGTAGGCCCACTCCTGATCTTTGGACTGGATCGTGGTGTAGACATTCAATCCGCGGGAATAGACGTTATCGGGATACACGCTGATCATGAGCTGACGAGCGAGTTCGGCCGCATACTCACCGTGAACTGCATAGCCGCCAGCTGGGGTGCCCTCTGAGGATTTGATGACCACTGGTTGGGCCAGTGCCGCTTTGTATTCGGCCTCAGTCAGATAGCCCAGTGAGTGCATCCGACCTAGAACATAGCGTTGGCGCACAACGGCACGCGCTTTGTTGGCGATTGGGTTAAAGCGCGAGGGCGCCTTGGGAATCCCTGCGAGTAATGCGGCATCGGCAGGGGTAATGTCGGCGAGTTGTTTGCCCAGATAAGTGCGTGACGCTGCAGCAAAACCGTAAGCACGGTTGCCGAGATAAATCTGATTTAAATAAAGCTCGAGGATTTGGTCTTTTGAGAGACTTGCTTCGATTTTGAACGTCAGGAGTAATTCGTAGAACTTGCGCGAATACGTTTTTTCAGAAGAAAGATAAAAATTACGTGCAACCTGCATGGTGATGGTACTGGCACCTTGCGTTTTTTGCATGGAAATCAGGTTAGTCAGGCCCGCGCGCACCACGCCAAACCAATCGATACCGCCATGTTGATAAAACCGGTCGTCTTCAGCTGAAAGCACGGCTGATTTCATGACATCGGGGATTTCGTTAAAACGCAGCACGTTACGGCGTTCCTCACCGAATTCGCCGAGTAAAACCTTATCGGCGGTAAAGATACGTAGCGGAACCCGCGGCCGATAGTCCGTCATCGCATTCAGGTCAGGCAGGTTTGGCCAGGCGAGCGCGAAGGCCATGCCGATTAGCAGCGCCCCGCAGGCAGCCAGACCCGTCGCCAGAATGGTGAGTTTGAGAAAAAATCGGACAAGTCGAGATCCTGACGGTTTAGCGTCATCGTCGTAGTTGTCGTCGTCGTGATGTGTGGAAGATTTGCTCATTGCGGGTCATTTTAAAGGTTTTACAAGCGTTTGCTCGACTCTTTGCATGGTTTAGCTTGCCTCCCACTGCCCAATCTATCCGGTCAATGGGATAATGTGGTCATGATTAACGCATTGACGCCCGTTATGCACGCCTCTAGCGACAAAACCTGCGATTTGATTTCTGCCGGCACACCAGGCACAAGCCCTGTGCCGGCTGATCCTTCGCCGGCAGCGGTCCCCAGCCCGCACACAGCCTCCACGGCTCTCTATTCCTTGCCCCATAACCTGCCGATTTTTCTGGTCGGCATGATGGGTGCAGGCAAAACAACGATTGGAAAGGGACTGGCGCGTGCTTTGCAGCGTGACTTTTTAGATCTGGACCATGAGCTCGAGGCGCGTTGCGGGGTCAGAATCCCCGTGATTTTTGAGATCGAGGGTGAGCCGGGTTTCCGTAAACGCGAACGGCAAGTGCTCAATGAGTGCACGGTTCGACCTGGAATTGTTCTGGCGACCGGAGGCGGAGCGGTGTTGGCGAGCGAAAACAGGCAAGCGTTGCGTGGTCGTGGGATCGTCGTGTATTTGCGTGCGACCGTTGAAGAATTGTTTCGTCGCACCAGCCGTGATCGTAACCGCCCGTTGCTGGCGACCGCCGATCCGAAGGCAACTTTACGTAATTTGCTCGAGATGCGCGAACCTCTTTACCAAGAGGTCGCTGATGTCATTATGGATACTGGTACGGTGTCTGTTTCTGTACTGGTGGGCCAGTTGATTGATGAACTTAAAAAAATAGAAAAAACCTTAGATCCTCGCGATCAACAATTTACCCATCAGGTTTTTGCCCCATTCATTAAGCCCCAACCAGAGGTTGCGGCAGACACTCCTAAAGAGAATCAATCTTGAGCCCTACCCTACAAACCGTCAATGTTGCAACACCTGGCGGCCACTATCCAATCAATATTGCTCCCGGCAGGCTTGATACGCTGGCTCAAAGCATCCCGTCCGATACCACCACGATTGCCTTGATCACCAACCCTAAGATTCATGCACTGATGGGTGAGCGGGTATGCGGGGCGCTCAATCAAACCGGCTGCCCAGTGATGACCGTCATGTTGCCCGATGGTGAGTCACACAAAAACCTCGACACACTTAATCAGATTTTTGATGCAATGCTAGGCGCCAAGCTTGACAGGAAATGTGTCATTGTCGCCTTGGGCGGAGGTGTGATCGGGGATATGGCGGGCTTTGCCGCTGCGGTATATATGCGTGGTGTGAGGTTTTTGCAGGTCCCTACAACGTTGCTGTCACAAGTGGATTCCTCGGTAGGGGGTAAAACAGCGGTAAATCACCCGATGGGTAAAAACATGATTGGCGCGTTTTATCAGCCAATCGCGGTTGAAATTGATACGGATGTTTTCAACACCCTGCCCGATCGTGAAATGTCAGCAGGTCTGGCCGAGGTGATTAAATACGGCCTGATTCTAGACCCTGAATTTTTTGAGTGGTGTGAAAAAAATGTTGCCGGGCTACGTGCCCGGGATCCAGAACTGCTGGCCATCGCGATTCGCCGTTCGTGCGAGTACAAAGCCTGGGTGGTTTCGAAAGACGAGCGTGAAACAGGCTTACGTGCGATTCTTAACCTCGGACATACTTTTGGCCACGCGATTGAGGCGGGTATGGGTTATGGCGAATGGTTGCACGGCGAGGCCGTTGGTTGTGGACTGGTGATGGCAGCCGATCTGTCTTCTGAGTTATTGGGTTTCCCCAAAGCGGACGTACAGCGCGTACGCGATTTAGTTGCTGCAATTGGTTGCCCGATCATTGGCCCCCGGCTCGGCGGTGTAGAGCAATGGCGGTCATTGATGCAAGGTGATAAAAAAACAGAAGCCGGTGAAATTAAATTTGTATTGATGCCTAAGATCGGGGAAACCATGCGCCGCGCTGCGCCTGCAGAAATGGTCGCTGAAGTGATCTTAAGAAATACGGCTTAAAAATTTGAATTAAATACACGCTGATTTAATCATGCTGACTTCTCTACTCTGACCAAAGGAACGATTTCAATGACTGAGCTTGCTGTCTACGCCTTACGTTCCGAGCTCAGCCGAGGTCGGCGCCATGAGGAGCCCGCACCGGGTAATCGCAGCGAGTTTCAGCGAGATCGTGATCGTATTGTTCATGCGAGCGCATTTCGCAGGCTTGAGTACAAAACACAGGTATTCATTAATCACGAGGGCGATTTGTTTCGCACCCGTCTGACGCACTCGTTGGAGGTCGCACAAATCGCGCGGGTGCTGGCTCGTAGCCTGCAGCTGAACGAAGACCTGACAGAGGCGATCGCGCTGGCACATGATTTGGGGCACACGCCTTTCGGTCACGCTGGGCAAGACGAACTCAATGCGTGTATGCGCGAATTTTCACCGGACTCCGGCGGTTTTGAGCACAACTTGCAAAGCTTGCGGGTGGTTGATGAGCTCGAGGAGCGTTATGCCTCGTTTAATGGTCTGAATTTGTGTTTTGAGACGCGCGAGGGGATTCTTAAACATTGCTCTCTCTCTCATGCAAAATTACTCGGCGATGTCGGACAAAGATTTATCGATCGCACCCAGCCATCGCTTGAGGCCCAGCTGGCCAATCTGGCTGATGAAATTGCCTATAACAATCACGATATAGACGATGGTCTGAGGTCAGGGTTGCTCACGCTTGAGCAAATGCAAACAGTACCCATATTTGCGCGTCATTACGCACGCGTGATGAGTGCCTGGCCAGATTTACAGTCACGACGCGCCGTAGCAGAAACAATCAGGCGTATGATCAATACATTGATTACTGATGTGACGCACACAACCGCAGCCAGATTGTTGCAGGCCTCACCCTCTGATGCGAATGCAGCCAGGCATTGCGGTGCGCTTGTCGCCTTTTCGCCAGAAATCCGGCAAGAAGCGGATGTATTGAAAAAGTTTTTGTTTGAAAATCTGTACCGGCATTTTCAAGTGATGCGCATGACCAACAAAGCGCGGCGTATTGTTCGTGAATTGTTTAGCGCATTTGTACAGGAACCGCGTTTATTGCCACCCGACTACCGTCATCCGGATGAGATGACACAAGCGCGCAAAATTTCTGATTACATTGCCGGCATGACGGATCGTTTTGCTATCCGCGAACATCACCGTCTGTTTCAGATGGGAGACCAGCTTTAAGGAGATCATCATGTCTATGATGCGCAAATCCATATCAAATTCTAAAACCTTGCTTTCAACCTGGCTCGTCCTGTTGCTGACCGTTACGCTTACGGCTTGTGCGCCGACCACGGCTCCGGGGTTGAACGTTTCCACACAAAATCCACCTGCCCCAACCACACCCCTCGGAGAATCTCCGCGTGTAGAAAATAGCGGCCGACTTTCTCTGGTCCAGATATGCGCGCCGACTGGGGGCAACTGTACGCTGGCCTTTGTCGATTCATTGCCTGCGGACAATGTCTCAAAGCTTGTGAGTGATTACTTTGCCCGCACGGCTCGCACACCGGCACCTCTGGTTTCTGTTGAAAGTAACTGTGCTGCCGGATGGGTCGCATCTGTATTGTCCGAGCAAGGTACGGTCCTGGGTGGTGGGATTCTTCACGCGCAAGCCGCTGTCTGTGGTCATCCAACCTCTGAGAGCGCGATTAATAAAGCACTTGACGTCTGTGATGCCAAGACCTCTGGCGGATGCCGCAAGTCAACGCGCATCAAAGTCGTATGGGGGCAGTGGACAGGTACAAAACTCGCAGGTCGTGATCTCGAACCGGGCCGTCCTTACGAAGCTTGGGCATACGCGGGCGGCATGGTGTGCGAGTCACCTGTCCCCATTGTGGTCTCGCCCAGCTGTTCCAATGCGGCCGCCTCCGCCGTGCGCGCAGCGGGTGTCACGTTTCCTTAACTGCTCCCGCGAACGCTGAGTGATGAGCGGTTATTGAGCGCTGCGAGGTTCCAGCACACGGGCCAGATAATGTCCCGTGTGGCTCGCAGTAGACGCCGCAATGGCCTCTGGCGTGCCTTGCACAACAACTTGCCCGCCGCCATCTCCGCCTTCAGGTCCCATATCCACGACCCAGTCCGCCGTTTTGATTACATCCAGATTGTGTTCAATCACAACGACCGTATTACCTGCCTCAACCAACTGGTTCAGTACCTGAAGCAGTAAAGCAATGTCATGGAAATGCAGTCCCGTTGTCGGTTCATCCAGGATATAGAAGGTGCTGCCGGTGCTGCGTTTGGATAGCTCAAGTGAGAGCTTGACGCGTTGTGCTTCGCCACCTGAAAGTGTGGTGGCACTCTGTCCGAGACGCAGGTAAGAAAGACCGACGTCCATGAGTGTCTGGAGTTTGCGTGCGATCGCGGGTACTGCATC